>JAEZAA010000196.1 GCA_023430625.1 Pseudomonadota bacterium
CCTCAAGAGTGGTCTTCGTTCCAGGTTACGGTCTGGCCGTTGCCCAAGCCCAACACGCGACTCGCGAGCTGGCCAGCATGCTGCAGAAGAAAGGTGCGGTGGTGAAATACGCCATTCACCCGGTCGCTGGTCGGATGCCCGGTCACATGAACGTGCTGCTGGCGGAAGCGGAAGTCCCTTACGATCAGCTGGTCGAAATGGACACCATCAACCCGGAATTCCCCCAGACTGACGTGGCCATCGTATTGGGCGCTAACGACGTGGTGAACCCGGCCGCCTCCAAGGATCCGGCCTCGCCCATTTACGGCATGCCGATTCTGGACGTGCACAACTCCAAGACGGTTGTCGTGGTGAAGCGTGGTCTGTCACCTGGCTTTGCGGGTATCCCCAACGAGCTGTTCATCCGTGACAACAGCCTAATGGTTAACGGCGATGCGAAGAAGGTCCTGCAGGACATCATCGCTGCCATGAAGGACCTGTAAACTTCCCGTTATCCTGACGGCTTCAACAGCCCGCCGCGTTCCCGGCACAGCCCGGTGAACACAGCGGGCTTTTTTATGCCTGGCTTACCTTCCTTAGAATGCCTCCTTAAAAAGCCCACCTTGGAAAGCCCCCTCGAAACAGTACCCTAAGAAGGATGGCAGTCGAGCACGCCGCACGGCGTCCGATGCCAGGCCGCCGAAGGCATGTGCACATCTGCCTGATGGCGTGCAACTTGTTGGGGTTCAATTTGTAGGAGAGCACGACATGCAAGTTCAGACGAGTACCGGCAAATCCATCCATCAGCCTGCCGAAGTGGCCGAACGGGTCGACTACGCAGTCAACCACACCCTTGGCCACTTAACGGATCAGCTTACCCGGGTGGAAGTCCACGTCGATGACGAGAACAGCATCAAGCACGGTGCCGCCGACAAGCGCTGCATGATGGAAGCCCGCCTGCAAGGACATCAGCCCATTGCCGTCACCCATCACGCGGACAGCTATGAACTTGCCATCAATGGCGCCGCGAACAAGCTCAAGCGCTCGCTGCAGAGCACCATTGGCCGTCTGCGCGAACGTTAAGGCACGTTGCACAAGAAGGAATTGGCCGCCGAAGCCGGCCTGACCAAGGACGGGCCCTGAGCCGGTTCTTGGCGCATGAAGAAGTCAGGACGTCACAGGACTGCGGGTGCGCCTTTCGCCGCCCGCGGTCGATCCCTTCCTATTCCAGAGCCGCCGGCTGAATGCTGATATCGCCGGGCGCGATCTCCAGCGACTGCAACTGGACGGGTAGCGCTTCATCGAAGCGGATGCGGGTGGGCACGAATCCATCCAGGTTAATCTTGAGCTCCTCGGCCATATGCAGCCCGACGGGAACGGTCTGCCGAATGGGAACGGTCAGCGTCTCATTGATCGGCACCTGAATGGTTTTCCGGATCCGGCCGGTGACATCGCCCTTCACCACCACATCCTGATGGAACGGAATTTTGGCCTTGATGGGGATGACCGTATCGACTTTTACCGCAAAGTTGGTGAGATTCACGTCCACCCGATCACGGATGCGGACCGGCTGGCGGATCGGCACCCGGGCTTTTACCGGCAGGTTCCCCGCAACCGGCACCGGAATGGCGCCGAATGCCGCGATCGTCGCATCAATCGGAACCAGCATTTCGACCTCGACTTCGTCGTCGATAAAGATTTCCGTGTCCAGATCCACGCTCATGGCGCTCATGCTCAGATCCCGCGGCGACAGCTCGAACTGGATAGGCACGTCCATCGCCACCTCGAACTCCTGCTCTACCCGCATGGTGGCATTCACCGGCAAGGTAAAATCGAAATCCAGCGGGATCGAAAACAGGCTCTCGATGGGAATGTCCATCTGGCTTTCGATGGTCGCCTGCGCAGAAAACTGCTCTTCAAACAGAACGCCCGCGTCGCTGGCAAAGGCCACATGACCCAGGATTTCTTCAGGTATGCGAATGGTGCTCATTCGATCCGACTGAATCCGAATACTGCTCGAATGGCCGAGATAGAACACCGTGGCCACCACGCCCGTCAGCGCCGAGACCAGGACGCACACCCCCATCAGAACGCCGACCTTCAGTTTCATAATCATCCCGTACGATCATTAACCGCTTGCTTCAGCTCATGCCGCCCCGTGCAATCTGGTGGGCCAGAGTCTTGATCAAATCATTACTTCATGTCTCATTGGCAGGGAGTATAGATGGATTAGCGTACCGATGCCCCATCCAGATCGCGTTGATACAGATCAGGTCGGCAGACTATGAGAGAAGGCTAGTGCCGGTACTAGCGAGGGCGTCGCCGTTTCTGGAGGTCGTTGAGCCAATAGAGCAACTTCAGCAGCGGGCTGCGCACCACCTGGAAGGAGTGCATCTCAACGATTTCATTGCAGATATCCGCCTTGTAGTTCGACTTCTTGCCGTAGCCGGCCAGGAAATCCACCACTTTGACGTCCGGATGCGCAAATGCCGCCTCCAGGAGATAGCCGATGTGAATCAGGCCCAACGACAGGCTTTTCTGTACCTCTTCGTTAAAGCCGGACTGAATGTTGTAGACCCTGCCCTGGAACAGGATGTTGTAGGAGACGGAAATAGGCTCGCCATTCAAGCGCATCACCGACAACCAGGGTTCGGCGCCCTGCTCCGCCAGCCGTCCCAGCAATTCCTTCTGAAACCCCAGGCCGGCCGTACCATAGAGCTCCGCACCCCAGCGCGTGCGGTGGAAGCCATTGAGGATGTCAAAGAATGAATCGACAGCATGCGGATATGAATTTTCGAGCGCCAGCGTCCCTAGCTGAGAGAGCTGTTTGCGTTTGTTGTACAACTTACGACGTACTTCCGGCTTGAGGCCGGCCAGATAATCAGCAAAGGTACCGTCACAGGTCTGGGCATAGGCCCGATCTCGGTAAATAGTCCGCAGCCGAAATCCATGGTCTCGCGACCATTGGTGCAAGGCCGCAATCAAGGGGCTATTGGTTGCCACATCGCGCAGAATGAAATCATCCCACTGCAGCCGGGCAATCGTGTCCAGCAAGGCCCGATCCGCTGCGGGACGATCTACCCCGGCGGCCAGGATATCGCGATATTCGCAGCGGGGGGTCGACAGCGTTTGCTCATTGGCGCCCATGAACTGCAGGCGGCGCACCGGAATGCCTTTCAAGGAACGCCGCTCGACATACAGCGGCGCCAGGGCGCGTGGACCTCCGGCTTGGCCGATGCTTACCGGCGTCAACTCAAAACCGGCGGGACGCCCCCAAATACTCCACCACAACTCCTGCCAACTGCGGCTATTGAACAAGGGATCGCTGTCGGACACCGCCAACAGCTCATCCCAAACCACGGCCGCGTCTGGAACGTCCGAGGTAAGCGGCCCAATTTTCAGAGAAGCGGTCATTTTCCCTTCATCCATGTCGTGTGGTGGCGTCCTGACATTTAAAAATACACTTCATCACATTCTTTATCCTGCCGCCAGAGCGCTTGGGCTCATCCTGGTGCATTCTATTTCTTGTACGAAAGTGCGCTTGGGCCAAGTTCAGGATAATAAACATCTGCAGATGGCGAAACAGCGCTGCCAAACACAAAATCCAGAAGATTTCCTGGCCGTCCTATCTGCCATTTAATCTCAGAATAGCCAAGCTTGGCACAACACAGACTCTGCCACTCAACGCTACAAGTGTTCAAAGCAATTTCCAGCTCCTTCTTTAAACACCTCCTGAGCGCTGACTCACTATTACCTAATGGTAATTAGAAGACACCCTTTTCCATTCCAGTTTCCTGTCGCCGCTTCTCTAAACTTTCAAGCACCTGGCAACAGTCACAGGATACTCCCGCCAGGTGGTCAAATGAGGAGAACGACATGAAATTCAGACAACTGGTCCTTGTAAGTGCCTTATTAACCGCCAGTGCGGCCTTTGCCCAGAGCGGCGGTGCCGCCGGTGGCGGCACGGGTGGTTCCATGGGCGGAACCAGCGGAGGCTCCATGGGGGGCGACACTTCAAGTGGCACCATGGGCGGTTCGAGCGGTGGCATGACGGGTGGCTCCAGTGGAGGCTCCATGGGCGGTACCACGGGTGGCTCCATGGGCGGAACCGCGGGCAGCACCACCGGCGGATCTACCGGTGAAATCGGCTCGACCGGTGATGCGACTAGCGGCGCCATTGGCAGCCCGTCCGGCGCCAACCAGCAGGCGTTCCAGAGCATGGATTCCGATGGCGATGGCAGCATTAGCCAGCAGGAAACCCAGGCCGGAGGTTCCATTAGCGCCCAGGACTTCCAGACCTTCGACCGTGATCGAGACGGTGCCTTGAGCGCGGAGGAGTTCGACGAGTGGAGCGCGGGTAATCAGAGCGACATGCAGTAACAGGCACTCCCAGCAGGTTGTGCCAGAGTCAGCAGTATGCCGCCCCGGTCAGGTCACCCTCCCTGCCG
>JAEZAA010000268.1 GCA_023430625.1 Pseudomonadota bacterium
TCTTTGCAGTACATCCTGCTGACGACGCTGATCATTGTCGTGATCGCGATCCTGCTTGGTCTGTTTGTGGGCCGCACGGTCACGCGCCCGCTGAATACCGCGACCTCGATGATGCGGGAAATCGCCAGCGGCGACGGCGATCTGACCCAGCGCCTGCCGGAGCAGGGCCGTGATGAGCTCAGCGAGTTGGGGCGCCAGTTCAATGCCTTCGTGACCAAGATCCAGCGTGCCATCGTGACGGTCAACCAGACCACCGAACAGCTGGCCTCCGCTGCGGAGGAACTCAGCCTCATCGCCGTGGAAACGCGACGTTCCGTGGAAGTCCAAGGCACCGAGACCGATCAAATTGCGTCCGCCATTCAGCAGATGGCCGCCACGGTGCACCAGATTTCGCAAAACGCCAATGAAGTGGAAGGCGCGGCATCCAATGCGGACCAGCGTTCCCGCGAGGGCCGGACCACCGTGCTGGAGTCCCAGGCGTCGGTGACGGCATTGTTTGAAACCCTGCAGGAAAGCGCCTCGATGATCGAAGCGCTGGCCGCCAGAAGCAGCGAAATTCAATCCGTGCTCGACGTGATTCGCGACGTGACCGATCAAACCAACCTGCTGGCCCTGAACGCCGCCATCGAAGCGGCGCGTGCCGGCGAGCACGGCCGCGGTTTTGCGGTGGTGGCCGACGAGGTGCGCCAGTTGGCGCGTCGCAGTGGCGAATCGGCCGAGCAGATCGACACCATGATCGACAGCTATGTGAGCGAGTCGCGCAAGGCGGCCGAGCGCATGAAAGCCGCCCAGTCCCAGTCGGAGCAAACGGTTGGCGCCATCAATGCCGCGGCCGATGCCCTGCACACCATTGAGCAGTCGGTGGCGGTCATTCATGACCAGATCACCCAGGTGGCCACGGCCTCGGAAGAGCAGAGCCTGGTGGCGGAAGAGATCAACCGCAACGTCACCCGTATCGTGGACGCAGCCGCACAAAGCGCCACCGGAATCAGCCAGACCTCCGATGCCAGCGGCGAACTCGCCCGCCTGGGCGAGGATCTGCGGCAATTGGTCTCCCAGTTCCGGGTGTAACTGGCTACATCAAGCAACCTTTCTCTCTTGCCCTCCCGGCTTTCTCAAGAAGAGGCCGGGACGGGCACCGCACTATCCCTTCACCAACAGCTCCCGCCCCCCGTTGCAGTAGACTTAGGCCCTGAGACCTGGCCAATCGGTTCTGACGGCCAGATCCAATCGCCTTTTAGTTGCTGACAAGGTTGCTGACAAGGGTGACGGAGCTACCTATGCTCGCTGATGTCTTCTCGCTACAGATGCCGCTGAGCGAAATCCTGCTGCGCGGCTCCTGTGTTTATCTCGTCGTGGCCATGGTGATTCGGCTCATTCCGAAGCGCCAGACCGGCAATTTATCCCCCAATGACCTGATCGCACTGATTGTTGTCGGCAGCCTGGCGGCGGATGCCATCATCGGCGATGCCAGCGCCATGCTGGATATTGTGCTGATGGTCGTCGTGGTGCTGTTGTGGGACTACGCCTTCAACTTGGTCGAGTTCTATTTCCCGCGCTTTCGGCGCATTGCGCAGGACTCGCCGACGCTGGTGATTCACAACGGCAAGGTTCTCAAGCAGAATCTGCGCAAGGAAAAACTGACAGACGAGGAATTGGCCGCCAGCCTGCGCAAGAAAGGCGTGACCGACATGACCCACGTGAGGCAGGCGGTGCTCGAAGTCGATGGTGAGATCACCGTGATCAAAAATGACGAGTCCGACTGACAAATGCCGGATCGTTGCGTTGAAACCGTTTCATACAAGGAAAAACAAAATGAGTTCAGGCCTATTTCGCGCGTTGCTGTATGTTCTTGGTATTGGCTTTTTGCTGGCGTTCGCTGTCGTGGTGGTGCCACAGCTGCTGCAGGATGGCGACATCCTCGGTGCGTTCGCCGCAGGCTTCGTCAATCCCTATGCCTCCGGCTACGCGCTGGATGCCATTTTCTGCTGGGCAGTGCTGGCGGTGTGGGTGGTGCATGAGGCGCGGGCCATGGGCATCCGGCATGGCTGGGTGGCGCTGGTGCTGGGTTTGGCACCGGGCGTGGCGACGGGGCTGGCGGTTTATTTGCTGCTGCGCCATCAGCAGGAACAGCAAGGGCGTCAGCAAGAACAGAAAGTAGGCGCGGCGCCGAGGAAATCGGCCATGAAAACCGCGCAACTATAGGGCAAGCAGCCTTCCGTTGGTGAGGAGGATCACCATGGACAAGAAGCCGTCGTCGCTGAACTTGGTCTGGGGCATCGTGATTGGCGTCATCATCGGCATCGTGATTGACAATATTGCCCTGGGCATTGGTATCGGCATTGCCATGGGTATCGCGATGTCGCTGGAACTGAAAGGCAAAGATCAGGACAAGGACCCGTAGCCGTATCAATCCGTCGTGTCATCGGGCCAGCAACAGCCCCACGATGATCGCCAGAATCAGCGACACGCCCTGCCAGAACAGCACCGGATTGCGTTCCAGCAAAGGCGGGCGACTCTCGGTGAGAAAGGCCGGATTTGGGTGGCGCAGGTCGAACAGAAACTCCGACAGCTCCTGATAGCGCCGCTGCGGGTGGGGGTGCACCGCCTTGCGCAGCACCCCGTCGATCCAGGGCGGGATCTCCCGGTTTTCCCGTAACAGCGATTGATAGCTCAGCTTGTTTTGGGCGGCACGGGTGCGGGCTTTTGCCACATCCGCCCCATAGGGGAGCTTGCCGCTGAGCATCTGGTAGGTGATCACCCCCAGCGAGAACAGATCGGAATTGGGCGCGCCATTCTCGCCCAGAAAATATTCCGGCGCCGTGTACTGGGCGGTGCCCAGCACCTGCTCCGACTCGTCACGGGCGGCCAATTCCTGCAGGCCGGCGACACGGGCCGAGCCGAAATCGATGATCTTCACCGTGCCCGTCTGGTCAATCAGGATATTGGCCGGGCGTAGGTCCTGATGCAGCATCTCCAGCCGATGAAACGCCCGCAGGCCCTTGGCGATCTGCTCCACGAGGCCGCGCACGGTTTCCAAATCCGGCTTGGGATGGTCGATCATCCACTGGCTCAGGGTCTGGCCTTCCACATATTCGGTGACCAGATAAAGAAAGCTGCGCGGGCGCGTCACCAGATAGGGCTTGAGCACGTGCTCGCTGTTGATGCGCCGGGCGATCCACTCCTCCATCAGGAAGCGTTCCAGGTGCAGCGGGCTTTCCAGAATGTCCGACGCCGGCGTCTTGAGCACCACCGACTGCCCGGTTTCCGTATCCACCGCCAGATAGACATGGCTGCGACTGCTGCAATGCAGATCCCGCACGATGCGATAACCATCCACCAGGGTGCGGGCATCCAGGGTGGGCGGCAGCGGCAGCTCGCCCAGGCGTTCGGCCAACTGTTGGGCGTCGGGCTCCGGCAACTGATCGATGCGCACGATCTGCACCGTCAGGTTATCCCCGCTGCCCGCCGCCAGGGCCTGCGCGATGATGGCTTGCGCCGCCTGATCCAGATCCTCGGCATGCTGGTGAACCAGCGTCACCATGTCCCGTGAGGACACATATTCATAGGCGCCATCGGTGGCGAGCAGGAAGAGATCGCCGGGCTCCAGCGCCAGTGCCTGATAATCGATTTCCAGATGTTGATGAATACCCAGCGCGCGGCTGAGATAGCTCTGCTCGGCGGACAACCAGAGCCGGTGGTCCTGGGTCAGCGGTTCCAGCGTGGAGTCGCGCAAACGGTAGATGCGCGCATCGCCCACATGAAACAGGTGCGCCTGGGTGCCCTTGAGCACCAGGGCGCTCAGGGTGCAGACGTAGCCTTTGTCCCGGTCGTAGCGATACTGGCTTTGCCGGGTTTGGGCATGCAGCCAGGAGTTGGTGGCGGTCAGCACGCACTGAGCGGATTTCTTCACTGTCCAGGCTTCCGAGGTGCAGTAG
>JAEZAA010000301.1 GCA_023430625.1 Pseudomonadota bacterium
TTTGCACAGTAGTGCATACTAAATAATTGCAGGGGGGGGAAACTGTGCGGCAGGCCGCAATGTTGCGTCTGGGAGGGTGCGGGATACCCCCTGAACCGGCGGAGTGGAGCGGATTTTCGCGCATAAAACAAAACGGCGGCTAAAAAGCCGCCGTTTGGATTGCGGTTAATTCGCGTGCATGGCGGGCGTCAGGTTCTTCTGACGCATGCCGTACAGCAGGCCGATGCTGTTGCCCTGACGCAGGCGCAGAATCATCAGGCGTCCGCCTTCGTCGCTGTTGGTGGCATCCGGTTCGGCAACGAAGCCTTCCAGAGTAACGCCAAATTCCGGGCACTCTGTTGAAGCGGGAAAATCCAGGCTAATCGCGTTCGTATACGTTGAGTCTCGAACCACTGAAGTGGTGGTACAGGTGCCAATGTCCTTTTCTGTGAAGGTCGAAACCTCTAAGGAATTGACATCTTGGGCCACACGCACTTGATTCATCACCAGCGTGGCGCTGCCGTCCTCGTTGAAGATCAGCTCAGAGTCGTCCACATGGAACAGGAAGTTCTCGGTGGTCGTCATTCCAAAGCCATTGCCTTTCAGTCGGTAGCGTTCGCCGGCCAGGCTGGTTGGAGCTGCTGCTGTCAACTCCACTGCATGAACAATGCCTTGGCCTTCAGCTTCTGTATCGAGGTTAAAAGTCAACAACTTGCCTTGGGGACCGGACATGCCAATCCATTGTTCGCTGCCGCTGGTTTCCAGGCTTAGCCGTCCGGTGAAGTAATCCTTGCCGCCGCTCTTGTTGGTGAGGACCTGGAAATCTCGGTCGCGCGGAGTGGCTATGGGAGCGGTCACGGCATATGGGGCGCCATTGCCATCTCGACTCAGGGTCTGGTTGTTAAAAAGAGCTGTGCTGGGTTGTGACTCGAAAAACGAAGTTCCATCGTCATTCGGCGCCCAATGATAAAGGCCACTGGAGACGCTGATGGTGGGCTCTGTTTCATTGAATTTCTGGGTCAGGCCGATCACGCCATACTGTTTCTTATTGATGATGCCCCCATGAAACTGGGGTTGCCCTTGCTTGTGTGGCTGATCGGACTGAAGGCTGTAGGTAATGAACTGGAACGTGTGGGTCCGCTCCAGGATTGCTTCCCGAATGAAGGGGCGTTGGCTGCCACTCACGTCGAGCACATAACCGCTAAAGGCGCGAGCATCCAGCAGCGCACTCTGGGATTTTGCATCATAAAGAGACGCGAAGTAGGGATTGGTGAGCCAGCCAATAGGATCGTTTAGTTGGGGATCCTTGTTCAGCCCCGTCACGGATTGGGATTGCAGCGTACTGAATTCGTAAAAACCCTGGGTCGTGAGGAAGGTAGGCGCACCGCCGATACCCAGAATATTGTGTTCACTCGCGGTGGTGATTGGTTGGACTTGAGCAGGGGCGCCCGCCTGCAGCGTCAGGCTGCTTCGAAGCTGAGGTGTATCACCAACAAAGAGTTGTGACACATAAGCCACGCCCCATGCAGCCAGGCTGGCGGACGGGTAATACGGAAGGCTTCCGCCAGAGCCAGATGGAATGCTGGTTTCCGATGATATCCAATTGCTGAAAATGGCTGTTTGGGAGCTGCCTTCAGGTGCGGTGACTGAGCCCAGGGTTACGTCGCGTGGATTACCTTGGTTGAGACCAAGGCTAAAGGCAACGGTATTGTATCCGTCAATTGCGGCATCAGGATTTTCTAAATCAAAACCGACCCCTACGATTTTTTTCTGCTTGAGACTATCAATCGATTGGTCGACGAATCGGCGAAAGGCTACGTTCTCCGCCATGCTTTGCAGTGCCTGATCCAGGTTCATGGATGGCGCGAGTTCGATCTCGTAATCTGCCACGGCTTCCATCAACCCTCCCAGGTTGGGCGCGGCGACCTGCCACTGATGGTCACACACCAGTGTTCCTTGAGGGCAGGGTAGCATTTCCTCAAACTGAGCTTCGTTCACCTGCTCAAAGAATGCCGCCATGGCATATTCGGTGGCTGGATTGATGGGGTGGGGCTGCCCGTCACGATTCAAGCGCGAGTTGGGTAGCATGCGGCGCAGCACTTCACCGCCTTCCAGTTCCACAGCAATAATCAGGTCAACCCGATAGGGAAAGGATTCGTTGAAGGTAATCCGGTAACTGCCACCGTTCTGGATCTTATAGCTGTAGTCGCTTGCTTGAAAATAATTGCCGAAGGATTGGCCATCATGGTCAACGCTGATAACCCGAATATTTTTGACTGCCACGGTGCCAAGCTCCGGATCCGCCATGGCCGGCGTGCCCTGAATCAACACTTCAACAGTGGGGGTCGCTGAACTTTCGGGTGGTGGAACCTTGCCGCCACCGCCGCCGCCTTTCGTGGAGTCATTGGCGTCGCCGCATCCCTGGAGGGCCAAGAGGCCCGTTAGGGCCAGCAGAATGAAAGGGGAGTGACCTGTGTTCATAGAGCTTGATCCCGCGCGCGATGAATGCAATGAAGATTGAACTGGTGGCAAGGGTTAACTGGCGACAAGAGCTAACTATAGGTGGAATGCAACCGGCCGCAAAGGCTTGGAGCTGGGATCTGTGAAGCGGTTCAGTCCACTGCCTGCACGATCAGCCCCGCTGCCCGCGGCAAAAAATGTTGGCGAGGCAGCGGGGCCGGATACGGCGAAACTTAGAAGTAGAGTCGGAATCCCACCATGGCGCCTTCGGCGAGACTGATCACGGAACCGTGTTCACGGCCGAGCTTGATCTGACGGTAACCGGCATAAATGTCGGCGGTCTGGATCACGCGGTAGGTGAACTTGGCGTCCCAGTGCAGGTAATGGTCGGCATCGCCAAAGGAGGTGATGCTGGGCGCGAAGTGGGCGCCGAGGTTGAAGCCAAGTCCGGGCACGCTGGGGATCTTCAGGTGGGTATAACCACCGATGGCCACGGCGGTGCCGTCCGCCTGGTCGTCGTCAAAGGCGTTGAATTGCAGGCCAATTCCGACCGTGGTGGGAAGATTGCCAAGTGCGGTGCGGCCGCGGGCATGAAATTCGGCGTAGCCCACATCGGTGCCGCCTTCTTCGTAGATGTAGCCAACGCCCAGATCCAGGCTCCGCGCGGCGGGAACGTAGGTCAGACTGGCTTGAACGCTCTCGTCGCTGATGTTGAAGTCGAATTCCGAGGCGTGGCTGCCGGCCGCGGACAGCGCGAGCACGAGGCCAAGGGCAGAGTATGCTTTCATGAGTCAGATCCTGCTCATTATTGGGTGAAAAGTATGGTCGGGTGAGAGGGGTGTGAGATCCTGTCCCGAGTCACAATATGCCGCCTCATCATAGACGCCCATCTGTGCGGGCTCAAGATAATAGCCTGTCCGCTTGGGCTCAAGCCGTGGATTAGAGCAGACAGTTCATGGCCAGCAGCAAGCTGATGTCCGGTGTCACGGTGGTTGCCAAATCCTCGCTCAAGGCCAGATCCAGCTGGAGTTCCTCGGTTGCCTGCCAGCTAACCCCCGCCGTCAGTTGAAAGCCGGCATTGCCAAGGGCCCGGGTGCGACTGTGATAGACGCTGCTGTGATGGTCGAGCTGGGCCTTGAACTGCCACGCCGGATGGAACTGCCAGCCACCACCGAGGCGTGTGGTCCAGACCCAGTTGCGCTGTTTGCGTGCCAAGGGCAGATCGCTGTTGCCCAGATAGTTGAGGCCGACGCCGCCAAACCAACGAACGTCGCCCGTCGCCAGGCTGGAGGCATCGCTGAATGCGGCGGACAGGGAGACATCGGTCGCGCCGCTGCCCCTCAGTTCGTCGCTGTCGCCGGTGGGCAGTTTGAGTGTGGCGGACAGCATCAGGTCGGCGCCGTCCCGTTGCTGAACATAACTGGTCGCGAGACGCAGGTCGCCGAGCCCGCCGCCTTCACCGCCATGGCGCAGCACCAGTTCGTCGTTCTGGTAGCGGTATTCAAGTTTGTCCTGCGGGCGCAGCTCGCGATCCCCGTTGGGCAGCGAGAACCAGTCGTGCCAGTCGCTGATCAGGCCATCGAGCATGCCGCCCGTGTGACGGATGTACGGCAGGCGCAGGTCGACGCGCCAGGCTGGCGCCAGTTGCAAGCCCAGGCCCAGGCTGGTGCGCCAGAGTTCGCCATCGATTAAGGCCAGTTCGTCCCCATCCCGTTGAATGCTGTAGCTGTTGGCGATTTCCTGCTGCAGCTGGATTTCCCAGGCGCCGCTCGGTAATACACGAGGTATTGCCGGCGCATTGACGCTATAAATCTGGGTCAGGGGATTGAGAAAGCCGGCATCAAAGGGAATCAACTGGGTGGGTGCCGTATCTCCCGCTGCGTGCGCAGCAGAACTCAGAAGGCAGCATAGTGCAAGGAGGCGGCAGTCCTTGGGCCTCGTGCGGAATGAAAAAGGGGGGCGGATCATCGGAAGTCCTTGGTTACCGAGGCTGATGAACATAGACCCCGATTCGGTGTGGCTGTTTTCGATGGGCCTGTTCAGGCGGCATGGTAAAGACTGGCTCAGGCAGCTGGCAAGCTGGAGTGCCTGCGGCTCTTCACGTTTTGGTGATTTAGCGCAACGGCCGGTGGCCTGGCCGTACCCTCAGGATGCGGACAGGCCCGGCTGGACCCGGGCATAGGGCAGATAGCCGGCGATAAAGTGATCCAGCTTGGCGAGTGACAGTGGTGGGCTGAACAGATAACCCTGAGCTTCGTCGCACTGGTGCTTCTTGAGGAACTCCAGTTGGGCCTGGTCTTCCACGCCTTCGGCGAGCACCCGGATGCCCAGTTCATGGGCCATGGCGATCACCGCAGAGGTAATGGCTGCATCGTTGGTGTCAGCAGGGAGTTCGCTGATGAACTTGCGATCGATCTTGAGCAGGTTGATCGGCAGACTCTTGAGATAGCTGAGCGAGGAATAGCCGGTGCCGAAGTCGTCGATGGCTACCGAGATACCGAGGCGCTGAAACTCATCCAGGATGGTCGCGGTTTCGCTGATGTTCTCAACCAACGTGCTCTCGGTCAATTCCAGCTCCAGATAACTGGGATCGAGCAGTTCGTCCTGCAGCTCACGACGCAGGCTGCCGAACAGGATATCGGAGCGGCCGAACTGATAGGCCGACAGGTTGACCGCAATCTTCAGGCGGTTATTGAGGCTCTGGAAGACACGGGCCTGGCGGCAGGCCATGCGCAGGACCAGATCGCCCAGTTCGACGATGAGACCGGTTTCTTCCGCCAGGGGAATGAACTCGTCGGGCGGAATCATGCCCTGCTCGGGATCAATCCAGCGGACCAGGGCTTCGAAGCCGATCAGACGGCCATCGCCGAGATCGATCTGGGGCTGGTAATGGAGTTCGAATTCTTCGTTCTCGATGGCCAGGCGCAGGCGATTCTCCAGCGCGAGCTTGCGCACGAAGCGCTCGTTCATCGCCTCGGTGTAGAACTGGAAATTGTTGCGCCCCAGACTTTTGGCCGCGTACATGGCCATGTCGGCGTTGCGCATGAGCTTGTCGACATCGCCACCATCTTCCGGAAAGGTGGTGATCCCGATGCTGGTGGTGACATCCACCAGGTAGTCGCGCAGGATCACGGGTTCGGAGACGGCGGCCAGAATCTTGCGGGCAACCGTTGCGGCCCGTTCGCTGTCGTTGAGATTGGTCACCAGCACCACGAACTCGTCGCCACCCAGGCGGGCAACCGTGTCGCTGCCGCGCACGGCGCTACGCAGGCGCCGCGCGATTTCTTCCAGTAATTCATCGCCCGCCGCGTGTCCCAGGGTGTCGTTGACCTGTTTGAACCCATCCAGATCCAGGTAGAGCAGGGCCAGTTTCTGCTCGTAGCGCTTGGCGGCCTGGCAGGTCTGGGTCAGGCCGTCGATGAACAGGCGCCGGTTGGGCAGATTGGTCAGGGGGTCGTAGTAGGCCAGCTTCTGCACCATCTTCTGGGCATGGTACAGGGAGGTGTAATCCTCGCCAGTAATGACGAAATGGGTAATCTCTCCCTCGGGGTTGCGCAGCGGCGAAACGGTCTGGCGGGACCACAAGGACTCACCGGATTTACGGCTGCTTTCCACTTCGCCGGTCCAGGTGCCGCCTTGCAGAAGGGTTTCGCGGATGCGGCGGAGTTCGTCGCCGGTGTTGGCGCCCTTCAGGAAAAACAGGCTGTGGTTGACGATTTCCTCCGGCGCATAGCCGGTGACCTCGTAGAACTTCGGGTTGCCGTATTCGATCACGCCATCCAGATTTGAGATGAGCACGGCGCTGCCGCTTTGCTCGACCGCTTGAGATAACTGGCGAAGACGGGTTTCGACAGCGAGCCGGCGTTCATTGTTGCGGATGTTGGCCAGTGCCACGCTGATATCGCCGCCGATTTCCCGTAACAGACCCACATGGGGCGCGTCGAAAGTATCCTTGCGCGAGGAATACAGCGCCATGATCCCAAACAGATTGGTACCGTCCCAGATAGGAATTACCGCCATGGCACGATAGCCCCGCTTGAGGGCGGATTCCCGCCACTTGCCGTAACGGGAGTCCTGCTCGATGTCGTTGATGTAGACG
>JAEZAA010000148.1 GCA_023430625.1 Pseudomonadota bacterium
CGACAGTATTTGTCATCGGAAGCTGCGGGAAGACCATCTGGTCTGCTTGATGCGCCCGGATCATCCGCTGGCACAGCACAGCCTCAGCCTGGAAAGTTATCTGACGCTGCGCCACGTGCTGGTGTCATCCCGCGAACGGGGGCCGGGCTACGAAGACATCGAGCTGTCCCGCCACGGCTTGAGCCGCAACATTGGCCTGCGTACGCCCCATTACTACGCCGCCGCCCTGGTGGTGGCCGAGACGGATATGGTGCTCACGGTGCCGGCTTCCTTTGCCGAGGTACTGTGTCGTCAGGTTGCGTTGCAGTTGCATGAATTTCCGATTCCGCTGCCGCCGTTGGAGGTGTATCTCTACTGGCACCGGAATTTCGATCGGGATCCCGCCAACCGCTGGCTGCGGGAGCAGATCTTGGCAGCGGTGGACGGCTAGGGGGCCAAGTGTTGGCCTGCGTGCACCAGCTTCCAGGTTTCATGCAGGATGCGGGCATCGTCGGCGGCGCGATGGGTGGTGAGGCCGAAATGGCTGATGGCTTGTTGCCGGCATTGAGGCCAGGCGTTGATCTGGGCCGGGGTCAAAATCTGCGAGATGGATTCCAGGCCAAAGGCGGGCGTCAGGCGAGCGGCGCGGAACAGCCGGTGCAGCCAGAAGCTGTCGAAGGTCCAGGCGTCGGAATAGGCGGTTCCCCGCAGGCAGTCATTGAGGTAGGCGGCGACCTCCGGTACTTCCACGCCTTCGTCCAGCAGCTGCTCCCGGGAAAGGCCATGAATGGCTTGTGCCGTCTCGGACCAGTCGTCCCACAGCGGAGCGGGGCGAATTAGCCAGCTGTGCAGGCTGCCGTCCGCCAGGCATACGCCGACCTCAATGGGATAGCTGCAGATCAGGTCCAGGCTGGACGCTTCGAAATCGATAAAGGCGGGCATGGGTGCCTTGGCTACTCTGGGATCAGGAGCCTGCTGACGGTTGTCGGGCAGGTTACTGGTCAAGGGTTCGGTGTTGTGCTGATGCTTCATTATCGACTCTGGCGGGTTGCATGCCTAACCCGGTGGCAGAAGAAATGGCCAGTGGCCGCGGACGTCCGGTTGTGGGCGGTATTACTTCGATGTGTAACCCAATCCCGTGACAGTTCGACGACACCGGCATCTTCCTGATGCTCGGCACGCCATCTCCCAACGCAGGAGACTATGTTAGAATCAACGCCGTTTCCAAGGTTCCAGGATAGTCGATACTTCGACACGGCAAGCAAGTCGCCAGGCTCGACCGTCTGCCCTGTCCAGAACGAGACCTGGCACAGTATAGGCGAATGCCTGTAAGGTATTATTGCATTTTGCGACGGCGCCACAGATTAGCCGGGCGAATTTGTATAGACTCAGGGAGCGTCAAGGTGAAAACGTGACATCTATCACGTTGTTGGCGCCATACAAAGGATCTTGGCAAGGGATCTAGACAAGGGATCTGGTCACGAAGATGTTCCGTCGTATCGTCAATCTGGTCAATGCCGGCGTCGATGAGTCTCTGTCCGAGGAACAGGCGCGCTATGTTCGCCTGGGCAACCAGTCCGCCTTTATTGTCCTGCTGAGCACCCTGTTGCCTCTCGTCAGCTATGTGCTGGCGGGTTCGAGCCTATTGGTCGTGCTGGCCCTGATATTGCTATTGGTCCAGTCCACAGCCATTGCCCTCAACCACTTCAGACATTACACGACCGCCCGCTTGTTTCTGGTGCTGGCCAACGTCAGCCTGATTTACCTGTTCTCCTCGATCGTCGGCGAGGAGTCTTATTTCTTCCTCTATTACGCGCTGGTCCTGCTGGCGCCCTTTGCCATATTTCCGCCGGAGGACCGCGGGATCTTTAGCGTCTGTTCCGTCATCACACTGGGTGTGGTGGTGCTGGATATGGTCTTGAATATCCGCCTCGTCCACTGGTCCGTCAGCGAGGACGAGCAGGCCCTGGTCCGTGCCCTGGTGATTCCCATCGTCTTTATCGGCAGCTATGCCTTCGTGATGCTGCTGTTGCGGGAGAATGAGCGGGCGGAACGGACGATTCAACTGTCCAACCTCAAGCTCGAAACCCTCGTCACCTCGCTCAACGACACCGTGTTCGAGGTCAACGAGCGCTTTGAGATTATCAATGTCTGGTGTAGCGAGGATGCCAAACTGCCTCAGCCGCGGGCCAAGTTCCTCACGGAGCCCGTGACCAACTTCCTGCCGCCGGAACTGGTGAGCCTGTTCCGCGAACATATCGGCCGCGCATTCGCCAGCGGCGAGCGCTCCCGCTTTGAGTACCAATCGCCCACCGATGGGCTTTGGTACAAGGTCAAGATTTCCATGCTGCCACTCGGGCCGGAGTCCGAGCGCCGGGTCTCCGTGGTGTTGCAGAACATTCACAAGGAGCGCGCGGCCCGTCAGCGCATGCTGATCAACGACCAGATCATTCAGGACAACCATGACGCGATCCTCTACCTGGATCGGGATGGTCGGATCCAGTCCTGCAACCGGGCGGCGGAACGCCTGTATGGATATCGTGAAGAGGAAATCCAGGGGCAGTCCATCGCCCTGTTCCAGGTCAGGGAAAGCGCTGACACGCCGGATATTCTCAAAACCCTCGGTGGCCGCGATGGCTGGAGTGGCGAGATTCAGCATCGGCGCAGGGACGGCCGTGTCCTGGATGTGCTGATGACGGTATCCATGATCCGCGCCGACACCGGTCAACTGCTCGGTTATGCCCTGATCTGTCGCGACATCACCGCCACCAAGGCGGCTCAGGAACTGCTGCGGCGCAGCGAGCGGCGTTTCAAATCCATGGCCGAGCATGTACCAGGTGTGGTGTACGAGGCCTGCATTTATCTCGATGGCCGGCCTTGGCATTTCAATTACGTCAGTCCCCGGATTCGGGACATCCTGGGGCTTGAGCATGAGGACAGCGCACTGGATCTGCAGTGGCTGATGGGCGGCGTGCATCCGGACGATGTTGGTCGGGTGCGGGAATCGGCCCTGGCGGCTGCGCGCCAGCGGCAGCGTTGGGACTGTGAAGCCCGCTTCCAGCGGGAGGAAGGCGGCGTGAAGTGGATTCATGGCTACGCGTCGCCCATCGAATGGGACGAGACGCGGGTCGTGTTCCACGGCATTCTGATGGATGTAACCGCAGAACGAGCCCACCGCCAGGAGTTGACCGCCGCCAAGGAGAAGGCGGAAGAAGGATCCCAGGCCAAGGCGGAATTCCTCTCGGTCATGAGCCATGAAATCCGCACGCCCATGAATGCCATCATTGGCCTGACCCACATGCTGCTGGAGGATAACCCACGGCCGGAGCAGGTCGAGAACCTCAACACGCTGAAGTTTTCGGCGGAAAACCTGTTGTCCTTGATCAATGACATCCTCGATTTCAACAAGATCGAGGCGGGCCGGATCGAGCTGGAGCAGGTGGATTTCGACTTGCTGCACCTGCTGGACAGTATCAGCCGCACCGCCGGCTATGCCGCACGGGAGAAGGGGCTGGAGATTCGGGAGAAAATCGACCGGCAGGTGCCACGCCGGGTTTTGGGAGATCCGACCCGGCTGGCGCAGATTCTCAGTAACCTGCTGAGCAATGCCGTCAAGTTCACCCACCAGGGTCTGGTTGAGCTTAGCGTGCGCCGCCTCGATGATATTCAGAACCCGGACTGGGCAACCCTTGAGTTCCGCGTGACCGACACCGGAATTGGCATCGCCGAAGACAAGTTGGGCCGCATCTTCGAATACTTCACCCAGGCCGACGAAAGCATCACCCGATCCTATGGCGGAACCGGCCTGGGACTGGCCATCACCAAAGCCTTGGTCGAACTGTTCGGCAGCGAGATCCAGGTCAAATCCGATCTGGGGAGCGGTTCCACCTTTTACTTCACCCTGCGCTTGGCGTGCAACCTGGCGCAGTCGCCGAAGACACCGTTCCTGCTGCCGGCCAACGGACTGGTGAAGCTGGATGGGCGGCGCATCCTGCTGGTGGAGGACAATCCCGTCAACGTCATGGTCGCGGAAAAACTGTTGCGCAAGTGGGGCGCCGAGGTGGACACGGCGGAGAACGGCTTCGAAGCCGTGGAGGCGGTCATGGCGCACAGCTATGATCTGGTTCTGATGGATATTCAGATGCCGCTCAAGGACGGCTATGCCGCGACCAGGGAAATCCGCGCGCTCAACGGCGGCCTGTACCGACGGCTGCCGATCATCGCCCTGTCCGCCGCCACCACCGAGGATGTGCAGCGCGAGGCGGTGCGCGCCGGCATGGATGGCTTTCTCACCAAGCCGATCAACCCAGGCGAGCTCAAGGCCAAGATCCTCCGTTACCTGCAGGCGCTGGACAGCCTGACCGCCTGATCCACCCCGCCATGGTCCGCCGATTAGCGAAGAGCCCTGAAGATTGGTTAAAATGGCGCCCTTGTTCCATATGCCGTAGTCGACCAAGGGGACCCCATGCATTCCGTTCATCCGCAGACTCCGCCGCAAGGCCATGCCGGCTCGCGGGTCGTTACCATCTATTCGGGCGGGATGGATTCCTTTACGCTGCTCCACCGCCTGTTGCGCGAGGGGCATGAGGTTCATGCGCTGTCGTTCAATTATGGCCAGCGTCATTCCAAGGAACTCCTCTACGCGCAACAGGTGTGCGAAGAGCTGGGCATCTCCCACAAGATCGTGGACATCACCGCCATCAACCAGTTGCTGCAGGGTTCGTCCCTGACCGACGACATCGAGGTGCCGGAGGGGCACTACGAGGCGGAGAACATGAAATCGACGGTGGTGCCGAACCGCAACATGATCATGCTGTCGCTGGCCATCGGCTATGCGGTGTCGCTCCACGCGGAGGCGGTATATTACGGCGCCCATGGGGGCGATCACGCCATCTATCCCGACTGCCGGCCCCTGTTCGTGCAGAAGATGAACGAGGTGGCCCAGGTCGCCAATTACGAAGCGGTCGCCGTGGTGGCGCCCTATCTCTATTCCGATAAGATCGAGATCCTGCGGGAAGGGCTTGCCATGGGGCTGGATTATGGCAAGACCTGGACCTGTTACAACGGACGCGAAAAAGCCTGCGGCAAATGCGGCTCCTGTATTGAGCGGCTGGAGGCGTTCGCGCGCAACAATGCAGCGGACCCGCTGGCCTACGAAGCCGTCTGACCGGCGCCACCCGCGAGGCAATCTGTTATGTACCGTGTGAAGGAAATGTTCTACACCCTGCAGGGCGAAGGCGCCCAGGCGGGGCGCCCCGCCGTGTTCTGCCGCTTCAGCAAATGCAATCTCTGGACGGGCCGGGAAAAAGACCGGGCCACGGCGGTGTGCAATTTCTGCGATACGGATTTCGTCGGCACCGATGGCCAGAATGGCGGCCGTTTTGCCGATGCCGAGAGTCTGGCCCGGCGAATCGCCGAATTCTGGCCCGATTTCTCCCAAGGACGACCATTCGTGGTCTGTACCGGCGGCGAGCCCTTATTGCAGTTGGATGAACCGCTGATTGCGGCCTTGCATGAGAAGGGCTTTGAAGTCGCAGTGGAGACCAACGGCACCTTGCCCGCGCCCGCCGGTATCGACTGGCTCTGTGTCAGTCCCAAGGCGGATGCACCGGTGGTGATCAGCCGCTGTAACGAGCTCAAGCTGGTGTATCCGCAGCCGTTGGCGTTACCGGAACGTTTCGCCCAGATCGACGCGCAGCATTATTTCCTGTCGCC
>JAEZAA010000161.1 GCA_023430625.1 Pseudomonadota bacterium
GCCTCGGTCAGCCCCCGTACCGCGAACTTGCTGGCCGAATAACTGGCCAGTGACGGCTGCCCGTAGAGGGCCGAGGCCGACACCAGGTTGATCACCCGCGAATTCGGTGTCTTGCGCAAGTAGGCCAATGCAGCGTGACAGCCGTTCAGCACGCCCTTGACGTTGATATCCAGCAAGCGATGGTGCTGCTCGATGGGCGTCTCCTCGAACGGGCCGGAGACCAGCACCCCCGCATTGTTGAGCAGCACATCCAGACGCTGGCCGGCCGCGCCGAAAAAGCGCTCCAAGGCCCCATGCCAGGCCGCCTGGTCACACACATCCAGAGCCTCAGCAATCCGATGCTCCGTGCCCAGCTCCTCCTGCAGCGTTGCGAGTGCCGCCGCATCCACATCATAGAGGCCAACAAACCAGCCCTCGCGGGCGAACATCAATGCCGTGGCGCGACCGATACCGGCGGCAGCTCCAGTGATAAAAATGCTGGGACGGGACATGGCAGCTCCTTTCTGATCCGTGTGAAGGTTATTGCTAACCCAAATGAAAGTTATTGCTGTGCGGCGACCGGCTCGGGCTTGTCCTGCATCGACAGGGACGCCCGGCCATGGAATTCATAGTCCCCAGGATTGAGTTGCCGCGTCGCCAGCCGGTAGCTGAAGGTGAATCCCGGCCAGTTGTTGGTATTCCGGCCGGATGCGGTCTTGTACCAGGATGTGCAGCCAGTTTCCCACACGCTGTTCTCCAGCCGCTGCTGTAGCCGTTGCACATAGGTTTGCTGCCGCTCAGGCTTGACGTCCATGTAAGCGACATCGGGCTTACGCAGGGCCTCGATACACTGCATCACATACTCCACCTGGGATTCCAGCATGAAGACAATGGAACTGTGAGCCAGGTTGGTATTGGGTCCGTACAGCATAAACAGGTTGGGGAAACCCGCCACGGAGATGCCCTTGTAGGCTTCTGCCCCATCCCGCCAGGCCGCATTCAGTTCCTGGCCGTTGAGCCCCTTGATCTGCATGGGCGCCAGGAAATCGGTGGCCTGAAAGCCGGTCGCATAGATAATGGCATCCACCGCATGGCGCTGGCCGTCCTGGGTTACGATGGCGTCCGCCTCCACACGGTCGATGCCGGTAGTGATCAGCTCCAGATGCTCCTGATTGATGGCCGGGTACCAGTCGTTGGAAATCAGGATGCGTTTGCAGCCGATCTTGTAGTCGGGAATGATCTGGCGCCGCTTGGTCGCGTCCTTGATGTGGCGGCGGGCCAGCCAGCGGGCTTCCAGCGCGAACAGGTCCAGCAAGGCATCGAAGCGGGTAAACGCCAGGGCCCGGCTCTCGTTCTTCCAGTAAATCAGCGAACGATATAGCCGGTCGGCCAGTGGCAAGCGCGCGAACAGGCGCTGCTCCCATTCCTGAAACGGCCGGTCCGGCTTGGAGATCACCCAGGCCGCCGAACGCTGGACCAGCTTGAGACGCCGGACCTTGGGTACTATCTCGGGGACGAACTGGATGGCACTGGCGCCCGTGCCGATCACGGCGACGGACTTATCGGTCAGGTCATACCCATGATCCCAGCGGGCCGAATGAAAGGCTTTGCCTTGAAAGTTCTCGATCCCCGCCAGCCGGGGGTAGGCCGGGCGATTGAGCTGACCACAGGCCGTAATCAACAGCTGCGCGCGCAGGATGTCGCCGGCCTGTGTTGTTACCACCCATTCAGCCGTGGCGGGATCAAACTCCGCCGAGACCACCTCGGTGTTAAAGCGCAGATGCGGCTCCAACTCATACTTTGCCGCGCAATGCTGCATATAACCCAGAATCTCGGCCTGCAGCCCGAACTTGCGCGACCAGTCGCTCTTTGGCTCAAACGAAAAGGAATACAGATGGGACTGAACGTCACAGGCGGCACCCGGATAGGTGTTATCGCGCCAGGTTCCACCTACCCTGTCCGCCTTTTCCAGGATGGTAAAGCTCTGGATACCGGCTCGCTTCAGGCGAATGGCCATTCCCAGTCCGCCAAAGCCCGCGCCGATGATCAGGATGCTGGGCGTGGTTGCGGGATGCGATTGAAAAGAGGTCATGTACGGCGGGTCCTTTCAGGCATGATTGGGTCGGGCTGGCGCCCAGATTGGACCTCAATATACCCGGACCCACGGAAGGTTTACCATAGTTCATCCCGATTGCCGGATCGGCGCCTTGGCGCCCCTCGACTCAGGGCGCGCCCAAATCCAGACCCTTCACGCACTGCAAGGAGCACCCGCATGAAATTCTACGACGACAACATCCTGCCGCATCTCCTGAACCTGGCCTGCTCGACCAAGGAAGTCATGCAGGCCCGCCGACACGTCGTGCCATTGGCATCGGGTCGGGTTTTGGATGTGGGCACGGGCTCAGGGCTGAACCTGGCCCTCTACGATGCGAAAAAAGTGGAATGGGTCTGGGGACTGGAACCCTCTGCCGCCATGCGCCACAAGGCCCGCAGCAATGTGGAGCGGTCACCGGTGCCGGTCAAGTGGCTCGACCTGCCGGGAGAGCAGATTCCGCTGGACGATGACAGCGTCGATACGGTGGTGCTCACCTTTACCCTCTGCACCATACCGGACTGGGCCCTCGCGCTGCGTCAGATGCATCGCGTGCTCAAGCCCGGTGGCCGGTTGCTCTTCTGCGAGCACGGCCAGGCGCAGGATCCAGGCGTGCGCCTCTGGCAGGACCGGTTGACGCCGACCTGGAAGAAACTGGCCGGCGGCTGCCACCTGAACCGCCCCATCACGGACTATATTGAGCAGGCGGGTTTTCGCATCCTGGAGGTTGAGCGGCAGTATCTGGCCAAGACACCTCGTATCCTTGGCTACGTCTCCCATGGGCAAGCGGAAAAGCCGGTTAGCTGACCGCGCCAGGGGAATCCAGCGCCGCAGCCTCGCCGTTAGGCGGTCTCTTTCACCACCCGCTCGGTGACGCGCACCCACTGATTCACGCTGGCCATGGCCTTCAGCACCTGCCGCGCACGATCCTTGGAAATTCCTGTCGTGGTCGTGCTCAGCGCTTCATTCTCAAGGATCTCGCTGGAGGAGTTCTTGATGAAGGGCACCACCGTCCAGCTGTTGGACGCCTGCTCGAACATGGTTCCGCGCTCATCCGGTTCAATGGTGTCGATGGCCGCGTTCAGGACTTGCGCGACATCGGTAAAGGAATCCGGCGACTTGAAGATGAACGGCTCGTACTCCTCATGGGGGTAAACCGTACCGGGAGCCGTCATGGACGCCAGCAACTGACCGTTCCCGTAGAGGTAGAGCCCTTCCAGATCCGGATCGTTTTCCACGCCGACGAACCGGTATTCCCGGTCCTCCAACAGCGAGATACAGAGATATGCCTGCTGCATGAACGCATTCGTCGCATCGATCAGGTTATTGGCGAGAAGGCAGCGCGGCATGATGTCCTGGCCATAAACCGACACTAGCCAGATCTGCTCTTGCGGTGATTGTGTGCTTTGCATCGAACGAACCTCCATTACTTCCATTGTTGTCGTTGGTGGGACATCCCTGCTCCGGCTGCTCCACAGGAGTAATAATTTACACTTCTAACGGCCATTGCTGCTAGCGTTGCGGTGCATCAAGCCACCCTGGTAGCCAAGCCCCCGTGAGCAGGATAATATGGCTCCCAATTGACGCCGGTGCGCCCCAACAGGAATGATCAGGCACCTTGCCCCACACCAGCCCCACTTTACCGCAGCCGTGGACAAGAATCATGTCCCCTTGCCTGTCAGGCGCAGACGGAGGCCGGCTGGTCGTAGCTGGAACCCAATCAATGACGCAGCGCGATGATTGGATTGCGGCGGGATGGCTGGAATGTCCGGCGACACAGACTGTTTAATGAGAGAAGCAACGTCGCGATCTGTCCGTTCCCGCAAGTGGTATCGTGACGGCCATCAGGGTGACCGCCAGCACGCCTTGAGTTGGGTTCATATCCCCCGGAATCGGCAGCGACTCTCTATCGCCATGATCAGGTCCGCTGCAATGAGCAGGCCTTTGCCATGATCAGTCATCACGACTTGATCAGAGACAGTGAATTGACCAGGCATGTCGAAATGACCAAGCTTTGAATCTCTTAAATAGGGCGGAATCCCAATGACTGTAAGCACAGCAGATGTACTGCTCGTCGGCGGCGGTGTCATGAGCGCTACCCTCGGCACCATGCTCTCGCAACTGGACCCCTCGTTGAAGATCATCCTGGTGGAGCGGCTGGACCACGTCGCCCACGAGAGCACGGATGGCTGGAACAACGCCGGCACCGGCCACGCGGGTTATTGTGAGCTGAACTACACGCCGGAAACAGCCGAAGGCGACGTCGAAATCCAGCGCGCACTGTCCATCAACGCCTCCTTCGAAATCTCATTGCAGCTCTGGTCCTATCTGGTCGAAACCAACGCCTTGCCGGCTCCCCAAGCCTTTATCAACCCCACGCCCCACCAAAGCTTTGTCTGGGGCGAGCAGGATGTTGCCTTCCTGCGCAAACGCCACGAGCGGTTAAGCGCCCATCACCTGTTCAAGGATATGGAGTACAGCGAAGATCCCCGCGTCCTTCAACAATGGATGCCGCTGGTCATCCGCCACCGGGACCCCATGCAGCCCGTGGCCGCCACCCGTGTACCCTACGGCTCGGATGTGGACTTCGGCTCCCTGACCCGGCACCTGGTGAAGCACCTGCAAACCAACCCGAATTTCGAGCTGCGCCTCAATCATGCGGTCAAGGGCTTGGAGCAGAAGGAAGATGGGCGCTGGCGGGTG
The DNA here is from genome assembly GCA_023430625.1 of Pseudomonadota bacterium. Taxonomy (GTDB): domain Bacteria; phylum Pseudomonadota; class Gammaproteobacteria; order Pseudomonadales; family Oleiphilaceae; genus JAEZAA01. The sequence goes on from JAEZAA010000161.1 coordinate 4,775, forward strand.
CGAGTCAAGGATCGCCAGACCGGCGAGGTGAAGAAGATCAAAGCCAACTTCGTGTTCCTGGGTGCCGGCGGCGGCGCGCTGCCGTTGCTCCAGAAGTCCGGCATTCCGGAAAGCCGCGGCTATGGCGGCTTCCCCGTCAGCGGCCAATGGCTGGTGTGCGAAAAGCCCGAGATCGTCAACCAGCACTATTCCAAGGTGTACGGCAAGGCGCCCATTGGCGCGCCGCCCATGTCCGTGCCGCACCTGGACACCCGCATCATCAACAGCGAGCCGGCCCTGCTGTTCGGTCCCTTTGCCGGGTTCACCACCAAGTTCCAGAAGAAAGGATCGTCGTTCGACCTGTTTGGCTCGGTCCGCTCCACCAACTTCGGCCCCATCATGTCCGCCGGTCTGGATAACATGGACCTGACCCGCTACCTGATCAGTGAAGTTTTCCAGTCCCATCGCGAACGGGTCAATTCACTGCGTAACTTCTTCCCCGATGCGCGCGAGGACGACTGGCGCCTGGCCCGGGCGGGTCAACGGGTGCAGATCATCAAGAAGGACGCCACGGGACGTGGCAAGCTGGAATTCGGCACCGAACTGGTGGCCTCGAAAGATGGCTCGCTGGCCGCGCTCCTGGGCGCATCGCCCGGTGCCTCCATTGCCGCCAAAGCCATGATCGACGTGCTGGAGCGTTGCTTCAAAACGCAATTGGACCAGGGCTGGCAGCAGAAACTGAAGGAAATGATTCCCTCCTATGGCCAGTCGCTGGAGAAGGATGCGGAACTGCTGCAGCAAGTACGCAGCCGCACCCTTGCAACCCTCGGCCTGGACCAGCTCCGCCGCTAGCAAGGCCCTTGCTACCTGCGCCCTCTCTCAGGAGAGGGCGCAATAACCACCCTACTTGTAGTAACGGCTCAACACGTCCAGCGCCTGCTGGATATGGCCAAAGTTCACCTCCCCTGCCTTCACCTGGTTTTTCCGGTCCAGCAAGCGGTACGTACCCAGCATGTTCAATTCGACGATGGATTCGTCGGTGATGATGGCGTAGCTGTTGTAATCGGCGCTGATCAGCCAGGGGCGACGCACGGGCTCATCCAGCAGGCTTTGGCCGGTGGAATAAGCCGCCACGGGACTCTCGACCCCCAGAAAGTGCTTCAGAAAGGTCGGCGCCACATCTTCATGGCTGGTCATGGCGCCCAGCGCATTCCAACCTTGGTCCGGCGTGATCCCCGGCCCCACCAGCGCAAAGGGCACCTGCACCTGGGCATTGGTGTAATTGCTGTTATGCCCCCAGAAATTCAGCTTGTTGTCATTCATCTCCTGGCCATGGTCGCCCGTAATCAGCACCAGGGTATGGTCCAGTTCGCCACTAGCTTCCAAGCGCTCCAGCACCCGCTGGGCGAGGCTGTCGACATAATGCACGCTGGTGCGATAGCGGTTGAACACCGGCAGCGGATCGAAGTCGTTGTTGAGCTCCAGGTAATTCATGCTGGGCACCATGGGCTCACGCCGATGCGGGTAGTTCTCGGGAAACAGATAGGAATGGGGTGCGTCGTAAAACAGGAAGGAAAAACTGGGCCGCGCCGGATCGCGTGCCGCATGCCAGGCCAGCCAGTCCTCGGTGATATCCAGATCCCGCTCCACCGCATTCTCACCCTCGGAGCGCACACGCAGCTCGGGAATCTTGCTGAACACGGTCTTGTTGAACTCAGGCTTCATCAAATGGGCCGAGGCGAATACACCGATCTGGTAATCCAGGGCCTGTAGCCGGTCCATCAGCAGAGGTGAGCGCTCGCTGCCGAGAAATGCATGCCAGTAAGTGCTGGGGATGCCGTAGAACAGGCCAAAAATGCCGGCGCGGGTGGCATTGCCAGTCGACAGGTGCTGATCCAGGATCATGCCCCGCTGGGCGAAGCGCCACAGGTTCGGGGTATCAGTCTCATTGAAGGTATCCGCCCGCCAGGAATCCACCACAATCCAGAGGATGTTGAGCGGCTGCTCCGGCGCCTTTGTCTCCAGCGGTTCCAACGGGTATTGCAGGGTCGAGGAGCCCTTGAGCTTCATGGCGTCCTGCCGGGCCAGCGCTTCCGCGTCCACCAATCCGCTCTTGCGCATAAAGGAGTTCGCGGTCGCCGGGTGGAACAGGGGCAGGAAACGGGTGAAGGCGGTTACGGGCTGGTAGCTATTGGCGGCCGCCCAGATATGGGTACCATGGGTGGCCAGCAAGGCCAGGAAGGTGATCCCCACCAGCTTGCGGCCCCAACGCCGCTGGGTGAAGAAGGGTCCGCGTCGCAACCAGGACAACAAGGCATACTGCGCGGCGAACAGTAGAGTAATTCCACCCGCCATGGTCAGGTGCGTGGACAGGGGAAACTCAATGACCTCGCCCGACAGCCAGAGATCCAGCACCATGGCATTGATGTGGAACCGGTATTGATCGAACACCAGGGTATCGATCAGCAACAGGCTCAGTCCGAAACTGGCGCCCGCCGCCACCAGCGCTCGCCGCGCGCGTGCCCAGGGCAGCAGCGTCAAGGGCGCCAGCACAAGGCCCACAACTGCCGCCAGCAGTACCATCTGGCTCAGGGTTGCGGCGGCAACGTAAAGCCCATCAACCAGCGTCTCGGGAGCAGGCACATAGGCGAAATAGCGCAGTGCAATCAGTACCGCCAGCAAGGCGTTGATCAGGATAAACCAGCCATAGGCTTGCGCACGGGTGAGGGGCCGCGCTGAAGTCGTATTGGAGTTGGTCACAACAGAAACACCTGTCGGTCGAATGCGGGATAGCATGGAAAGTTGATCGAAGGGTAGAGGAATTCGGGAAATAATCAATACAGGTTGCTACCAACCCAAGCAGAGACAAAGGAGCTCACATGAACCTCACGCACAGCGACGTGGTGATCCTGGGTGGTGGCGTCGCGGGGCTGACCAGCGCGGTTGCGCTCAGTGAGCGCGGCCTGCGCGTGACACTTCTGGAGCGCGAGTCCCTGCTGGGTGGACGCGCCCGCAGCTGGACGGATGAGATCACCGGCGACCGGGTCGATATCGGCCCGCACATCCTGCTGACGGAGTACCGTAACTTCTTGCAGCTATTACGGCGTCTGGGCACTGAGGACCAGATCGTTTGGCAGCAATCCCTCCCCCTGTCCGACCCGCCCCACTCGGTGACCATGCATGCCCGCCACTTGCCGGCGCCGCTGCAGTTCCTGCCCAGTCTGTTACGGATCCGGCAGTTGTCCCTGCTGGACAAGCTGTCCAACCTGCCGGTTCTCTGGCAGGCCTTGCGGCTGGATCGCGCGACCATGCTCAAGCTGGACTCGATCAGCGCCCTGGATCACCTGCAGCAGATGGGCGTGAGCAAGGCCGCCATCGACTGGTTCTGGCGCACCGCCAGCATGACGATCCACAACGTGCCGCTGGAGCAATGCTCTGCTGGCGCCATGCTGCACTTTATCCAGTACATGGGCGGGCGCAGTGGCTATCAGGTTGGTTTCGCCGCCGTGGGCCTGGGCGATCTCTATGCGCCGCCCGCCCAGGCCGCGATTACGGCCGCGGGTAGCAGCGTGCGACTCAATGCAGATGTGGTCTCGCTGGCACGGACGGCGCCGGAACGATTCCAGGTGCAGCTGGCCGACGGCAGCCAGATCGACGCGCGCTGGTGCGTCGCCGCCCTGCCGCCGCAGGATCTCCACAGACTGCTCCCTCCCGAATGGCTGCGGCACAAAGCCTTTGCCGACTTGGCCAGTTTCGAACCCAGCCCCTATATCAGCAGCTATCTCTGGTTTGACCGCAAGCTGACCCGGGAGCGGTTCTGGGCGCGGGTCTGGTCACCCGACACCCTCAATTACGATTGCTACGACCTCTCCAACATCCGCCCGGACTGGTCCGAGCGGCCCTCGGTCATCACCAGCAATATCATTTACAGCAAACAGGCGGCGGACCTGTCGGATGCCGAGATTATCGAGCGCACCCTTGGGGAACTGGCGGACTTCATTCCCGACATCTCCCAGGCCCGGCTGGTCCACGCTCGGGTACATCGCATTCCCATGGCCAAGCCTGCCCCGCAGCCCGGCACGGAGCAGAAGCGCCCGGAGGTCAACAGCCCAGAACCGGGCTTCTTCCTGGCCGGGGATTGGGTCGCGACGGGGCTGCCCGGCTCCATGGAAAGCGCGGCCCGCGCCGGCTGGCTTGCCGCCGAGGCCGTCTTGGCTGCAGCCGGCCGCCCCGAATCACTGGCCGCCCCCGTGCCCGAGCTGCAAGGCTTCGCGCGAGTCCTGGCGGGTGGCCGCAAGAAATAAGCTGCAAGGCCTGGCGCGGATCCTGGCGGGTGGCCGCAAGAAATAGTGTGTTCTGTCTTAGGGATTTGTCAGGCGCCAAGCCCAGAATGGAGACTATGCGACAGGAACTGATTCAACCCGACCAGACGATCCGACTGCACCGCTGCTGGCAAACCACGGCCGACGGCCTGATTCATGCGCGTTACGCGGTCACGCCCACCACAGCGGGGCGCATGCCCCTGGTTCTGGTGCATGGCTTTGGTGTCTCCAGTGCCTACTTCGTGCCCCTGGCACAGCGCCTGGCGATGGATTTTCCAGTGTATGTCCTGGATCTGCCCGGCCATGGCCCGACTCCGCCACCGGACAAGGCTCCGGGCATCCAGGACCTGGCGGACTGGGTGATCCTCTGGATGGATGCCATGGGCATTGGACAGGCCCATCTCATCGGCAATTCGCTGGGATGCCAGACGGTAGTCGAAGCCGCCTTACGCCACCCGGGCAGAATGGAGCGACTGGTGCTGATCGGTCCGCCCAATCCTGCCGGTCGCACCCTCGGCTACTTCATGACCCGGCTCCTGCTCGGCCTGCCCTTCATGCACCCGGCGTTGTATGCCCAAGCCCTGGCGGACTATGCCCGCATCGGCCGCCACCTGTTGCCGGAATTAAACGTCGTGATTGAAGATGGCCTGGCCCACAAGCTACCGCAACTGGCCCGGCCAAGGCTGCTGGTTCGCGGCGAGCGGGATACGCTGGTGTCAGCCGACTGGATTCGCTGCGCCTCGCACTCGCTTGGTGGCGCCCCCATTTTGGAAATTCCACGCTGGGGCCACGCGGTGCACTACAACGCACCGGATCAAGTGGCGCCTGGGATCAGGGCTTTTCTGATGGAGAGCAACCAAGATGATGCCGGCCAGGATCAGCCGGCTCCATCTTATTCAGACAACGGCTTGGCCAAGATCAGATCGTCGTTCGCCAAGGCGCGGGCCACGGTTTTCGCGTAGTTCTCAAGCGCCACGCCTTCGCTGCCCGCCCGTTCGGTTTCCGCCCGGACCATCCAGACCGGGCGTTGGCTGCGGGCATCGAACATGACCGCCTCCATCCAGTAATCCTGCTTCAGCTCCGTGAAGTTAGCGTCGAGCGGTTCCTGACCGGCCTCAGCATCGGCCACTCCCGCGGCCGGCGGCTCCCGCAGCTGATTCTGGTGCAGCCAATAGAGGCTGAAGCTGTCGTAATAGGTGCCGCTAGGATGCTGTTTGACGATGGGTAATTCGGGATCCCGCACGTCCTCCGCTTCCACGCCATAGGCCTGGCTCACCAGGATCGCCCCCGCGCCCACCCGCGCGGCGGCATCCAGCAGGGCCGCATCCGCTTCATTGATCGGCGTCTGTGGCGTGCGCTCCACAAAATCACTGGACAGCCGGGTAACCACCCCGTACTCCGCCAGCGCCACGGCCAGCGTCTGCTCCACATCGCGGCGAATACGCGGGTCCGGCTCCAGCGCCACCACGAACACCTTGTCGTAGGTTGCGGTCTGGTCCGGTCGTTCTCCTTCCCATTTCTGAACCATGGTCGTATTGGCGCTACAGCCGGCCAATAACAGCAACCCGACCAGGCCGCCAATCAGCCATCGCTTTTGTTGGATCTTGCGCACCGGCCACCTCCCTTAGTCACCTCTGATACGAGCATTACTGGTCCGTGACTCATTTTCACCAAGACTACTGTTGCCCTGCGGCCAAGGGTAGCCGTGCCACGGACGCGTTATGCTTATACTCAGTGAGTGATGGAGCTAGAGAACGAGAGGACTCCCCATGTTTCGCAAGCGCCGCGTCGTCGCCCCGGAAGCCATTACCGTCCGCCGCATGGACTTCGAGTTCGACGACCGGATCCCGCACTGTTGGGTCCGGGGCGAGCCGTTCCTGACGCTGCTGATGACGGCGCTGTCCGGCTCCTTCCCCGATGGCGAGCGATTCTTTGTCGAGTCCGTCCGCCACTATCGCGACCAAATCCTGGATCCGAAACTGAAGGAGGACGTCCGCGCCTTTATCGGCCAGGAAGCCCATCATGCCAAGGAGCACAATGCCCTCAATGCCTTCCTCACCCGCAAGGGACTGCCGGTCGATCGTATCGAGCGCATCGTCAGGTACGGCCTGGGACTGCGCCAGCAACGCCTGAGCCCCGCGCGCCAGCTGGCCATGACTTGCGCCAACGAGCATTTCACCGCGATTCTCGCCGACATGCTCCTGTCGGAACCCGAGATCATCGAGCGCATGGACCCGCAAGTACGGGCCATCTGGATCTGGCATGCCATCGAGGAATCCGAGCACAAGGCGGTGGCCTTCGATGTGTATCAGGAGGTCGTCGGTGACTATTGGATACGGGTGTACCAGATGGCCATCAGCACCTTCGAATTCCATCTCTACACTGGCCTGCATCTGCTGATGCTGTTGCGCCACACCGGCCAGCACCGCGACCTCCCCATGATCCTGCGCGGGCTGAACAAGCTGTACGGCAAGCCGGGCTGGTTTCGCAAGCTACTGCCAGCCTATCTCGACTACTACCGCCCCGGCTTCCATCCCTGGCAGCGGGATAACAGCCAGACCCTGGCTTATTGGCGCGAACGGCTGGAGCAGTTGCGGACAGGGCAAGCGAAGGCCGCCTGATCCGGCAAAGCCGGCTCGCCATCCTCCTAATACCCCGCCATCGGCGGATATGGATCGATTGTCCTAAATGACGCGCAGAAATGCCGATCCTGTCAATGTGGGATCGGCAACAACCCTCTACTATCTCGCTCCATCATGGCGGTCGTGCCGCCAATAACTCCAGAACCAATGGACGACTGACGAGGTAGATTGATGCCAGCCTATAAAGCGCCTTTGCGCGACGTGAAATTCTTGCTGAACGAAGTCTTCGATTTCGAAACCCACTACACCACCCTCAGCAACGGCGGTGAAGCCACCCCCGACGTCGTGGACGCCATCATCAATGAGTGCGCCAAGCTGTGCGAAGAAGTAATCGCGCCCCTCTATCAAACCGGCGACGAAGAAGGCTGCAAGCTGGAAAACGGCGAAGTCCGCACCCCCAAGGGTTACAAGGAAGCCTACCAGCAGTACATCATGGGCGGCTGGCAAGGCCTGTCCCACCCGGTTGAATACGGCGGCCAGGGCCTGCCGGCTTCCCTCTCCCTGTTCAAGCAGGAAATGCTGGGCACCGCCGACTGGTCCTTTGGCATGTATCCAGGCCTGTCCACGGGTGCGATGAACACCATCCTGCTGCACGGCACCGAAGAGCAGAAGCAAACCTACCTGACACCCCTGACCGAAGGCCGCTGGGCCGGCACCATGTGCCTCACCGAGCCCCAGTGCGGTACCGACCTGGGCCAGGTCAAGACCCGCGCCCTGCCCCAGGCGGACGGCTCCTACAAGATTACCGGCACCAAGATCTTCATTTCCTCCGGCGACCATGACCTGACCGAGAACATCGTTCACATCGTGCTGGCCCGCCTGCCGGACGCGCCCAAGGGCACCCGCGGCATCTCCCTGTTCATCGTGCCCAAGTTCCTGCCCAACGGTCAGGGTGGCGTGGGCGAGCGTAACGGCGTGACCTGTGGCGCGCTGGAATACAAGATGGGCATCAAGGCGTCCGCCACCTGCGTCATGAACTTCGACGACGCCACCGGCTTTTTGATCGGCCCGCCCAACAAGGGTCTGGAGTGCATGTTCACCTTCATGAACACCGCGCGGATCGGCACCGCCATCCAGGGCGTCGGCTCCGCCGAGCGCTCCTACCAGGGTGCGTGGGCCTACGCCAAGAATCGCCGCTCCATGCGCGCGCTGTCCGGCAAGAAAGAGCCTGAAAAAGAAGCCGATGCGCTCATTTACCACGCCGACGTACGCCGCATGCTGCTGACCCAGAAGGCGGTCGCCGAGGGTGGCCGCGCCATGCTGTATTACGCGGTGAAGATTGCCGCCCACATGGTCTGTGGTCACCTGGAAGGCGACGAGGCGAAAGCCGAGCGGGCCGACGACAAACTGGGCTTCCTCACCCCGATCCTCAAGGGCTTCCTGACCGAGCTGGGTTACGAAGCGGCCAACCTGGGTGTGCAGGTGTTCGGTGGCCACGGCTACATCCGCGAGCACGGCATGGAGCAGATCGTACGCGACTCCAAGATCTCCACCCTGTACGAAGGCACCACCGGCATCCAGGCGCTGGACCTGCTGGGTCGTAAAGTGCTGCTGCTGACCCAGGGCAAGGCCGTGCGCGAGTTCTCCATGAACGTCGCCAACTTCGCCCGCAAGCACGTCATGAACCAGCAGATGCGCCCCTACGCGCTGGAGCTGCTGAAAATCGCCGCCCAGTGGAACTACCTGACCGTGCGCATCGGCCTGATCGCCCGCAAGGATCGCGACATCGTCAGCGCCGCCAGCTACGACTTCCTGATGTACAGCGGCTACGCCTTCATGGCCTACATGTGGATGACCATGGCTGTCGTGGCCCAGGAAAAACTGAAGAACGGCGGCCAGGAGTCCGCGGATTTCTACAAGGCCAAGCTGGCGACTGCCGAGTTCTACTTCGAGCGCCTGCTGCCCCGCGCCCAGGCCCATGCCGCCAGCATGCTCAAGCCTACCAAGACCTTGATGCAGTTGGATCCGGCGAACTTCGCGTTCGAGTAAGCAGTCGGTTTCAGGCGATCAAACCGGGGCTAATGCCCCGGTTTTTTTTCGCGTCCAACTAACTTTTCGTACTCACCCAACCTCAATCAACTGCACCGATCCATCCTCGTTCTGCTCCACCATGTGTCCGCGCGGCTCATCCAGAAACTGCACAGCGACGAAGCAGAGCACGGCGCTGGCGGCGATGACCATAAAGAAGCTGCTGGCATCGACGAACGACAGTACCGTCAGGAACACCACGCCGCCCACGTTGCCGTAGGCACCTGTCATGCCGGCGATCTGACCGGTCATGCGCCGTTTGATCAGGGGTACCACAGCGAACACAGCACCACAGCCGGCTTGCACGAACAGGGAACAGGCCACGGTCACAACCACCGCCAGCGGCAGCGCCCAGGTGCTGTCGATCTGGCTCATGGCCAGGTAGCCCACCGCCACGCCCGCCATCACCACCGACAGGGCCCGCTTGCGGCCGAAGCGGTCGGAACACCAGCCGCCACCGGGGCGCGCGAACAGGTTCGCCACCGCGAAGCTGGAGGCAAACAGACCCGCCAGGATCGGGCTCAGCTCGAAGGTATCCATAAAGAACAGCGGCAACATGGACACCACCGCCAGCTCCGAACCGAAGGTCACCAGGTACGACAGGTTGAGAATCGCCACCTGCTTGAACTTGTACTGATGGATCTGCGGCACGCCCTTGCGCAAATGCTCCCGGTTGACCTGCACGATTTTGTAGAACTGGTACACCAGCAGCGCGAACAGCACGATGGAAAATGCTGTGACGCCAAACGGTCCCAGCAGCCCCACGCCCGCCGGCGACAGCTTCCAGAGCAACACCGCCAGGGCCAGGAACATGGGGATGTTCATGATCAGGTAGAAATAGAAATCCGCCCGGCTCGTGACTTCCAAACCACCGGACTTCTTGGGTTTGAAGTAGGTCGCGCCTTCCGGCGTGTTGCGAATGGTCCGGTAGAAGTACAGGCCGTATACCAGGGTGGTGATCCCCACGCACACCAGCGCATAGCGCCAGCCATCGGCACCGCCGAAGGCCACTGCCAGGGTTGGCAACACCATGGCCGCGGCGGCCGCGCCGAAATTGCCCCAGCCGCCATAGATACCTTCCGCCAGGCCCAGATGGCGTGCCGGGAACCATTCGCTGACCAGGCGGATGCCGATCACGAAGCCGGCGCCCACGAACCCCAGCAGGAAGCGAAACAGTGCCAGCTGCTCATAGGAGCTGGAAAACGCAAAACCAAAGGCAAAAAAGGAGGAAACCACCAGCAACATGCTGTAGATGGCGCGAGGACCGAACTTGTCTACCAGCACCCCCACCAGGATGCGGGCCGGGATGGTCAGCGCCACGTTGAGAATCAGCAGCGCCTTGATCTCGGCGTCGCTCAGCGCCAGAGCCTGTTTGATGAAGGGCATCAAGGGCGCATGGCTGAACCAGGCGACAAAGGACAGAAAGAAGGCGAACCAGGTGATATGCAGGGTCCGAATCTTCGGATCCCTGAGGTTGAACAGGTTGAGGCGATCAGTGGCCATGCCATAGCTCCCAGAAGTTTATGTGATAGGAAATCCGTTACCGGGGCCGCTAACGCAAGGGCAATGCCACAACGAACATTCTTTTTTATTTCAGTTAGTTATTATCCAATCCGACTGATTTCGCACTCCAAATGCGCACCAACGGAAAGCAGCCCGCCCCCGAGTGCGACACGACTCGTCCACGCACCAAAATGGCCGCCCCAGGCCAGTGCAGGTTGCCTCATCTTTGCGCGCACGCCTGTAGGTTTCGCCCTTGCCTCACCAGCCAAAAGATCAATAAAAATCTAATAAATTCAATCAAATAAATCGAAACACAAAGCACTGGCACAAGGCTTGCTCTGCCACCAGCACATCTCATAAGACCTCGCAATGAATGGCAGGAGACGGATCATGAGAAGGAAGCTGGTTGTCGTGGGTAATGGCATGGCAGGTATGCGTACGGTGGAAGAGCTGCTGAAGATCGCGCCGGACCTCTATGACATCACCGTGTTCGGCGCCGAGCCCTACGGCAACTACAACCGCATCATGCTCTCGCCGGTGCTGTGCGGGGAGAAGACCATTCCCGAAATCATGATCAACGACCGCGACTGGTACGCGCAGCATGGCATCACCCTCCATGCCGGCCCGGACAAGCAGGTGGTGCGCATCGACCGCCGCCAGCGCCGGGTCTACGCCCAGGACGGCACCGAAGCCCAATACGACCGCCTGCTGCTGGCCACCGGCTCGCACCCCTTTATCATTCCGGTGCCGGGCCACGAACTCGAAGGCGTCATTGCCTTTCGGGATATCGCCGACGTGGAAGCCATGCTGGCGAAGGCGCGCAGTCACAGCCGCGCGGTGGTGATCGGCGGCGGCCTGCTGGGGCTGGAAGCCGCCAACGGCCTGCGGCAACAGGGCATGCAGGTGACGGTGGTGCACAACGCGCCGGTGTTGATGAACCGCCAATTGGACGCCACCGCCAGCCAGCTGTTGCAAGCCTCGCTGGAGGCTCGTGGCTTGCGCTTCAAGATGGCGGCCAACACCGTCGCCATACTGGACGACGGCAACGGCCATTGCCGCGCCCTCACCTTCGACGATGGCGAGGAAATCGCCGCCGACCTGGTGGTCATGGCCGTGGGCATCCGTCCCAATGTTGAACTGGCCCGTTCCTGCGGTCTTTATTGTGAGCGCGGCATTCTGGTCAACGACACCCTGCAGACATTTGATCCCGCCATTTACGCCATCGGCGAATGCGTGCAGCACCGGGGCGAACTGTTCGGGCTGGTGGCGCCCATCTGGGATCAGGCCAAGGTCTGCGCCAATCACCTGGCCAGCCTCGGGCTCGGCATCTACAAGCACCAGATCGCCGCCACCAAGCTCAAGGTCACCGGCATCGACCTGTTTTCCGCGGGCGTCTTCGAGCCGGACGCAGACTGCGAGGAGATCCTGCTGAAGGATCCCAAGCGCGGCATCTACAAAAAGGTGGTGCTCAAGGACAACCGGGTACTAGGCGCCGTGCTCTATGGCGACACCAAGGATGGCTCTTGGTATTTCCAGCTCATCAAGGACCAGACGCCGGTCGATGGATTTCGCGACGCGCTGCTGTTCAGCCAGGCCTCGCTACCGCTCACCGCAGCCAATGAAGCTGGGGCCATCGCCGCATGACCACCGCCCTGGACGCTCTGACCTCCGACGCCTCGGCTCCGGCCTCGTCATCAAATATTCACACCACCTGCGCCTACTGTGGCGTCGGTTGTGGCATTACCGCCACCCTGAACGACACCGCCGAGCGGCGCGTGCGGATTCAGGGTGACCAGGCGCATCCGGCCAACTTCGGCCGGCTCTGCTCCAAAGGCACCGCCCTGGGGGATACCCTGGGGCTGCGCGAACGCCTGCTGCATCCCGAGATCCGGGGCAGCCAGGTCTCCTGGGAGGCCGCCCTCAGGGAAGTGGCCGAGCGCTTCCAGGCCGTGATCGACGAACATGGTCCCGACGCCGTAGCTTTCTACGTCTCGGGCCAGTTGCTCACGGAAGACTACTACGTGGCCAACAAGCTGATGAAGGGCTTCATCGGCTCGGCCAACATCGACACAAACTCCCGTTTGTGTATGTCCTCATCGGTGGCAGGCCACAAGCGTGCTTTCGGGACCGACAGCGTACCCGGCTGTTATGAGGATCTGGAGCTGGCGGATCTTATCATCCTCACCGGCTCCAACACCGCCTGGTGCCATCCGGTTCTGTTCCAACGGATCCGCGCGGCGAAGGCGGTGAACCCGAATTTGAAAGTGGTGGTGCTGGACCCACGCCGCACCGCCACCTGCGACATTGCCGACCTCCATTTGCCGTTACGCCCCGGCAGCGACACCTGGCTGTTCAACGGGCTGTTGCGTTTTCTGGAGACGGAGCAGCAGCTGGACTGGACCTTCCTGGAGCGGCACACAGAAGGTTTTCAGGACGCCCTCGCCGCCGCCCGCGAAACCGCACCGGACGCCGCGCATGTGGCAGAGC
>JAEZAA010000201.1 GCA_023430625.1 Pseudomonadota bacterium
GTGCAGTGCCAGCGGGGATATCCAGTTCGTCGTGTGCAACCAGGATCTGGTTGGGGGGGATCTTGTAGAACTGGGCAAGCGCGCCCACGGCAGTGCCGCTGCGATTCATGAAGGTGGTGGGAATCAGGAGGTGCAGATCCTGCCCTTGCAGGGAAACTTTCCCGTACAGGCCGTGAAACTTGCGTTCTGGTCTGAGGGAGGTGCCGGCACTGCGTGCCAGCATCTCCACCAGAATTGCGCCGGCATTGTGGCGGGTGTCCTCGTAGTCCTTGCCCGGATTGCCCAGGCCGACCAGCAGATGGATCGGATCCGCCACAATGTTGCTCCCTTGCAATTACTCGGCGCTTTCGCCGCCTTCGGAGGAGGACTCTTCCTTGGCGCCACGTGGCTTGTGCACGGCAACCAGCGGGAGGTTGTGGTCCGCGCCCAGTTGCAGAGCAGCAATCTTGACGCCTTTCGGAACCTGCAGATCGGACAGGTGAAGAATCTGGTCCAGTTCCACGTTCAGCATGTCGACTTCGAGGAACTCGGGCAGGTCGCCAGGCAAGCAGACAACTTCAACTTCAGTCAGGTGGCGCTCAATCATGCCGCCGCCCAGCTTCACGCCCTTGCAGGCTTCTTCGTTGACGAAGTGTACGGGTACGTTGACGTGGATCGGCTGGTCCTTAACCACGCGCTGGAAGTCAGCGTGCATCAGTTCGGCGCGGAAGGGGTGGCGCTGCAGATCCTTGAGGATGGCAGATTCCTGGGTGTCACCGATCTGGATGGTCAGGATGTGCGAGTAGAAGGCTTCGTTCTCCAGAGCTTTTTTCAGGTCTTTCTGAATGATGCTCAGTGCAACCGCTTCTTTGTTGCCACCGTACAGGATGGCCGGTACTTTGCTCTCCACGCGACGCAGGCGGCGGCTCGCACTCTTGCCCTGCTCGTTGCGTGGCTCTGCAACAATCACAAATTCATTTGCCATGATAGCTTCCTCGGTAAAAAACAAAAAACGATAACAACCCGCGACCAGGCTGTTACCGCTTGGGATGTTGCCCGCTAGTGCGGGCAACGGATGGAGGGCGAACCCTCCGTGTTCAGATCGGCGTTGTATGCAGTGGCAGGCCTTGGTGGTCCTGCGTTAGCGGAACATGACGCTGATGGATTCTTCGTTGCAGACCCGGCGAATGGACTCAGCCAGCAGGCCGGCCAGCGAAAACTGGCGAATTCTATCACACTGGCGAGCGTTGTCACGTAGCGGGATGGTGTCGGTGACGACCAGTTCGTCCAGCTGTGAATTCTTGATGTTGTCGACTGCCGGACCGGACAGCACCGGGTGGGTAATGTAGGCGATAACGCGTTCGGCGCCATGTTCCTTAAGGGCATTGGCGGCCTTGCACAGGGTACCGGCGGTATCGACGATGTCGTCCACCAGGATGCAGGTCTTGCCTTCCACGTCACCGATGATGTGCATGATCTGCGCTTCGTTGGCGCGCGGACGACGCTTGTCGATGATTGCCAGGTCTGCGTCGTTGAGGCGCTTGGCCACCGCGCGGGCGCGTACGACGCCACCGACATCGGGAGAGACCACGATGCAATTGCCCAGACGCTGGCGCTCGATATCGTCGAGCATGACCGGCGTGGCGTAGGCGTTGTCCACGGGAATATGGAAGAAGCCCTGAATCTGATCAGCGTGCAGGTCGACCGTCAGCAGACGGTTGATGCCAACACCGGTCATCATGTCCGCCACGACCTTGGCGCTGATGGGAACCCGGGAGGAGCGGGGGCGACGATCCTGGCGGGCATAGCCGAAGTAGGGTACTACCGCCGTGATCCGACCGGCAGAGGCGCGGCGCAGGGCGTCGGCCATGACCAGCAACTCCATCAGGTTGTCGTTGGTCGGCGCACAGGTCGGCTGGATGATGAAGACGTCGCGGCCACGAACATTCTCGTTGATTTCAACGGAGATTTCGCCGTCGCTGAACTGTCCCACGGTGGCGTCACCGAGCGGGATGTGGAGGATATCAACGACCTTGCGGGCCAGCTCGGGATTGGCGTTTCCGGTAAATACCATCAACTTCGACACGGTGAGTACCTGCTGGGGATCTTGTCTTGTCGGGTTGGAGAATGGGTTGGAAAGTGGCTGGGGTGGAAGGATTCGAACCTCCGAATGGCGGGATCAAAACCCGCTGCCTTACCGCTTGGCGACACCCCAGTGAAATTTACAGGGCTATTGCAGCTCACTGTTTGTTTGTCGGAAGAGGAGGTTATGAACCGGCGAACGGTTGATTCCTCGTGCGACAAACCCTTTAAAGGTTGCCGGTAACAGGGAGAACACATTTCTGCATTCTGTTTCGTTGTCGAAGCTTGCAAAGACGCAGGCCCCTGTTCCTGTTAAACGGGCAGTGCCATATTGGCTGAGCCAACCGAGAGCTCTGTCTACTTCCGGGTATAGTTCCGCAACGATCGGTTGGCAGTCGTTTCGGAGTGTCTGTCCTTGTCCCTCAAGAGCGGGCGCTATTGTCATCTTTGGCGTATTTCTTGTCAACCGCTGATTCGAAAAAATTTCCTTCGTGCTCACCTGGCACTCGGGCGCGATGACAAGATACCAGTATGAAGTCAACGCAACCGGATGCAAACGTTCGCCGATTCCTTCTGCCCAGGCGGTTTCGCCGCGCACGAACACCGGCACATCGGCCCCCAGGCGCAGGCCCAGGTCCGCCAGTTCATCGAGCGACAGGTGCAGTTGCCACAGGTGATTCAGCGCCAGCAGGGTGGTGGCTGCGTCGGAGCTGCCGCCGCCGATGCCACCGCCCATGGGCAGGCGCTTGGTGAGATGAATGTGAGCACCCTTGGTGCAACCCGTGTGCGTTTGCAGCAGCCGGGCAGCGCGGATGATCAGGTTGGACTCGGGTGGCACCCCCGGGAGTTCTGGTGCGAGCTCGAGTTCGGGCGTGTCCCGCGGCGTGAAGACGAGTTCGTCGCCATAATCAAGCAGTTGAAACAGTGTCTGCAGCTCGTGATAGCCGTCGGCGCGGCGTCCGGTGATGTGCAGAAACAGGTTCAGCTTGGCCGGTGCCGGAAGGCACAGGCTCTGTGGGTGCGGTCGGGTGATCTGACTCATACGGCGGGGCGGTTCCGGCGACTTGGCAGCTGTTAACGGGACGGGACATCAAGCTGCCAATCGTTGATGACCAGCGTGACCCTTACGCCGTCCCGTTCCAGCTGGATCTTGCGCGGCAGCGGATAGGGTTCGGTGGCATGGTAGTCGGTATAACGAATGGTCCAGCCCAGTTGCTGCAGCTCATATAAGCGACCGCTCAGATCGAAAGCGGATTCCGTGACCGTGGCCGGTGCGGGAATGCCTTTGATCCAGGAAAACAGGGATTCAATGGGCAGCGACCAGCCCGTCTGCTGGTAGATCAGGGCTTCCGGCCGGTCCGAGTAGAGCGGCTCTTCGCCGGACTGGGTGAGCCAGATGGCCTGCGGCGTGCCTCTGAGATTCGTGGCGCCTAAGCCGAACACGGCAGAAGACAGGTTGATATCGAATTCCTCGCCCCGTTGTGTCCAGCTGTTGATGACGGCACTGTCCAGGCGATCACCCTGGCGCACGCCGAGCTTGCCGGAAATCCGCCAGTTCTCGACCTGGGAGAGCACCTGCTGGCGCTGAGCCCAGTCTGAGGGTGCCTGTTCCTGGGTCTGAACCGGCGGGGTGGCGCAACCGCTCAGCAGCAAGCAACCAAACAACGCGATCAGGAGCCAGTGGTATGCCGACAGCTGGGGCATGTTGTTGGCGCGCGCGGTCAACAGGGCGGGGCGGTTATTCATGCGGCGCAGGCTCGTTGGGGGATAAGGCATTCGATGAGGGCTCGTCTTGAGCGGGCTCCTGGGGTTTGGCCCCAAGGCGCTGCATGGTGTCCTGAACCAGATTATTGTCGGGATCCTGGCTCAGGGATTCCAGCCAAACCCGCAGCGCCTCTTCCTGTTGTCCGCTCACCCAGAGCACTTCGCCATAATGGGCGGCAACTTCCGGGTCGGGGAACTGGGCGTAGGCTTGTTCCAGATAAGACAGGGATTCCTGGATGTTACCCAGGCGGTACTCGACCCAGCCCATGCTGTCCATGATGGCGGGATTGTCGGGCTTGAGGGCAAGGGCCTTGGCAATGAGTTCGCGGGCTTCCTGATGGCGGGAGGTCTTGTCCGCCAGGATGTAGCCGAGGGCATTGAGTGCCACGGCGTTGTCGGGTTCCTGTGCCAGGATGGCGCGCAGGTCCCGCTCCATGCCGACCAGGTCGCCCTGCTTGTCGAGCACGGAAGCGCGGGCGTAGAGAAGTTGGGGATCCTGCGGGCGATCCGCCAGGGCCGCATTGATGCTGGACAGCGCGGTGTCGAGCTCGTCCAGTTCCATCAGGAGATTGATTTCCAGTTGCCAGATTTGTTCGGCCTGGTTTGGCAATTCGCCACGGGCATGCTCAAAGCTGGACACGGCCTCTTCAAGGCGATCCGCTTTTGCCAGCAGGAATGCGGAGCGGCCCAGGGCGGTCAGATAATGGGGGCTGGGACCAACTTGCTGGTAGTGCTCCAGGGCCTGTTCCACCTGGTTCTGCTGGTCGGCAATCCGGGCCAGGTAGAAATGTGCTTCGTCGGTATGCTGGCCTTCATCCAGCAGTTCGCGCAATTCCTTGCGGGCAAGATCAAGCTGCTTGTTCTCGATGGCCACCAGGGCATGGGACAGCTTGAGGCCGGGAACGGATGGAAAGCGCTCCATCAGCTTGCGAAACTCGGCCTGGGCTTCCGTCATGGACTGGTTGTCGATCAGCAGGCGGGCATAGAGGGTTCCCAGTTGCCGATTCTCAGGATACTGACGGCTCTTGGTTCGCAGGTAGGCCAGCGCTGTTTCGGTTCCTTCGACTTCCTTCAGCACGCGACCCCGCAGGATAATGGCGGGCTGGTGCTCCGGGTGCTGTTGCAGCAGACGATCGAGAGTGGCCAGGGCGGTCGGGAAATCCTGATGGGTTTCCTGCAGGATCGCGAAACCGAACAGGACTTCGACATTATCGGGATGGCGCTCGACCACGGACTGGTACAGGCGCAGCAGTTCCTGGCGATCCTCGGGGGCCAGATTCTTGGCGTGCACCGCGAGATTGTCGAAATTGGTGCCGCCTTCCAGGTTGAGCAGCTGCTCCATGTGGCTGAGCGCGCGCTCGTACTGCCGGTTGCGAATGAGCGCCAGGGATGCCAGGTGATGGGGCTCGACGGCAGTGGGGTCGAGTTCGGCCCAGAGCTCGGCCATCTCCAGCAACTCGGCTTCGGCCTTGAGGTATTGGCTGATGCGGACCGCGCGAACAACGATGCCGAGATCCCGGGTTGTGCGAGCCTGCTCCAGATAATTGGACAAGGCCACGGCGAACTGATTGCGCTGGCCCGCAATCTCGGCGGTCAGCAATGCTTCCAGCGTGGCTGCGTTGAACTCTCCCGGCCGATATTGGGTCTCTTTCTGGGCCAGGGCGTCTAAATCCGCTTGGGAAACCTGGAGCAACGTATCCGCTGGGCGAAGTTCGCGTGCGGCGGGGTCACTCTGGCGTGGCAGGCTGGAGCAGGCGCTCAGGCCGAGGGAGACCGCTAGCATCGCTAGCGGCAAGCTGATTTTACGCATAATGATTGGCAAATTTCCGGCTAGGTTCGCAATCTTGGCTGAGAAAAGCATAACCCTATCCGAACGGTTGGTAAAAGGGCGGTGGGGAAAAAAGCACGGGACTGTGGCTTGTGCCAGACTCTTGCATCTGAAACTGCCATGGGTGTCACGACGGCTAGACTACAGCCGTGGCCTGAAAATATGGCAGAATGAACGGCTTTGGCGGGTTCCCGCATAACTGTGTATGGCTGTATGGCGCTTCTGATCCTAGGTATCAATCACAAAACGGCTCCCGTCGCGATGCGGGAACGGGTGGCTTTTGCGCCGGAAGAACTCTGCGAGGCGTTGCGCCAGGTGCGTAGCCAGTCGCAATTGCGCGAGGTGGCGATCCTCTCGACCTGCAACCGGACAGAGATCTATTGCGCATCGGACAGCCCGGACGGGCAGCGCCTGATGAGCTGGCTCAGTGAGTATCATGGCCTCGCCATCAAGGAGTTGGCCTCCTGCAGCTATCTGTTGTGGGGCGAAGAAGCGGTGCGCCACATGATGCGTGTGGCCAGTGGCCTGGATTCCATGGTGCTGGGCGAGCCGCAGATCCTCGGGCAGCTTAAGACCGCTTATGCCAAGGCCCAGGAAGCGTCCACGGTTGGTGGCTTGCTCGATCGCCTGTTCCAGCGGACCTTTTCCGTCGCCAAGCGGGTGCGGACCAGCACGCGGATCGGCGAAAACCCGGTTTCCGTCGCCTTCGCCGCGGTGCACCTGGCACAGCGGATTTTCTCCGACCTGCAGGAAACCCGGGCGTTGTTGATCGGCGCCGGCGAAACCATCGAGCTGGTGGCACGTCACTTGCGGGAAGCGGGCGTGCGGCACATGACCGTGGCCAATCGAACCCTGCCGCGAGCCCAGGAAGTGGCCAGCTTATTTGGCGGTAGCGCCATTCCCCTGTCGGACATTCCCAGCGCCCTGGAGTCTACGGATATCGTGATTGCGTCCACCGCCAGTCAGTTGCCGATTCTCGGCAAGGGCGCGGTGGAGCGTGCCCTGAAAATCCGCAAGCATCGCCCGATTTTCATGGTGGATCTTGCAGTCCCACGGGATATCGAGGAAGAGGTGGGCGATCTGGCCGACGTGTTCCTCTACAGCGTGGACGACCTGCACCAGGTGATCGCCGATAACCTGAAGTCGCGGCAAGGTGCGGCGATTGAGGCGGAGCATCTGATCGAGGCTGGTGCGGCGGATTTCATGTATCATGTGCGGTCGCTGGAGGCGGTCTCGGTTCTGCGCCAGTTCCGCGATCAGGCCGAATCCGTGCGCGATCAGGAAGTGGCGCGAGGTCTGAAGGCCCTGGAGCGGGGCGAGTCAGCCGAACAGGTGCTGGCCCAGATGGCGCGGGCCCTGACCAACAAACTTCTCCACCATCCCAGTGTCCAGGTTCGCAAGGCGACGGCCGAAGGCCGGATCGAGGTCAGCGACTGGCTGCGGGAGTTGTATCAAATTCCGCCGGAACTCCCCGGCGAATCATCCTTATCCGCGGACGACACCGGCGAGCCCGATGAAAGAGTCAATTTATCTTAAACTGGAACACCTCAATGAGCGTTTTGAGGAAGTGCGGGCGCTGCTGAGCGATGCCGGCACCATTGCCAATCAAGACAAGTTTCGTGCCCTGTCTCGCGAGTATTCGGAACTGGAGCCCGTGGCAGAAGCCTTTGCCCGTTTCCAAAAAGCCCAGGCGGATCTGGCGTCGGCCGAGGCCATGCTGAAGGATGGCGACGCGGAGCTGCGCGCAATGGCGCAGGAGGAAGTGGATAGCCTGCGGGAGCAACTTGCGGATCAGGAGCTGGAACTGCAGCGGCTGTTACTGCCCAAGGATCCCAACGACACCCGCAACATCTTTCTCGAAATCCGCGCGGGAACCGGTGGCGACGAAGCGGCCATTTTTGCCGGCGATCTGTTTCGCATGTATTCCCGCTATGCCGAAACCATGGGCTGGAAAATGGAGATCATCAGCGAGAGCCTGGGCGAGCACGGCGGCTACAAAGAGATCATTTCACGGATTGCGGGCAAGGACGTGTACGCCAGCCTGAAATTCGAATCTGGCGCCCATCGGGTACAGCGGGTGCCGGAAACCGAATCGCAAGGGCGGATCCATACCTCCGCCTGCACCGTGGCGATTTTGCCGGAAGTGGACGAGGTCGAGGCAATTGATATCAATCCGGCGGACCTGCGGGTCGACACCTACCGGGCCTCGGGCGCCGGTGGTCAGCACGTGAACAAGACCGAATCGGCCATCCGGATCACCCACCTGCCGACTGGCGTGGTGGTGGAATGCCAGGACGAGCGCTCCCAGCACAAGAACCGGGCCAAGGCCATGTCGCTGCTGGCGTCCCGCCTGTTGTCCGCCGCCCAGGAGAGCCAGCAGCGGGAGCAGGCCAGCGCTCGTAAGAGCCTGGTGGGCAGTGGCGACCGCTCCGAGCGGATTCGCACCTATAACTATCCCCAGGGCCGGGTCACCGATCACCGCATCAACCTGACCCTCTATAAGCTCGACGAAGTCATGCAGGGCGACCTGGACCCGGTGGTGCAGCCGCTGATTCACGAGTATCAGGCCGAACAGCTCGCTACCC
>JAEZAA010000208.1 GCA_023430625.1 Pseudomonadota bacterium
CATCACATCATCCTCCCGCAAGCTCACTGCTCACGCACAAAGTATTCTTCGACGATTCGGGGCGCTTGCCCCGAAGTTCCGGTGCTTCGCGCAACGATCCGATAGGCGTGAACCTTGGCTTCGCCATCAGAGTTGCTGTAGTTCTCCACGTTGAGATCCAACTGGGTGTTGAGCGTGAGCGAGGCTGGGTCCAGCCGCTGGATGAAGTACCGGGGCGCTTCCGCAAGCAGGTTCTTACCGCCGGACTGCGGCATGCTGGCGGCGGTGGTCGCGTCGCCATCCCAGGTGGCGGCCGCGAACAGCTCCGCGCCCACCGGTGCATCACCGTCCTCATCGTATAACCCGTCGGTGTTATCGAAATCCGGCAGCGTGGCTCCACGCAGCAGAGCTTCCGCCTCGCGCAGGGCATGCTCCGCCCCCTCGAAGGCAATCTGCCCGTCGCGCTGGGCGGAGACCATTTTTTCCTGCAGCAGGGTACCCTGCATGCTGGACACCGCTGTGATAGTCAGTACAAGCAGTAGTATCAGGCTGACGAACAGGGCCGCGCCTTGCTGAGCCCTCGGGAATCGAGTCATGTTCAGCTCTCCGTGATATCTGGGATCAAACGGTTGCGAATGCTGGTGGTCGTGGTGAATATCTCGTACTTACGGCGGTCGGGGGCAGTCCAGTTGGTGGGCGAGCAGTTGGTGGCCCAGGCCGGATAACACAGTGACTGAGGACTGCTCACGACATTATTTTCAGGGGACCGAACCAGTAGGCTAACGCGCAGCGCCAGCACCTTGTCGAAGTCGATACCGGCCGTTGAAGCGTCCTTCCACGCCGAAATTTCGGTACCGCCCGCGGCGCTTGCCTCGCCAACCTGGATACGCATGTCCTGGATGTCATCCACAAGCTCATACTCAGTGCCGCCATCCACCAAATAGAGGCCACGGCGGCCACCGACATCCCTTACTTCGTAGTGATGGATATAGGGTCGATAAACTTCGCCAGAGGTGAAGGACTTGGGAAAGCAGCTTGCATCCGCTGGTGCGCCCGCAGGGCAAGTAATAGCAGTCCCATTACCCGGCACAAGACTGGCTCCAGTCAGATGCTCGATCTGCAGGTTGGCCGCATTGGGCTCGTTGCTTACTTGGAACAAGACGCCATCACCGCAGTCGGAAAGCAGCAGAAAGTCTCCCTTGGCGATGCCCTCGACACTGGTGACCTTGAACAGAGCTGCGGTATTGGCCGCATCTTCCACGAACTGAATGCCATCGCCGTTTGATCCGCGTAGTGTCAGCGTGTGAGAGTTCGCAACAGCAGTACCTCCCGCGCCTGCCACCGAGACTTGGATGGCCGCGACATTGGTGAACCCGTGTAGACCGACATCATAACCGGCGCCCGTACTGACGGTGCTTTGAACCCGGCCACGCTTCACGCACCCCCAGTAATCCGCGTTACGAATCGCACGATTCAGTACTTCCACCGCCACTCGGGCCGACTCCTGTGTCCGCGCGGACGCCTGGGCCAACCGAAAGCTTTGCTGACTGCCGTTAAAGATCTGCGCCACGCCAAGCGTCAGAATCAGCCCCAGCACCAGGGCGATCATGACCTCTACCAGCGACAGCCCCCCTTGGTTGTGTCGGTTCTTCATTCCGGCAACCTCACTTGATAGGTGAATTGGGACGCCCTCTCATCGACGCTGGCACCATCCCCACTCTTGACAAACATTTCCCGCTCCGAGGACCAGATATTGATATCCACCGTGCGCGTTGCCCCATCCCATGCCACGCTGTACTGGGCGCCGGGCAGCACGTTTTGCAGCCCTAGGCACCAGGCCTGTATCTTCCCAGCGCTACAGTTAGATGTTTTGCTAACGACATAACCGGATGCATTGGCGGCATCGGCACGGATCAGCTCGCCCACCTCTTGAGCCAGCAGATTCACGTGCGTACGGGCTTCAGCGTTATCCACATGGCGCAGCGAGAGGGTCTGCACCGCACCGAGGCCAAGCAGCCCAATCGCGAGAATAAGCACGGTCACCAGGATTTCCACCATCGAAAATCCACCTTCAATTCGGCTTTTCATCATGTCACCCGTTAGGAGCAGGTTATTTCAGTGGACCGCACACGACCGCCGGTGGGAATTTCGATTCCCCGACCAGGCTTGCCAGCACCGGGACAGAGCTGCAAGGTCAAAGTAGTCGTCGCCCGAGAAAGCCCTGTGGGTCGAAATCCAATGTCCGTACCGCCGGACAGGCTGAGCGTGAAGCTAGAAGGCAACTCCGCGGAGTACAGGAACTCTTCGTCGGCGTCCTTGCTGCCATTGCCGTTCTCGTCGATCCAGGCCAATACGCCCCCGCTCCAAGTGCCCGTCGTTGCTTGCTCGACCCGCACCACGGCGCTTCGCTTAATCGCCTCGACCCGCGCCTCAGTGAGAAAGCCCAGCAGCTGATTTGTCGTACTGGTCAGCCTGTTTCGCTCAATGAGACTGCTGAACGATGGCGCCGCAATGCCCACGACAATTGCCAAAATCGCAATAGTGATCATCAACTCCACCAGTGTGAAACCCCGGCTGTGTCCCATGCGTCCCTCAACAAATAGAGAATTACAAGCATTAGTCTAGTTGGGATTCCGAGAAAGGGAGGGTGGTCACCGACATTCGGTCAAACCGACGGATGAATGGTTGGACAGGCCACAAAAATGAGAAAAGCGTCACATGGACGCCTCTTGGGGGGGATTGGGTAGCGCCTCGGGTTCGGGATGGAATGGCGCAACGAGCAACCAATCCAGTTAGCGGTCAATCAGCCCGCATTCACCGTCGGAATCCGCAACTCCTTCGGCACACTGAACTGAATATTCTCCTCGCGCCCAGCGATCTCCTCTGGCGCCTCGCCCCCCAGTTCACGCAACCGCTCAACCACCTGCAATACAAGTACTTCCGGCGCCGAAGCACCTGCGGTAATACCCACGGTGGCGCAGCCCTGCACCCAGGCGGGGTCGATTTGGGCGGCTTCATCGATGAGATAGGCGGGTGTGCCCATGCGCTCAGCGAGTTCACGCAGGCGGTTGGAGTTGGAGCTATTGGGAGAGCCGACCACCAGCATAAGGTCGCAGTCTTCCGCCAGCTGCTTCACGGCGTCCTGGCGGTTCTGGGTGGCATAGCAGATGTCGTCCTTTCGGGGTCCGCGGATGTGTGGGAACTTGGCACGCAGAGCGTCGATGACCTTCGCGGTGTCGTCCATGGACAGAGTGGTCTGGGTAACGTAGGACAGACGCGTGGGATCACGCACTTCCAGCTTCTCCACGTCCTTGACGTCTTCCACCAGATAGATGTCACCACCGAACTCCCGGTCGAATTGGCCCATGGTGCCTTCTACTTCGGGGTGGCCGGCGTGGCCGATCAGGATGCACTCACTCCCCTCGCGGCTGTAGCGGGCGACTTCGATGTGGACCTTGGTCACCAGCGGGCAGGTGGCGTCAAACACCTTTAGGCCTCGCCGGTCGGCTTCCTGGCGTACCGATTGAGCAACGCCGTGGGCGCTGAAGATGACCAGTGCCTGATCCGGCACCTCGTCCAACTCGTCCACGAAGATGGCGCCACGGTTGCGCAGGTTATCCACCACAAAACGGTTGTGAACCACTTCGTGACGCACATAGATGGGCGCGCCGAACACATCCAGTGCCCGATTCACGATTTCGATGGCACGATCGACACCGGCGCAGAAGCCGCGGGGGTTGGCGAGTTTGATCTTCATACGGGTTTCACATCCAGGATTTCGACTTCGAACGTCAGTGTTTGGCCCGCCAGCGGGTGATTGAAGTCCACCACCACGTGCTCGTCGTCAAACTCCTTCACCACGCCGGGCAATTCCGATTTCGAGGCATCGGCGAAGGAAATCACCATTCCCTCCTCCAACGCCATGTCAGATGCAAACTGAGAGCGCTTGAACTGCTGGACGTTATTGGGATTGGGCATGCCGAATGCGTGTTCGGGCGTCACCTCGAACGTCGCCTGCTCGCCCGCCCGCATCCCCTGGACGCAAGCTTCAAAGCCGCTGGGCAGATTGCCGTCGCCGAACTGGAACACGGCGGGCAATTTGCCTTCGGTGGAGTCCACCACCTCGCCCGATGCCAGCTTCAGGGAAAAATGCATGGTCACTTCCGTGCCGTGCCCAACAAAATGATGTGTCATCTGCGTCTCCAGGTCCCGCCGCTTAGGACGACTTGGCTTCGGCCGGTTTGCGAAAAATATCCAGGGCAATCATGACCGCGCCCACCGTGATGGCGCAGTCGGCAATATTGAATGCCGGAAAGTGATAGCTGCCATAGTACAGGTGAATGAAGTCGACCACGTGCCCGTGCATGATCCGGTCATAGAGATTGCCCAGGGCGCCCCCTAAAACCAGACTCAGCGCACAGGCCATCCATTTATCCGCACGCGGCAGCCGATACAGCCAGACCACCAGCATGGCACTGACTAGCACCGCCAAGCCCGCAAAGAACCAACGTTGCCAGCCACCCGCGTCGGCCAGAAAACTAAAGGCCGCGCCCGTATTGTGCAGCAGGGTCAGGTTGAAAAATGGCACCACCGGCACCGGAATGCCATAACTCAGATTATTGCTGGCAATAAACTTGGTGCCCAGATCCAGCACGATCACCAGTGTCGACAGCCACAACCAGGGCAGCGCCCCCCAACTACGAGAAGCGCTTGGGTTCATACTCATGCCCTGCTCCATCACATCCTGCCTTTATGCATACTGGCGCTGCTCACCACTGCCGGCGACGTTGTCCACGCAACGTCCGCAGAGCTCAGGGTGATCAATGGTGATTCCCACATCCGCTCGATGATGCCAGCAGCGGCTGCACTTGGTGTGTCGGGTTGGCTCGATCAGAATCCGCAAACCGGGCACCTCGGACTGGGA
This sequence comes from Pseudomonadota bacterium, assembly GCA_023430625.1. GTDB lineage: Bacteria > Pseudomonadota > Gammaproteobacteria > Pseudomonadales > Oleiphilaceae > JAEZAA01. The sequence goes on from JAEZAA010000208.1 coordinate 4,904, forward strand.
GGCTCCGGCGGCATCCGCCTCGGCCAGCGGCCGCACGCGGGCCTCGGAGGTGATCAGGATAAAGCGCAGCTCCTCGCCCAGGCGCTCCAGCATGGCACGGGTGTCGCCGTCGACGAACAAAGTGGCCTCGGTGCCTAGGGCCCCCTTCACCTTGCCGGCGTTGCGCTGACCTTCGATTTCCTTGTTCACCGCTTCCTTCACTGCCATGACGGTATTCCAGAAGCCGCGCCCCAGCTCGGCCTGCGCAGCCAGCGGCTGCAGTTTGTCGTAGTAGGTATTCAAAAAGACCGACTCATTCCGCTCACCCGGCAGGCACTGCCAGATTTCCTCAGATGTGAAGCTGAGAATGGGAGCAACCCAGCGTACCAGCGCTTCCACGATGTGATACAGCGCGGTCTGGGCGGAGCGCCGCGCCAGGCTGTCCTTGGGCGTGGTGTACTGCCGGTCCTTGATGATATCCAGGTAGAAGCCGCCCAGATCCACCGCACAGAAGGTATGCACCTTCTGGTAAATCTGGAGGAAGTTGTACTTTTCATAGGCGTCCTGGATTTCCTGCTGCAACAGCCAGGCCCGGTCCACGGCCCAGCGATCCAGCGCCAGCATGTCGTCGAGGGCGACCTGATGCTGCTGCGGGTCGAAGCCGGACAGGTTGGCCAGCAGGAAGCGCGCCGTGTTGCGGATCCGGCGATAGGAGTCGGCCGTGCGCTCCAGGATGTTGTCCGATACCGTCATCTCACCGCTGTAATCGGTGGCGGCCACCCAAAGACGCAGGATGTCGGCGCCCAGCTTGTTCATCACGTCCTGGGGCGACACCACGTTGCCCAGGGACTTGGACATCTTGCGACCTTCGCCATCCACCGTGAAGCCATGGGTCAACACCTGCTTGTAAGGCGCCTTGCCCTTGATGGCGATACCGGTCTTGAGGGACGACTGAAACCAGCCCCGATGCTGATCGGAACCTTCCAGGTAGAGATCCGCCGGATACTGTCCCAGCTCAGGGCGCTGCTCCAGCACCGCAGCATGGGTGACGCCGGAGTCGAACCAGACGTCCAGGGTATCGGTGACCTTGCTGTAATTCTCGGCGTCATCGCCCAGCAGCTCTTTCGGGTCCAGGCTGAACCAGGCATCGATGCCCTTCTGCTCAACCCGCTTGGCCACTTCCTCGATCAGCCGCGGCGTTTCCGGGTGCAGGGCCTGAGTTTGCTTATGGACGAAGAGTGCGATGGGCACGCCCCAGGTCCGCTGACGGGAAATACACCAGTCGGGGCTGCTGGTCAGCATGCCTTCGATCCGCGCCTGGCCCCACTCGGGCACCCAGCGCACTTGCTTGACGGCCGCCAGGGCATCGCGCAGCAGATGATTCTGGGTCATGCTCACGAACCACTGGGGCGTGGCGCGGAAGATCAGTGGGGTTTTGGTGCGCCAGCAATGGGGATAGCTGTGACGGAAGCTCTTCTTGTAGACCAGCGCCTTGTGCTGATCCAGCACCTCCAGCACCTTCTCGTCCACCTTGTACACGTGCTCACCGGCGAAGTGCTCGGTATCCGGACGGAACACACCGGCGTCGTCCACCAGATTGAGGGTCTTCAGGCCGTACTTCAGGCCCACCGCGAAGTCGTCCGGGCCATGGTCCGGCGCGGTATGCACGGCGCCGGTACCGGCTTCCGTAGTCACGTGATCACCCAGGATCACCGGCACCTGACGGCTGTTATAGAAGGGGTGCTGGAGCAACAGGTTCTCAAGAGCCGCGCCCTTGCAACGTCCGACCACCCGGAAGGTGTCTTCGCCATAACGTTGCATGGTCTCCACGTGCAACGCATCCGCCAGCACCAGGCGCTCTTTGCCCAGCCCGTTGTCGCACTCCACCAGCACATAATCCAATTCACCGTTGAGGGCGACGGCCTGGTTGGACGGCAGCGTCCAAGGCGTGGTGGTCCAGATAACCACGGCAACGGGACCCTCCCCACCACCGTCTTCCAACTGGAACCGACTCAGGAAAGCCGCCTCGTCAACGGGACGGAAACGCACATCGACGGCGATGGAGGTCTTCTCGTGGTATTCGACTTCGGCTTCAGCCAGCGCCGAGCCACCCACCACACTCCAGTAGACCGGCTTCACGCCCTTGTGCAGATGACCATTCTCGGCGATCTTGCCCAAGGCGCGGATGATGTCCGCCTCGAACCGGAAGTTCATGGTCAGGTAAGGATTCTCCCAGTCACCGAATACACCAAGGCGGATGAAATCCTTGCGCTGACGCTCTACCTGGGATTGGGCATAGTCACGGCAGGCCTGACGGAACTCGGCGAAATCCACCTTCACCCCGGCCTTGCCGATCTTCTTCTCGACATTGTGCTCGATGGGCAGCCCGTGGCAGTCCCAGCCCGGCACGTAGGGCGCATCGAAGCCCGCCAGTGTTCGGGACTTGACGATGATGTCCTTGAGGATCTTGTTCACCGCATGGCCAATGTGGATATCGCCATTGGCGTAGGGAGGGCCGTCATGCAGGATGAACTTGGGGCGCCCCGCGGATACGTCCCGGATCTTCTGATACAGGTCGATTTCCTGCCAGCGCTTGAGCATGTCCGGCTCGCGCTGGGCCAGGCTGGCTTTCATGGGGAAAGCGGTTTCCGGTAAATTCAGGGTCGCTTTGTAATCAGTCATAACGGGTCCGCATGTTGAAAATAGTCGCCCCCAAAGTCATTTCGGAGGCGCCTGAATTGTTTTTGCCGGGTGCTTCGCCAGTCAATCCTGGCCCTCGGAGAAAAACGCACGCGCGGCGGCAATATCATTCGCCAGCTGCGCCTTGAGCGCATCCAGCGATTCAAATCGTTTCTCATCCCGCAGCCTGGCGCGAAACATGACCCGCAGATGGCGACCGTAGATGAGTTCGTTAAAATCCAGCAGGTGCACCTCCAGGAGCGAGCGCACACCATTCACCGTGGGCCGGGTTCCGAGATTCGCCACGCCTGGACGGGCCGGCTGGTCGCCGATCTCAACCTCCACCGCGAACACCCCCGCCAGAGGTGAACGACGACGTCCCAGTGTGAGATTGGCCGTGGGCACGCCCAGCTTCCGACCTAGCTGTTCACCGTGGATCACCCGTCCAGACATGCTATAGGGATGCCCCAGCAGCCGCTCGGCCTCGGTCAGTTTTCCCGCTGCCAGCACCTGGCGAATCCGGGTGCTGCTGACCCGGTCGCCATCGATTTCGACGGTGCGGGTATGTTCCACGCTAAAGCCTTGCTGGCCCGGTTCGGCCTGCAGCGCTTGTCCCTGGCTTTGCAGCAACTGGCCCTGACGCTGCAGCAGTTGAAAGTCACCGGCACGGTCGCAACCAAAGCGGAAGTCGTCGCCGACCACCAGATGGCGCAGATGCAGCCCTTCCACCAGCACACGCCGCACGAACTGCTCTGCCGTCAGCTCGCGCAGACGACGGTTGAACTGCAGGCACACCACATAATCGATGCCGGCCTCACGCAACGCCACCAGCTTTTCACGAAAGCGCATCAACCGGGCTGGTGCGGCCTCGCCTTGAAAATATTCGCGGGGCTGTGGCTCGAACACCATGACCACCGACGGCAGGTTCCGGCGGGCGGCCTCGGCCTTCACTTGCTCCAGAATCACCCGGTGCCCCAGATGAACACCGTCGAAGTTGCCAATCGTGGCGACACAGCCAGAGGCTGGCGGCTCTAAATTATGCAATCCCCGAATCAGTTTCATGGTTGGATCAGACAGCCTAGCCAAAAGCAGGCATTATACCTGAGGCGACGCACGCATCCCATATTTTGCCGGCCGCTTATCATGAAGCGCCACATCGGCAGGCATCGAGCACCAAACCCCAGGACCTCATCAGCCACGCATGCGGAACTGACGAATGCGAATACCCAACGCAAAAAGCGCGACGAAATAGATCGTCATCCCGCCCAAAGACAGCACCGCAAGCCAGCCTGCGCGCTCATACCAGGCCTGGGCCATCCATTGCGGGGAGCCGTAATTGACCAGCACCAGGAACACCACCATCGCCAAATTTGCGAAGAGCACCTGCACCAGAAAACGTGGCCAGCCTTCCTGAAACCGCCACACCCCTGCCTTATGCAGACCCCACCCCAACAGACCGGCATTGAGAAACGCCGAAAGTGTCGTTGCCAGCGCCAACCCCACGTGCGCCAACGGAAAAATCAGAATCAGGTTGAGCACCATATTGGCGACCATGGCGATCACACCGATCTTGACCGGGGTCTTGGTGTCCTGGCGGGCGAAAAATCCCGGCGCCAACACCTTGATCAGCATAAAAG
>JAEZAA010000225.1 GCA_023430625.1 Pseudomonadota bacterium
TCGACGAGAACATGGTGATGGGCAAACTGCAGGATCTGCAGCCAGGCGAGTTCGGTATCGTCATCGGCGAGTTGCTGGCTCACCACCTGGGGGTGAGGCCAGGGGATAAGCTCACCATCGTATTGCCGGAGGCGTCCATTACACCGGCCGGTGTGATTCCGCGGCTGAAGCGGTTCACCATTAAGGGAATCTTTCGGGTTGGGGCGGAGCTGGACGGCAACCTGACCTTCATTCATATCGACGACGCGGCCAAGCTGGCGCGTATGGATGGGCAGGTCGAAGGCGTGCGGCTGCAGTTGCACGACCTGTTTCAGTCGCAGCGGGTCGCCTGGGATATCGCCAGTAGCTTGGGCAGCGGCTTCTATGCCAGCGACTGGACCCGCACCCACGGCAACCTGTTCAGTGCCATTAAGATGGAAAAGACCATGATCGGCTTGTTGTTGATGATGATCGTGGCGGTGGCCGCGTTCAATATCATCTCCACCTTGGTGATGGTGGTCACCGACAAAAAAGCGGATATCGCAATTTTGCGCACCATGGGCATGTCGCCGCGTGGCATCATGACGATCTTTATCGTTCAGGGCGCACTCATCGGCGTAATCGGTACGGTTGTCGGTACAGTGCTCGGTGTGCTGGCGGCGCTGAATGTCAGCAATCTGGTTGGGGCTCTGGAAAGTCTGATGGGAACGCGGTTTCTTAATCCGGACGTCTATTTCATCAGCGACCTTCCGTCCCAGTTGATTTGGTCGGATGTGTTCGTAATCAGTGGCGTTGCCTTTTTGTTGAGTTTGCTGGCGACGCTGTATCCCGCCTATCGGGCAGCCAAGGTCGAGCCTGCGGAGGCGTTGCGTTATGAGTAAAACGATTATCCGTTGCCGCGGACTTCAAAAAGTCTTTGAGGAAAACCGCCAGAAGATCGAAGTGATTCGTAACGTCGACTTCACTCTGAACCCGGGGCAATCAATCGCCATCGTGGGGGCGTCCGGTTCAGGTAAGTCGACCCTGCTCAACCTGCTCGGTGGTCTGGAACGTCCTTCCGCCGGCGAAGTGTTGATTGACGGCACCGACATTCACGCCCTCAATGAACGCCGCAAAGGTGCGCTTCGCAATCGCACGCTTGGCTTCGTCTATCAATTTCATCACCTGTTGCCGGAATTCAGCGCGTTGGAAAATGTCGGAATGCCGTTGCTGATCGGTGGCATGAAAATAAAGGAAATCAAGGAGCGGGCAAGGGCGATTCTGGATCAGGTGGGTCTGTCCCATCGTCTGACCCACAAACCGGCTCATCTGTCGGGCGGCGAGCGTCAGCGGGTTGCCATAGCTCGGGCCTTAGTGACCGAGCCAAAGTGTGTGCTGATGGATGAACCGACTGGAAACCTGGATCCCCACACGGCGGATTCGGTTCAGGCCCTGATTCACGATCTTCAGGAGCGACTGCAGACAGCCTTTGTGGTGGTGACCCACGATCGGCGCTTTGCCAACAAGATGGACGCGATTTACCGCCTCAACGATGGCGAACTGGCGCCATTCGACGAGACTCAGTCGACCGTGGTTTGAAGCGTGCGAGCGGCGCGTCGCTGTTGCCGCTCACGCCAATCACTGCGAATTTTACGGCGCCACAGAAGTTGGATCAGGCCATAGGCGATTACGCCAAACATGACGCCGCAAACAATTGAGCCGAAGTACAAAGGCACGCCGACATCGACCAGCTTGGATGAGAGCCATTCAACGCTGAACTCGAAATCCACTGGAACCGGATCCCGATTAAGTAAGAAAGTGCCCACGCGGTAGGTGAAGTAAAAGACGGGTGGCATGGTGAGGGGATTGGTAATCCAGACCAGCGCAACCGAAATGGGCAAGTTGCAGTTGAACCAGACCGCCAATGCCGCGGCTAGCACCATTTGAAATGGCATTGGGATAAAAGCAACAAAGATTCCAACCAGAAAGGCTTTGGAAACGGCGTGACGATTCAGGTGCCAAAGGTTGGGTTCGTGCAGAATGTCGCCAAGAAATTGCAGGGACTTATGCTCTTTGATCTTTTGCGGATCAGGCATGTAGCGCTTTATTAGTCGCTTCGGCATTTTACTTATCCAACTCGCCCGACTGAGGCGGCGTATTATGCATTGAAAACATTGGGATGACTACGATGCGCTCATGGATGATCGCGCTCGCAGTGGGCTTGGCCCTGGTCGCTGCTTTTCCTCGTTTGCCAGCGCTGGAGTGGCTGGGTACCGCACTGATTGCGGTTGCCCTGTCGCTCCTGCTCCGACTCTGGATCCTCACCTTTTTGTTACTCGGCATCCTGTATGCCGCTCTGTGGGGAGCCCATTTGCTTGACCGCCAGCTCGTGCCGGAACTCGAAGGCCGGAATCTACTGGCGGTAGGGCGGGTGTGCTCCATACCCACAATTGACGCGCTCGTTCTCAAGTTCGATTTCTGCAGCGAAACTCTCGAAGATCCAACGAGCGGAGAGGTCGTCGGCGAATCGCTCAGACTCAAGTTAAGCTGGTACCTAAAGGAAACACAAACTGAACAAATCGATCTCTTTTCCGGCCAGCCCCGCGCCTTCGTCGTACGCCTGAAACGGCTGCACGGCTTTCTCAATCCGGCTGGATTTGATCGGGAGACCTGGTTGTTCCGAAGTGGATACGGTGCGACTGGCTATGTTCGTAGCGAGCAAACGCTATCCCGGGACGTGCCTTGGTCGCTGATAGCATCCATTAACGAGGTGCGCGAATCCATCTTGTGGGACCTGCGGAACAACACTGCTGAACTGAAGCATGGTCCTTCGTTCGAAGCGCTGACGCTGGGTGTTAAAGATCGACTGGATTCGGGGCGATGGGAGTTGCTCGCCCGTACCGGCACCAGCCATCTGTTAGTGATTTCCGGCATGCATATTGGATTGTTCTCCGGTGTCATGTTTTTCCTGGTCCGCTGGTGTTGGCTGCGTCTCCCCGCGGAGGTCCTAAGTGTGCGCGCTGAACTGCCGGCGGCGCTCTGTGCACTGGCTTCTGCGGGTGCCTACACGCTGTTATCGGGCATGGGAATCCCGGCGCAGCGTGCCTTTCTGATGATCGTCCTGGCGATGGCTGCCTTGATGAGCGTGCGGAAGTGGCGGCCCTCGACCTTGTTTTTCCTCGCATTCGCGGGGGTTCTCCTGAGCGAGCCGCTGGCGGTGACATCGGCCGGGTTCTGGTTGTCGTTCGGAGCGGTGGCGGCAATTGGCTTGACCATTGCCGGGCGTCTCAGGCGCACTTCGTCCAGGTCGGCTCAGATGGTGCGGATTCAATGGGGAATCACCCTGATGCTGGCGCCGCTGCTACTGTTCTGGTTTGGTCAGCTGTCCTGGGTATCCCTGTTGGTCAATCTGGTGGCAGTGCCATTGGTGACGCTTTGGGTCGCACCGCTGGCCTTATCGGGCATGCTGCTCACCGCAGTCTCATCGTCCCTGGCATCAATCCTGTTCTGGCTGGCGGACTGGGGACTTGTGGCCTTCTGGTGGTTAGTCGAAGAAGCTGCAGCGCCGGCTTGGGCGGCGCAGAAGGTTGTGGTTCCAGATTGGTGGCTACTGCCCATGGCTGTGCTCGCTATATTGGCCATCGCACCTTCGGGCACGCCGGGACGAATCGCGGTGCTGGTATATGGGCTGGCGTGGTTCTATCCGCCTGCCAAGTACGAAGGAGATGACTCCTGGCACTTCGTGCTACTGGATGTGGGGCAAGGTCTCGCGGCATACGGTGCCAATGGCAAGGCCAGTTGGGTATACGACACGGGACCGCGTTTTTCCGATCACTTCGATGCGGGCGCTGCCGTGGTGGTTCCAAATCTTGAAAAGGTGGGTATCACCCATCTGGATCATCTCCTGATTAGTCATGGCGACA
>JAEZAA010000082.1 GCA_023430625.1 Pseudomonadota bacterium
GGCTTCTCGACAGGATGCCAAAGGTGTCGATCAACAGGATCACATCATCGGTTGACGGCAGCGGCGCCTCCAGCTTGCCGTCCAGCCGCGACAAGCCCTGCTCCTGCTGCACAGTCACCCCAAGACCTTCCAGGAAACGCACCGCCGCCAGATAGGGCTCGCGCCGGGCCTGCTCCGTCGGCTCACGACCCGATTCCAACTCCACCCATTCCAGATTCCACAACCACCAGGCCAACAGCCCGAGCAGCAGAACACCAATCACCAGCCCCCAACGCGCCAGCCGACTCATCAGGCCACCTCCCCGCTGGCGAAGTGGCGCTCCCAACCCGCACAGAGATCCTCAAACGCCGAATCATCCGGTGCAACATGGCCATAGGCCAATTGCTGCCAGGTCGCCGTCAACTGCATGAAGAACCAGGCTAGCTCACCTTCCTCCCGCGCTCGCACCCGGGCCAGGCAATCCTGCTCCGTATCGCCGCTCTGAAAGGCATAGCCCTGCTCATGGATCAGTCGGCTCAATGCGCTCCGATAGAGCAGCGCCACGGCGGCCCGGGTCTCACCTTGTTGCCAAAGCTGTCGCGCTTCCTCACCGGGACGGTTTGGCAGGCTCTGTGCACGCAGATCCAGACCAAACAGAACTTCTGGCGCCGGTGGCGCCTGTTGCGGCCGCTGGGCTATTGCCTTGAACCAACGATGCCAGACCCGATAACGCAGCGCCACCAGCACGGCAATGGCCAGAGCCAGCCCCCATGCCAGCCATTCGACGCCGCGCGCCAGCATTTGCACCAGCTCCACCAGCCACAACGGTGGGGGATCGGCCTGATCCTCGGAGTCCAGCTTCCAATCCTCAAGGAACTTTGGATAACGGGTCACGCGACGCTGTTCCAGCTCCTCGCTGTGAATGATCTGTTGAATCCGAGCACGGGCTTCACTGGGAGACGGGAGACCCGCCGGGGCCATTGCCGACAAGTCATTTACATCGGTGGCAGGCACCTGTGGCAATTCCAGCTCGGGGTCAAACGGCGGCAGTACGTCCACCGGCGGATGTCCCGGCGGCAGGTGTGGCTCGGCGTTGACCGGTGCCACCTGCCCTGCGGTCAGGCCCACCAGCAACGCCATTACCAATACCGGGGTTACCCGGGAGAGCCGGGCGGCCAAACGCCGGAACACCAGATCAATGTCCCAGGCTTCCAGCTCGATCCGACGATTCAGATAAAGGGCAAAGCCGCCGGCAACATAGAACGGCGCCACCAGCGCCATGCCCACCAGCATCAGGATATGCAGCAGCTCGTTCTGGGTCAGGACCAGATCCAACCAGTCCCCTGCCAAGATGTCCGGCAACAGCATTCCCACCAGCAACATCATGGATCCAGCCAGCAGCGCCTCCAAATGAACGCCCAACAGGGTCAACCAGGTCGCCTGACTGGCCTGTTCCCGGTGCAGCACCGAGAGTCGTTGCCGGCGTTCCTTGCCGTCAAGGCCCTCCAGCAACAGTACCGGCAGATCGTAGCAGCGGGTTGGGCTCAACCGGCGCCAGGTTAGTGAGGCAAACCATTGGGAACTCATCAGCTGGGGCAGTTGGCTGATCAGCACGCGCCAGCCGGGCACCACGCCAAAAACGGCACGGCTCAGGATGAACAGCAGAGGCCGTTCGAATACTGGCTTGAGCCACCACAGCAGCCAGGGAACCCAAGCGTCCGGCACCGGCAGCAGCCATAGAATCAGAAGTACCGGAACCGCCAGCAGAAGCCAGGCGCCGATCAGAGGCCGCCACCAGACTTGCGCCATGCGCACGCCGAGATCGACCGCCTCCCAGGGGCGGCGGGGGCGAGCGACGAAGACCAGATCATCCTGCTTCACGCGTCAGCCCTAGCGGTGCGGCCCGCCGCCAGAAAATATCCGATCACCAGCAACCACAGCAGGCTACCGACCCCATATTTCACTGCAATGGCCAGGTTGCCGCTGGATGACCAAAAGGCTTCGATAAAGGCGGCGATCACCAGCATCAGAATGACACCGTACATGATCCGGACCGCGCCGCCGGCCGCCTGCTTGAGTGCGTCCAAGCGACTCAGGCGACCCGGTGCCAAAATGCTGTAGCCAAGCTTCAGCCCTGCCCCACCCGCAATGGCAATGGCGGTCAGCTCAAACGCACCGTGAGCAATCACGAAAGGAAAGAAGGTATCGGTAAAGCCCTGATTCGTCAGGTGACCCGCCACGGCGCCCAGCATCAGGCCGTTGAACAGAATGGCCGTCAAGGCGCCAACCATGAACACCAGGCCACCGGCAAAGCAGCGGAAGGCAACACTGATGTTGTTATAGATGTAGTAGCCGAACATCATGAAGTCGGTGTCGGACGCGCGCTCCCGCCCCAGGTGCTGTTGGTCGGGATTGTACATTTCCTCCATCCGAGTCACCTGCACCGGATCCAGCAGACTGAACACCAGATGGGGCTCCAGCAGCGTGAGACCAAACATCAGCAATGCCGGGCCAAACAAGAGCGCCGCCGCCAGCAAGATAAAGCCAGCCTCCTGTCGTACCGCTTGGGGAAAATCCGCCACCAGAAACCGAATCAGGCCCAGGCGCCAATTACCGCGGAAGCGGTATAGCTGATGGTGGCCACGTAACGCCAGGTCATTGAGGTGTTCGATCAGATAGGCGCTGTAGCGCCGCTCCTGAGCCAGCGCCAGATAATGGCAGACCTGACGATAGAGTTGGGGAAACTGCTGCATCAGATCCGGGTCTGGCCTGGCGCGGCGCTGTTCAAGTTGTTCCAGCAACTGCTCCAGGCGGCGCCATTCGTTCCCATGGCTGGCTTCGAATCGCTCCTGCTTCATGATGAGTGCGGGCCACTCCGGCCAGTCAGACTATTGGCGATCTGATGCAGCTTCTCAACCGCCGCATCGCCCTGACACTGAAGCATCGGCTTTAACTGATCCGCCAGTTCGATCTGGCGGCCAGCGGACAGTCTTGAGGAACGTTCGGCAAACGCAATGACCGCCCGTTGTTCCTCCAGCGCCAGTGGAACCGGCGCCGGAAGCGCCAGCTCAGCCTTCAGTGCCGGACGCGAGGGTTTGGGAAACTCGTAGACCACCAGCGTGCCAGCCGCGAGATCGCCCAGCCGCTTGAAACGCCGGTTCATGAGCATGGCAATCAGCCCCGCCACATAGAACAGCGGCAGAAAATCGACCACCCGCAGCAGGTTTCTCACCATGGAACCGCCAAAGGTCACCGGCGTTCCATTGTCATGCAGGACCCGTAGCTGGAGCGCCCGTTTGCCGGGCGTCGCCCCTTGGCGATACACCTCAAACAGGACGGGATAAAACCACTCAAGCAGAAAGATCGCGAGGAAATACAAGCCCTGCCCGAGTAGTTCAAGAAAGGCGAACAACAGGCCCAGGGAGGCAAGAATGAAAAAGCGGATCAGGAAATCAATCAGAAACGCGAGAAAGCGGGCGCCGGGACCAGCGGGGGTCAGCAGCAGCTCGACACCTTCCGGCGTTTCGACCGCCATGCGGGTTTCCAACGTCCCTGTGTGCATACTGCCTCTGTTCCAATACCTCGTGCGCACAGCATGACGAGGGTTTGCGGGATTCAACGATAGGAGGGCGGACGCCAAGAATGCGCGAGCAGTAGCTACCGCCCGAGCACCGTCAGGACTTCTTCCAGTTCGACGATCATCTGACGAATCAGTTGCTTGTACTGGCTGGCGTCGTCCTTGGTTTCACCATGGGCCAGCTGCTGCTTGGCGCCGCCGATGGTGTAACCCTGATCGTAGAGCAGGCTCCGGATCTGGCGAATGGTCAGTACATCCTGACGCTGATAGTAGCGGCGGTTTCCCCGCCGCTTGACGGGAGCAAGCTCACTGAACTCCTGCTCCCAATAGCGCAA
>JAEZAA010000106.1 GCA_023430625.1 Pseudomonadota bacterium
GGCAAGACCCTGGTTGCTGCCCCAGGCGGTATAGACGCCACTGTCATGACAGCGGATGAAAGGCGCGATCTCGCCAAACGCAAACCGGGGCGAGATATTGACGTCCAGTTCCAGCTTTCCAGAGACGCCTTCGACGATACGAATCAGCTGGCAGTAGTCGCTGCGCCCGTCCAATGTTCTGACGGAGAAAAAATCATAAACAATGGCTTTGCCTTCGGGAGTTTCAAAGGTGGTCTTCAGGATCAGCGTATTGTCCAGGTACTCTCGGGTGGCATTGAAGGCTTCGGCTGAGGGTGTGATGGCACAATAACCGCCGACCTCCCAGTCCAGGAGGCGACCGAAGCAGGAGTCTGAATCCATGCGCGGCATGCAGCACCAGTCGACCGAGCCGGACCTGGATACCAGCGCCGTACCATGGCAGTCGCTGATGAGTGCATAGTCTTCAATGGGCGGATAGGGATGTTTGGCGTCGGGCATCAGACCTCTTGCCGGTAGGCGCTTATGTTTTTTTTCCTCAGGCGGCAGGCTCTCAAGGTTCTGGCGCGACCTCAGCCGTCTTGTGCATAGGCAATCGTCGAGAGCAGGCCCAATTCCGCCTGGCGGCTGTCCAGGCGGGTATGCTGGACCACAATGGGCACATCCGACTGGATGAGGCTGGCGTAGTCGGTATCCCGCGGCACCGGCGCCGGATCCTGCAGGTCGTTAAAGCGAAGGTGCAGGGTGCGGCGGGCGGGTACCGTGAAGCGGTAAGGGCCAACGGGTTCCCGATCGGCGAAATAGATGGTCATGTCAACCTGTGCATCCTGATCGCCCGTGTTGAGAAAACAGGCGGTTTCATGGCTCTCGAAGGCGCGGCCGGAGCCGGTGCTCTGGCTCGGAATATAGCCTTCGGCAATGGCCCAGGTTGTCCTGCCAACTGCTTTGTTCATGTGCGCCTCCTAATGAGTGCGGTTTTTCTTGCCTGGTATATTAATAGTTATGTTCCAATTGATTCATTACCAGCAAGGTTGCGCTGTTCAATCCCATGCCACAGAACGTCCGCCAGATGGAGTGCGTGCGTGCCGGCGAGATCCTCGATCTGTTGCCGACAACTAAATCCGTCGGTCATGATCAGCGTGGCCGCACCGGCGTCCCGGATAGCAGGAAGCAGCGCCCGTTCGGCGCAGGCGACCGACACTTCATAGTTGCCTTTTTCCATGCCGAAAGAGCCCGCCATGCCGCAGCAGCCAGTTTCGGGCATTCGGTAGTCGAGCTCCGCGCGGTCCAGAATCTGCTGGAGGCTTTCTACCCCGTAGAGGGACTTGTGGTGGCAATGGGCGTGCACAAGCGCGGTGTGCTGCCGCAACGAAGGCGGCTGATAGTGCGGCGCCTGCTCAAGCAGGAAATCGCTCAGCAGGTACAGCTGACGGGAGAGTCGAGTAGCGGCTTTGTGGCCGGGAAAGAGATTAGGCAGTTCTTCGGTGAAAACAGAGACGCAGGCGGGCTCCAGTCCAATGATTGGCGTGCCGGCGGCAATCTCATCCCGCAGCACATGCATGACCTTGTGCAGGTACTGCTTAGCGCGGTCCAGCATGCCCCATTCATAAAGAGGGCGACCGCAACAGAGATGGCTGCCAGGTACCACGACCTGAAACCCAGCATCCTCCAAAACGCCAACGGCGGCCTTGGCGGTATTGGGCTTGAGATAATTGTTGAACGTGTCCGGCCATACAATAACGCGCGGCCCGCTCGGCCGACGACCGTTACGTTTCCTGAACCAGCTTTGAAAGGTCTCGCTGGCAAAGCGAGGAAGGTGGCGTTGGAGCGGTACGTCCACGGTCGCTTTGGCGAGTGCCTCAAGACCACGGGATTGGGTCAGAAAGTTGACCAGCCGAGGAGATTTCGATGCCAGCCAAGCCCAGCGATCGATGAAGCCAAAGGCATAAGCGGATCGGGGACGAACCCGGCCGTCGTAGTAATGAGCAAGAAACTCGGCCTTATAGGTGGCCATGTCCACATTGACCGGACAGTCACCCTTGCAGCCCTTGCAGGACAGGCAAAGATCCAGGGCATCCTTGACGGCCTCTTCCTTCCAGCCATCCCGGATCACGTCTCCCTGCAGCATTTCGAACAGCAGCCGGGCGCGGCCCCGGGTGCTGTGTTTCTCTTCGTGGGTCACCATGAAACTCGGGCACATGGTGCCCCCGTCCTCGCGCCGGCACTTTCCGATACCGACGCAACGAAGCAGGGCGTGGGAAAAGCTGCCGCCGTCTTCTGGGTATTTGAAATGGGTGTCGACGGGGGGCGGCGCATAACGGGCACCGAGCCGGAGATTTTCATCTAGCGGATTGGGCTCGACCACCTTGCCGGGATTCATTTTTCCCAGCGGGTCCCAGATCGCCTTGAATTCCCGAAAAGCCTGCATCAGTGAGTCACCGAACATGATCGGCAACAGCTCGCCACGTGCCTGGCCGTCGCCATGTTCACCGGAAAAGGTGCCTCCCATGCTGACAACCAGTTTGGCGGCCTCTTCCAGAAACGCCCGGTAGCGGGCAATGCCCTGGGCGGATGTCAGATCGAAATCGATGCGGGTATGAATACAGCCCTGGCCAAAGTGGCCGTATAGATCGCACCCGTATCCGTACTTCTCCAGCAACCCGCGTAATGCCCGCAGGTACTGGCCAACCCGCTCTGGTGCGACGGCAGAGTCTTCCCAGCCCGGCCAGGTCAATGGCTCGCCCGGGACATGGGCGGTTGCGGCCAGGCCCGCTTCCCGGACCTTCCAGATCCGCTCCTGATCCTGGGGATCGCTGAACAAGGCCATGGACGGAGGCGCATCCGATTGTTTCAGCTCAGCCATCATGTCCTGGCCGCGTCGCTCCGCGTCATCGGCGCTGTCGCCGCCAAGCTCGACAATCAGCCAGCCATTTCCCTCCGGCAGCAGCTCGGTATTTTCGGACCGGATGCCGGCGGCGCGCATGTCGTCCACCAATCGTTGATCGAGGCCCTCACAGGCGGTCGGGTTGAATGCCATGATGTCGGGGACATGGTCGCCGGCCCCATAGACATCGGGATAACCCAGCACCAGCAGGCTACGATGGGGCGGGCTTGGTACCAGGCTGACTTTTGCCTCCAGCACCAGGACGCAAGTCGACTCGGAGCCGACCAGGGCGCGGGCGACATTGAAACCTTTTTCCGGGAGCAGGTCTGGCAGGTTGAAGCCCGACACGCGCCGGGGGATGTCCGGAAACCTGCGCCGGATGTCCTCGGCATATCGATCGCGCAAATCCCGCAGCTTGTGATAGATCTCGGCGCGCGCACCACCCCCGGCAATGATCCGGTCCAGTTCATCGGCTGGGGTGGCACCGACTTTTAACACCTCGCCCTCGTAGGTCAGCACTTCCAGTTCAATGATGTTGTCGGAGGTGCGTCCGCCCATCACGGAATGCACGCCACAGGAATTGTTCCCGATCATGCCCCCCAGCGTGTTGTGGGTATGGGTTGCAGGATCCGGGGCAAAGGTGAGGTGGTGCGCCTCCGCTGCGGTGCGCAGGTTATCCAGGATCAGGCCCGGTTCCACCCGGGCGTATCGCTGCTCCGGGTTCAGCTCCAGGATTCGGTTGAGATACTTCGACATGTCGAGGATCACCGCCACGTTACAGGTTTGCCCCGCCAGTGACGTGCCGCAGCCGCGTCCCAGAACCGGCACGCCATAGCTGCGGCAGAGCGCGACGGTTTCGATGACATCCTGCCTGGTGCGGGGAATCACCACGCCAATGGGCGGTTGCCGATAGTTGGAGCCATCGGTGGCGTAGAGCGCGCGACTACCAGCATCGAAACGCACTTCGCCATCGATACGCTCACGTAGTTCCGAGGCCAGCGATGCAACGTCAGTCTGGATCAGTGTCGAACCTGACCCTCGGCTGCGGGATGTGGGCGCGAAACTAGATCGCATAGGCTTGCGCATCCTTGTGTTTGAAATGGAGTCCCAGGCCAGGCGAGGCGAGGTCGGGCACCAGCCGGCCCTGGTCCAGGCGGGGAAGGCCATCGAAGAACTGCTGCTCGATGCGTACATGGTCATGAAAGTATTCGAGGTGTACCACCGGTACAGCGGCGCAGGCCGTTTGCACGTGCAAGGCCGGGGCGCAATGGCAGGACAGCGGGATGCCATGGGCCTGACAGAGCGACGCGACGCCCAGAAAGCCGGTCACACCGCCGCAGCGGGTGATATCCGCCTGTAGCACGTCGACCGCCTGGGATTCGAGAATGCGGCGGAAATAGGGCAGGTCGTAGCCGTATTCGCCGGCACTGATGTTCATGCCGGCCGGCGCACGCTGGCACATGAGTTGAAGCCCGGCTAGGTCATCGGACGAAACCGGTTCCTCGAACCAGGTAACCCCGTTTTCCGCGAAGCCTTCGGCCAGTGCCAGCGCCTGCTTGCGGCTGTACGCGCCGTTGGCATCGACGAACAATTCGGCCTCGGGCCCGATCGCGTCCCGAGCCGCCTGCACTCGGGCGAGGTCGACGGACGGCTCTCGTCCCACTTTCATCTTGACCATTGCGACGCCCTGTTCGATCCAGCCGCGCATCTGATCCCGTAACTGATGCTCATCGTAGGAGGTGAAGCCCCCGCTGCCATAGACAGGAATGGATTGACGGGCAGCGCCCAGCAGCGTCGCGACTGGCGCATCCAAAAGCCTGCCCTTGAGATCCCAGAGAGCCGTATCGACAGCCGACAGTGCCATCGAGCAGATACCGGGCCGGCCCAGGTTGCGGATGGCCCGTACCAGGTCCTGATGACGGGCGGCAGTCGCTAGTCCGTCCGTCTTCAGGAGCAAGGGACCCAATTTGTCCTGGATGAGCCGGGCGGTCGCGGTGTCGGCATAGCTGTAGCCAATGCCGAGCTGATTGGCGGCGGAGATCTCCACCAGCACCAGCGTGGTCGACGACCACTCCAGGGTGCCGTCTGCCTCCTGGGTGCCGGTGGGTACCTGATAGGCACTGACCTTGACCTCCTGGATGGGAGCGGCTTCGACCATCAGACTTTTTCTTTATTGCGTTCCGGTGTTTTTTTCGACGGATCCGTCGAGCCCGGAAACAGGCTGTTCCACACCTGCTTGGCCGATTGCTTGATAATACCCACGGATTCGGTATCCCCCTGGATCAGGGCCGACAGGTACGCTTTGGCTTGCTCGAATTTGATATGGGGTGGCAAAGGCGGAACATTGGGATCGGTCACCATTTCCAGGACCATGGGCCGGTCCGAAACGAATGCCTGGTCCCAGGCATTGGCCACATCGTCGGGGCGGTCCACCCGGATTCCGTTGAGGCCCAGGATCCTGGCGTACTCGGCATAGGGGAAGTTCGGAATCAACTGGGAGGTCTTGTACATGGGGTCCCCCTCCATCACCCGTTGCTCCCAGGTCACCTGATTCAGGTCGCCGTTATTCAGCACCATGATGATCAGCTGGGGATTGGACCAGCTGCGCCAGCGCTCGGCGATGGTGATCAGCCCGCTGATACCGTTCATCTGCATGGCGCCGTCGCCAACCATGGCAATGACCGGCTGATGGGGAAACGCCGTTTTCGCCGCAATGGCGTAGGGAACGGCAGGACCCATGGTGGCGAGCCCGCCGGAGAGGGAGGCTTTCATGCCGCGTCGCATCTTGAGATCCCGCGCATACCAGTTGGCGGCGGAACCTGAGTCGCAGGTGAGAATGCAGTTATCAGGCAGCCGGTCCGACAGCTCCCAGAACACCCGTTGGGGATTGATGGGATCCGCATCGCTCATGGCGCGCGCTTCCAATACCTGCCACCACTGAGCCACGCCGTCCTCGATCTGCTGGCGCCAGCTGCGCTCCGTCTTGCGCTGGAGCAGGGGAATCAGGGCGCGCAGGGTCTGCCGGCTGTCGCCCACCAGATTGACCTCCATGGGGTAGCGCAGACTCAGCATGCGCCCGTCGATGTCGATCTGTATCCCGCGGGCCTGGCCATCCTTGGGCAGGAATTCCGAATAGGGGAAACCGGAACCGATCATCAGCAGAGTGTCGCATTCGTTCATCAGATCCCAGCTGGGTTTGGTGCCCAATAAGCCGATGGAACCGGTGACAAAGGGCAAGCCATCGGGGACGGCGGCTTTCCCCAACAACGCCTTGGCGACGCCGGCTCCGAGCAGTTCCGCAACCTCGATAACCTCGTCGGTGGCGTGCAGGGCGCCGGCTCCCACCAGAATTGCGACTTTGGTGCCTTCGTTGAGCACCCGCGCCGCATGCTGCAGGCCTTCCGGGGTCGGAACCATGGCCTGATCGGTATAGCCGATGCCACTGTACACGTTGCCGTGGCTGCGGGGCGGCGATTCCACCGCGTCCATCTCCTGTACATCGTTGGGCACGATAATGCAGGTGACCGTGCGGCGGTCACGGGCAATGCGCAGGGCACGGTCCACCAAATGCCGAACCTGGGTCGGGTCGGACACCATGTGGACGAATTCATGGGCTACATCCTTAAACAGGGAGATCAGATCCACTTCCTGTTGATAATCGCTGCCCAGCGCGCTTCGGGCTTGCTGACCTACAACGGCCACGACCGGTTGGTGATCCAGCTTGGCGTCGTACAGGCCGTTCAGCAGGTGAATCGCGCCCGGACCGGACGTTGCCATGCAAATGCTGACTTCCCCAGTAAACTTGGCGTGGGCACAGGCCATGAAAGCGGCCAACTCTTCGTGGCGGGCCTGCACGAACTCAAGTTGGCCCTCGGCACGGCGCATGGCTCCCATGAGGCCGTTGATCCCATCGCCCGGGTAGCCAAAGATGCGCTGGATACCCCATTCCTGGAGACGCTTGAGGAGAAAATCGCTAACAGTCTGTGTCATCCCGGAGCCTCTTTATATCTGGTTGCCAGTAATCCCGGTATGAAGGCAGATACCATGCCAGGGAAAAACCTGCGGAGGGAAGTCGTTAGATCGACTGAAAACGTGGGAAATGTGCTGGATGGGCTTATTTGTGCAGGTAAAGAGGGGTGTCCGCTCGGAAAGCCAGACTGCAAATGTTACGAGGCTTTGTAAGTTTTTCAGCCGCAGAGGCGTGCAAGCGGTGGGGCGGTGAAACCGCCCCACACAAGGCTTAGCCTTGCTGCTTCTTATAGATGTTTTTTATAGATGTTTTCGTAGACGTAGTTGGTGGCCTCGACGAAACCGTCGATGCTACCGCAGTCGAAACGCCGGCCCCGGAATTTGTAAGCCAGTACGCAGCCGTTACGAGCCTGGGTCATCAGAGCGTCGGTGATCTGCAATTCGCCGTTCTTGCCGGGTGGCGTGTTGCGAATGATGTCGAAGATATCCGGAGTCAGGATATAGCGTCCGATAATGGCCAGGTTACTGGGCGCATCTTCAGGCTTGGGCTTCTCCACCATGTTGGTGACCCGGTAAATCCCTTCCTTCATGCACTCGCCGGCGATCACCCCGTACTTGTCGGTTTCTTCCGGCGGCACTTCCTGGATGGCAACGATACTGCAACGGAACTGGTTATAAAGCTTTGCCATTTGAGCCAGCACGCCGTCGTCGCCCGCTTCGGCGACACAAAGGTCGTCCGCCAGGACTACGGCGAAGGGCTCGTCGCCGATGAGGTTTTGCCCGGCCAGAATGGCATCACCCAGACCGCGCATGTGGATCTGGCGGGTGTAGGAAAATTCGTTGTGGTCGATCAGATCACGAATGGGCTTGAGCAGTTCTTCCTTGCCAGTGCCCCGGATCTGGTGCTCCAGTTCGTAGGAGATATCGAAGTGGTCTTCGATGGCGCGTTTGCCGCGCCCGGTGACAAAGCCAAAATTACGGATGCCGGCCTCAACCGCTTCCTCAACGCCATACTGCACCAGTGGCTTGTTGACCACCGGCAGCATTTCCTTGGGCATCGCCTTGGTGGCAGGGAGGAATCGGGTTCCGTAACCGGCAACGGGAAACAGACACTTGTTGATCATATGAACTTCCTTGAGATTCCGAGTGCGGAGTAGTTTATCAGTCCTTTGGTGGAAAGTAATCGACAGCGTAAAACGCGACACCGGGTCCTGCATGGATCGATATATTCGCTGTTCCGGTGTCGAAGGGGGCGTGGCCGTGTCGATAGGCTACTCTGTAATGTATTGACGTGGAGAAGATTTTCCAACTGTCGGAGGAGGGGATCATGACGTTGTCCACACTGCCTTTCGAGCTGGTGATTTTCGGCGGTATCGGTGATCTGGCGCTGCGTAAGCTGATGCCATCCCTCTACGACCTGCACCGCGATCAACGGCTGGATCCGCAGGGCAGAATCATCGCCATTGCCCGCAGTGAGGTCAGCCAGGAGGCGTTTCTCAAGGAAATTCGGGATGCACTCGAACGCGGGGCGGCGAATCAGACGCTGGACGAAGACCAGTGGCAGGCGTTCGCGGCGCGTCTGCAATACCTGTCCCTGGATGCGCGGGATGAGAGCGGCTATGAGCGTCTTCAGGCACTGCTGCATCC
>JAEZAA010000172.1 GCA_023430625.1 Pseudomonadota bacterium
GTCGGGTTGCCAAGCCCATCGCGACGGCCATCGCCTTCTCCGTGATGACCTCCAGCATGCTCTTTGCGGCGCCTCTCACCCGTGACAACGGTGCCCCCGTTGGCAACAACCAGAACTCCCAGACCGCCGGCGGCACCGGCCCGGTGCTGCTGCAGGACGTGCAACTGATCCAGAAGCTGCAGCGCTTCGATCGTGAGCGAGTGCCTGAGCGGGTGGTTCACGCCCGGGGTACCGGCGCCCACGGCGAATTCACGGCCACCGCCGATCTCTCGGACCTGACCACCGCCCAAGTCTTTAAGAAGGGCGCCACCACGCCGGTTTTCGTGCGCTTCTCGGCCGTGACCAACAACAGCCACTCGCCGGAAACCCTGCGTGACCCCCGTGGCTTTGCCACCAAGTTCTATACCGCGGACGGTAACTGGGACCTGGTCGGCAACAACTTCCCGACCTTCTTTATTCGGGATGCCATCAAGTTTCCGGACATGGTGCACGCCTTCAAGACAGATCCGCGCACCAACCTGGATGACGACACCCGGCGGATGGACTTCCTGTCCTATCACCCGGAGTCCATCCAGACGTTGACCCGGCTGTACTCCAACTACGGCACGCCCGTGGGCTACCGCTTCATGGACGGCAGCAGCGTGCACGCCTACAAGTTCGTGAATGCCAAGGGCGAGTACCGCTACGTGAAGTTCACCTGGAAAACCCAGCAGGGCGTCAAGAACCTGGATCCGCAACAAGTGGTCGAGATGCAGGGCCGTGACTACAGCCACATGACCCGCGACCTGATCACGGCCATCGACAAGGGCGATTACCCCAAGTGGGACCTCTACATTCAGGTGCTGGAGCCCAAGGATCTGGCGAAGTCGGAGTTCGATCCGCTCGACGCCACCAAGATCTGGCCGGAAGACATGGTTCCCCTGAAAAAGGTTGGCACCATGGTACTGAACAAGAATCCGGACAACGTGTTCCAGGAGACCGAGCAGGTCGCCATGGCACCGTCGAACTTGGTGCCCGGCATCGAACCGTCCGAGGACCGTCTGCTGCAGGGCCGTCTGTTCGCCTATGCCGATACCCAGATCTACCGGATTGGCGCGAATGCCCTGAGCCTGCCGATCAACCGGCCCAAGGTCGCGGTCAACAACGGCAATCAGGACGGTCAGCTCAACGCGGGTGCAACCAAGACCAGCGTGAACTACCAGCCCAGCCGGCGTATGAACCGTGAGGAAACGACCAGCGCGGTCTACAGCAAGCTGCCCTTGAGTGGCACCACCCAGCAGGCGCCGATCTACCGGGAGCAGAACTTCAAGCAGACCGGCGAGCTGTACCGCTCCTTCACCAAGAAGGAACAGCAAGACCTGGTGAACACCTTGGGCGGCATCCTGGCCGAGACGGATGAAGAGGCACGCTACATCCTGCTGTCCTACTTCTACAAGTCCGATGTCGACTACGGCAAGGGTCTGGCCAAAGTCGCCAAGGCGGACCTCAAGCGGGTTCAGGACCTGGCGGCCAAGCTGAAGGATTAAGATCGGCAAACGCCACAAAGCCGGAGCCCAGTGCTCCGGCTTTTCTTCCGGATATTTTTCTTCCTGATAACCGTCTGACGATGTACGGAGAGAACCGATGAAGAGCTTACTTGGCGGTTTGATTCTCACCCTGTGCGCGAGCTTCAGCCATGCCGCAGAGCCAAGCCCAGCCACCGACGCCAACCAGTACAGCGCGGGCGAGGTGCGCGACAAACTGCACCGGTACCTGTTTCGTGCCGCGCGGGAAGGCGACCTGGAGATCCTGCAGACCTTTGTCGAGGCCAACTTCGACCTCAACAGTAGTGACAGCAAAGGCTATACGCCCCTGATTCTGGCCGCCTACAACGGCCGGGCCGAAGCCGTGACGCTACTGCTCAAGGCCGGCGCCAACGCGTGCCAGACCGACAAGCGTGGCAACACCGCCCTGATGGGCGCCATCTTCAAGGGGGAGCTGCGCATCGCCCATCAGCTCATGCAGGCCGACTGCCCGGTGGATCAGCGCAATGCCGCGGGACAAACGTCGGCCATGTATGCGGCCCTGTTCCAACGCACGGAGATTCTGCATCAGTTGCGCGAACGCGGCGCGGACATGAAGGCCACCGATGCCGCCGGCAACACACCCGAGGCCTTGAGTCAGGGGCAGATTCGGGTTCCCTAAAGGGCCCCTGTTGTAGCAGTAACCCTTATTGGTTTCGAGGTGCGCTGTGATTACTATTTCACCAGACTGAGCGCCGCGTACTGCCTCCATGGCCAGACTCAGAACCAGTTGATCCCTCACCCTACGCTCCAGGCTAGACTCCCAAACCATGACAGATTACGAGACCGCTCGCCTTGCCGTTTTGCGGCAGCTTAACCTGCTGGATACGCCCCCCAGTGAGAACTTTGACCGCATTACCCGCATGGCGAGCCAACTGTTCAATCTGCCCATCGCCGCGGTGTCGCTGACAGACGAGGACCGGCAGTGGTTCAAGTCCCGCGTGGGCGTGGAGCACTGGGAAATTCCCCGCTTCAAGGCCTGCTGTGGCGAAGTGGCGGACTCCTCCGGCGTGCTGGTGGTCAACGACCTGCTGCAGTCCGAGACTTACCGAGACAGCCTGCTGGCGCAATCCGGCATTCGCTTTTATGCCGGGGCTCCGCTTTTGACCAAGGACGGCTACAGCCTTGGCGCCATGTGCGTACTCGGCACCGAACCGCGTCAGGTCACGGCGGAAGAAATCGCCGCCTTGAAAGATCTCTCCGCCATGGTGATGGCGCAGATCGATCTACAGCATGCCGTGGGGCGGGTGGATTCGAGCACCGGTCTGCCCAACTACAACCAATTCGTTGAAGATTTGGACGACCTCTCCCGCGATGCCCCCGGTGCGGTCTACTATGCGCTCAGCATCGAACTGGTGGACCTGAGCCAGGCCAGCTCGCTGCAGCGGGTGATGGGCCCGTCCTATCTGGAGGACCTGTCGCGCGCCGCCAGCCACCATCTGCGTCAGTCACTGGGCCAAGGTACGCGCCTGTATCACATCGGCCCCTGTCAGTTTGCCCACCTCCAGACCGGTGCCGAAGACCAGGTGCTGGCCCATGCGAGGCAATTGCGGGACGACCTGCTGGCGCTGAACGTGGACGACACAGCACCTTTCATGCTGCGTCCGGTGGTGGGCGTTGCCCCCTTTGTCCTTGGCGAGTGCCCGGCATCCGCCGTGCTGCGGACGGCCCACAGCGCATCGCGCGATGCCCGGGAAGCCGAGCAGAGCGTCGGGTTGTACTCTGCCGCGTCCGATGCCGTTCACCAGCGACGTTTTGATCTGATCACGCATTTTAGGCAGGCCTTACAAACGGCCTCTGGGCTGCATCTGGCGTATCAACCACGAGTACACCTGGCAAGCGGACACTGTGTCGGCGCGGAAGCCCTGATTCGCTGGCAGCATGCCAGCCTCGGCGCGATTTCTCCCGCCGAGTTCATTCCCCTGGTCGAGAACACCCAGATGGCCCGCGGCCTCACCGATTGGGTCATGCGCCAGGCGATTCGCCAGGCGGCCCACTGGCACCGCCAGGGGTTTGACCTGCGGATTTCCGTTAACGTGGCGGCCAACAATCTGGAAGAAGAAGACTTTACCGATCGCCTCTTGAGTTACCTGAAGCAGGAGGCGCTGCCGCTGAGCGGGATTGAACTGGAGCTGACCGAAAGCGGCCTGATTCGCAACGGGCGCATCGCCAATCAACAGCTGCAAGCGCTCATGGACGCGGGTGTGAAGATCGCCATCGACGATTTCGGCACCGGCTACAGCAGCCTGGATTATCTGCAAAAGATTCCAGCGCACACGGTCAAGATCGACCGCTCGTTTGTGGACGGGCTGGAGGGGCACCGCCGGGGCCAGACCCTGGTCAAGTCGATGATCTCCATGGCCCATGACCTGGGCTACAGCGTCGTGGCCGAAGGTGTCGAAACCTGGGCCTGCTACCAGCTGCTGCAAGGGCTTGGCTGTGACGAGGTGCAGGGCTACCTGCTCGCCAAACCACTGAGCACCGATGACTTCGAACGCTGGTTGCGGAGTCGGTAAGGGGTTAAAGGGGCTGATCGATTTAGCTTCATTGGAGTGGTCAAAAGGATCAGATTGATTTTAAAGTGATCGACGTTGGATTCTGTTATTGATCAATAAAAACTCAATCTGCGCCCGGCCTCCATGAATAACATCAGCCTCGAACAACTGCGCGCCTTCGTGTGCGCCTGCGAAACCGGCTCCTTTTCCGCGGCAGCGCGGGAGATGGGTAAGGTTCAGTCGGTGGTCAGCACCCACATTCAGAACCTTGAGCTGGACCTCAACCTCACCCTGTTTGACCGCTCCGGCAAGTACCCCGTCCCCACCGGCGTAGCCCAGTTACTGCTACCGCTGGCCCGCCAGGCCATCGCCCAGATGAAGCGCTTTCAGCAGGCGGCGGAGTCCTATCAGCAAGGCGAAGAACCTCAGCTGGTGATCGCGTTTGAGGAGCTGGTGATGCCAGACCGGCTCAACGATATGCTGGCGGCATTCGCCGAGCGCTTTCCCTTCACCCAGATCACGTCCAGCACCGGCGTGGACGAGGAGATCATTCAGAAGGTTGCGACCGGCGCCGCCGACTTTGCCTTTGTCACCAGCCGGGATGCCTACCGGGAGGAAGTCGATTTCAGCAATCTCGGCCATCAGCGCGTCTTGATGCTGGCCAGCCCGGAGCACCCGCTCACGCTGACAAAATCCACCTCCCTCACCGAAGCCGCCAAATACCGCCAGATCCTGACTGCCACCGTCGCCAGCAAAAAACGTTGGCAACTGTCCGCGCAGGTCTGGACCTGTGATTCGCTTCTGCAAGCCCTGGAGCTGGCCAGCAAAAATGTCGGCTGGGTCAACGCGCCCTATGAACTGGCACGCCCCTTCCTGAAAAGCGGCAAACTGGTGGAGCTGAATGTGACCAATGCCCTGAACTCCTGGAGCCTGGGTGTGGATCTGTTGTGGTCCAACCGCACGCCCAAGGGCCTGGCGGCCCGCTGGTTCGCCCGGGAAGCGGGACGTCTGTATGGCAACTATTACAGTGCGCCGCTCGACTACAGCGAACCTCCTGACGGCAGTGACTCCCTGGATCATGGCGGACCCATCGCCGGAGGCGATAGAAACTAACTTTGCCTGATCCATCGAAGGTTTCAAGATGGGACCGGCAGCCTAGTGCGTCAGACCATTCGGCGGCTATCCGTCATCCCACAGGAGAGGAAGGACCACCCATGAACCATGCGGAACAACTGCAGTTAATCGATCAGTTTGAGGCTCACTACCGGTACGACAGCACCTACATTCGTGAGCTGCTGGAATACTCACCGGACGCCTTTGCCAAGTACCTGGCGTTTCGTCCCTTCAACAGCCACCGGGAAAGCCTCAGCCTGGAGGTGTTCTGGATCGGCAAGATTGCGGCGTTGCAGGTGGCTGACTGTGGCCATTGTCTGCAGCTGATTGTGCGCATAGCGCTGGAGGCCGGTGTGGCGAAGGAACTGATTCGGGCAACGCTGCAGGGCGGCAGCAAACTGTCCGAATCGCTCAAGGATGTTTACGACTACGCCACCTGCGTGGCCGCCTACAAGCTGCCCGACCCCATCCTGGAAGCGCGCATCCGCCAGCAACTCAGCAAGGCGCAGTTGATTGAGCTGGGCATCTGCGTGTCCACGGTCACAGTGTTCCCGACCATCAAGCGGGCGCTGGGCTACACCAAAAGCTGCAGCTTGATTGAGATCGAGGTGTAGCCGCGCTTGCCGCGCCCCTGACGGTACCGCAATCGAGCCCGGCACCAGCTCTACGGCACCAGCTCAGCCGGGCCGAGCCAAACCGCCCGGGTCTGGATAGCGCGATTGCGGCTGCGCCTTGTTATGGGATCTTGTAATACAGGGTGCTGGCGCGAATCACCTGGTTAATAGCGGGGCGGCTGAGGAAAGCGCGGCGCTGCCGAGCGGAGCAGGACGAAACCTAGAAGACAGATCCTCAGCGAGCCTGGCCGCGTGCCCCTGCCCCAGTCGCCCACGTTGTTGCAGCGCAACCGGTAGAGTTAAATCCGGTACAGGACGACATGACATGTTGTCCCGCCTGAGTTTAACCGCCGTCCTACAAGGAATTGTTCGATGTTGCGCATGCAGCCATTCCCCCTGCGCGGGCGCCTGCTTTGGCAGGCGTTCGGTCTGCCAGTCCTTCTTCTCAACCTGCCGACACTGCAGGCCGCCGAGCTGGCCGGTGACATCGACGTCGGTGGCGCGGTACGCCTGCAATACAGTTACCTGGGCTACGACGACGAGAACCGCAGTCGCGGCGGTGACTTCGACCTGGACACCATTCGCCTTAACTTCGATGGCACCGTCAACGATCTTCTGTTGTCCGCCGAGGTGCGCTATTACCAGTACATGCAGGTGATCCACCATGGCTGGATCGGTTACGAGTTCACGGACAGCCTGCGGGGCGAGGCCGGTATCACCAAGGTGCCGTTCGGCAACCTGCCCTTCAATTCCCACAGTTACTTCTTCAGCAGCAATTTTTATCTTGGCCTGGAGGACGACTACGACGCAGGCCTTAAGCTGTCCTGGCTATCCGCCCCCTGGGACCTGCGGCTGGCCTTCTTCAAGAACGACGAACTGGGCGGGGTCGACGGTTTCGTGGATGACCGCACGGAACGCTATTCCTATGACGTGATCGGCGATCCCCTGGCGGGCGACCTGGGTGAAACCAACAGCCTGGCCGGTCGAGCCGCCTATACCTTTGGCGCGGGCGGCAGGGCCGCCACCGAGATCGGTCTATCAGCCCTGGGCGGCAAGCTGCACGATGGCGACAGCAGCAACGGCGACTACCTGGCCATCGCCGCCCACCTCAACGGCAACTATGGCCCCTGGAACCTGCAACTGCAGGTGACCCACTACGAGTACGACGTCGATTCCGGCGCCGACCAACTGACCGTCGGCGCCTATGCCTACGCCGATACCATCCCGGCCAGAGCCTTAAGCTACACGGCCAACATCGCCTATCTGCTGCCGGTGAGCCTTGGGCCGATTTCCGAATTCACCTTCTACCTGGACAACAACCTGGTCACCGACAAGTCCGACGACACGGCAGACACCACCATGATCGTGGCGGGCGTGTCCATGCTGGCAGGCCCCTTGTTCACCTATCTCGACTTCGTGTGGGGCAAGAACCAGCCGTTTGTCGGCGGCTCCATGAGTGGCGATGCCGATAACTGGGAACGGCGGATCAACCTGCACATTGGCTATTATTTTTGAGCGGCAGGGCGGATTTTGAGCAGCAGGGCGGGATCTCAACCAGTCGCCCCCGCCGCCCCAGGAGACATCCATGCAGCAACTCCAACCCGCCACCCTGCAGTGCCCCTACTGCTGGGAGCAGATCGAGATCCTGGTCGACGGCTCGGTCGACGAGCAGGAATATATCGAGGACTGCAGCGTCTGCTGCCGTCCCATCATCATTTCGGTCACCACGTCGGAGGGGGAGATTGAGTCGGTGACGGCTCGCTCGGAGGACGAGTAGGCAAGCCTGAAAACCTTCGCCCTGTAGACGGCGGAGGCTTTTGACCCCACCGCATTGTCTACCGCGGACATACCGCCGCCGCATCAAGCGGCACTTCGCAAGGCTCGCGCGCTTCGGTCTGCCACCAGTGATAATCCAGCTTGGCGGTACAGCCCACATCCAGCAGCAAGGCCTCGCCGCCGCCCTGGGTGCACATCACCACCGCACCGCGGCCCTGGGTTTGGCCAGCCCGCAACTCATAACCCTCGAACAAATTCAGAATTTCCGGGTCGTGGGCGGTGGCGGCCGCCAGCAGATCCGCATTG
>JAEZAA010000315.1 GCA_023430625.1 Pseudomonadota bacterium
GCTCCGCTGCGCCAGATCGTGACCAACGCAGGTGGCGAAGCCTCTGTCGTGGTGGACAAGGTCAAGCAGGGTAAGGACAGCTACGGCTACAACGCAGCCAACGGCACCTACGGCGACATGCTGGAACTGGGTATTCTGGACCCGGCCAAAGTGACTCGTACGGCGCTGCAGTCCGCGGCATCCGTTGCCGGCCTGATGATCACCACCGAGTGCATGATCTCCGAGCACGTCGACGAAAATGCCAAGGCGGCTATGCCTGCCGGCGGCATGCCAGGCATGGACATGATGTAATTACATCCATCCAGCCGCTGTAATGAAAAGCCCCGTTTTTACGGGGCTTTTTTTATGTATCGACGCAAGACTTTCCACGCCGTTTTCTTGAACAAGGTAAAAGTATCGTCCATAGTCTCCTGATAAGATCATTGCTCCCGCGTCCCTGGCGCGCTCACTGGGTAACAGTGCCAAGCCGTGTTTAAAAGAATCGTTGGTTATAGCTTCCTCGCGCTCTTTGCCTATGTCTCGTTTTTGATTATCGAGCTGCCGGCTGAAGTCGTCTGGCGTTTTGTTCAGCCGCATGTTCCGTTGGAGCAGGCATCGGTGCGTCTTTCCAGTGTCCAGGGAACGCTCTGGAATGGCGCCAGTCTAGTGAACTATGAAGGCCAGCAAGGGCGAGTTGAATGGCGCTTACAGCCCTGGCGGCAACTGGTCGGCGGATCGCCAGTCCAAGTGAAGGCGGACACGCCGGCCGGCCAAATAGCCCTGCAGCTTTCCATGGACTGGAGCGGTATTGTTGGTGTCAAGGCACAGGGGCAGGTGGGCCTGGAGACGTTTAATGAATGGCTGGCAGGCAATCAGATCACGCTGGATGGCGATATCCGGATTGAATCGCTGGTGCTGTCGCTGGACCCGGCGGAACGCCGGGTACTTGATGCTCAGGGTGCCCTGAAGTGGAGCGGCGGTACGGTGTCGTATCCCATGGGGCCGGTTGTACAAAAGCAGAAAATGGACGGATTGATCGGCCTTCTGAGTTTGCGTGGCGATGACGTCGTGCTGGATGTGAAGGACAGTCCTTCGCAACTCGGCGTGGCGGAGATTCTTCTGCAGCCGGATGGTATTGCCAAGGTGGCTGTACGTCGCAAGTTGCTGGATCTGGCGGGCGCGCCTTGGGCACCAAACTCAAGCCCCCAGGACGTCGTGTTTCGCGTCCAGCAGAAAGTCTTGTGACCCGGGATCGCAGATTGGGTGGTCAAAAGCCAGAAGCGATCACGGAATCCTACTGTAACAGAGGGTAAGCTAGTGCCTAGTGAAATGACTGGTTATAGCGTAAAACTGGGTTATACGCCCCGGATTGCCAGTTCGCCGAGGTGGCTGTCAGCGTGAATTTGAATGCGTTTAGCAAGCCGTTGCAGCACTTGCTGGCTATCGTGCTGATAATTATGATGGCCCAGTCGCTGGCTCAGCTGACCTGGTTGCCGTTTCGCCAGTGGCAGTCCGATCTGCCAGTCATGCCGGCCAAGCTGAATGAAAAGCAGGGCCAGCGAATTGAAATCGCGGCCTTGGCCACTGGCAATCTGTTTGGCCAGTTGGAAGACGCGGGGGTCAAGGCAGAGGTTCTCAGCCAGGTTGACGCACCGCAGACAAAATTGCAGTTAATGCTGGAAGGCGTGTTTATTGCGGATCGCGAGAAGGATTCGGGCGCAATCATTTCCCAGCGTGGCAAGGAAGGTGAGTTTTATTTGGTCGGCCAGAAACTACCCGGTGGTGCGGAGATGGTCGGCGTGTTCCCTGATCGAGTGGTATTGCGACGGCAGGGACAGCTAGAGACGCTTTCGTTTGACGATGTGTTGGCGGCTCGGGACACCGTTAAAGCGGTAGAGCAGCCTCGGGTCAGTTCTCCCGAGGAGTTTGTAGCGCTGGCGCAACGGCAGTTGAGTGAGAATCCGGACACGGCCCTGGCATCGGTGGGGCTGAAACCGGCAGGGGGTGGAGCGGCGGATGGCTATGTCTACGACGGCAATAATCCAATGCTGCGCTCTCTCAATTTACAAAAGGGCGACGTTATTCGCTCTGTTAACGGTCACGTGCTTGGAGACGTGAAGACGGATCGAGAATTGATCAAGGAATTCTCGCAGCAGGAGATGCTCGAGGTTGAGGTCGAGCGGGGCGGGGCACGCTTCACGGTGAGCTACCCCTTGCGTCAAAATTAACTCATATAAGAAGTCAAAATGAGAACGCTAATCGAAGACAGCAAAACGTTGAAAGGCCTCGTGTCTCTGCTGGCGGCACTCTCCTTGATGGCGACATTGGGGTTGGCGCTAAGTGTGCAGACCGCCGTGGCGCAGGAACAAACGTGGAAAGTCAATCTAAAGGATGCGGACATTCGGGCGTTCGTGACGCAAGTCGCCGACATTACAGGGTACAGCTTTGTCATTGATCCGAGGGTCAAGGGCAAGGTGACCGTCATTTCCAATGCACCCATGAGTCAGGACGGAATTTACGAACTCTTCCTGTCGGTATTGCAGGTGCACGGGTTTGCCGCCGTTCCGTCCGATGGCGTGATCAAGATCGTTCAGCAGAACGATGCGAAGCAACTGGCGGAAAGCGGGAACTATCTTCGTTCCGAGCCCAGTGAGCAATTGGTAACACGCGTCATTCAGGTCAAAAATGCCAATGCCTTGGAACTGGTGCCTATTCTGCGCCCGATGGTGGCAAAGTACGGTCATCTGGCTGGCGTTGCCGCAGCGAACGCGCTGATCATCAGCGATCATTTATCCAACATTGAGCGGATGTCGCGCATTGTCGGTGAACTTGACACGCCGGCCTCTCAGGAACTGGAAGTGATCCAGTTGCGCGATGCCTGGGTCGGCGATCTCGTCAAACTGCTGGAAGAGCTGGCGCCCACCGAACTCGGTCGTGGTGCGCAGAAAGGCGCTGCCGCCAAATACAGCGTGGTGGCGGATGAGCGTAGTAATCGTCTGATTCTGCGGGGAGACGATGCCTTTCGCGCGCGGGTTCGGGAACTGGTTTTAAAACTCGATCAGCCAGCAGTTTCGACAGGCGCGACCCAAGTGGTTCGTCTGCGCCATGCGGATGCAGAGAAACTGGCTGACTTGATTTCCGGTCTGATGAGCGGAAGCTCAGGGTCTGGGGCGAGTGCTGGTGGCGCAGGCGGCGCCAACAGTGCACAAGCCGCACGTCCTGGTAACGGCAAAATGGCAGTGTTTGCCGACGAGGGGCTGAATGCCCTGGTGGTTCGGGCCGATCCCTCCGCCATGCCGGAGATCATGGAAATCATTGCTCAATTGGATGTGCGCCGGGCACAGGTTCTGATCGAGGCCATCATTGTTGAAGTGAGTGATAACTTCAATCGAGGCCTTGGCGTGCAATGGGCGGCGGCTGACCTGACGGGCAAATCCGGTCCCGTGGGCGGTACCAGCTTCGATAACGTCGGCCGCAATATCGGCGATGTCCTGCAAGCCATTGCGGGCGACTCGCTCATTGCACCTGCGCCTGGGGGGATTACCTTGGGCGGCGGCAAGGAGAATCCTGACGGCTTGAGCTTTGGTGTCCTGGTTCAAGCGCTGTCTACGACGGCGGGAGCTAATCTGCTGTCCACGCCAAGCATCATTACGATGGATAATCAGGAGTCTGAAATCATCGTTGGTCAGAACGTTCCGTTCGTGACGGGGCAGACTGGTACCGGCACCGATGGCACGGCAAATCCCTTCACCACCATTGAGCGTGAAGATGTTGGTTTGACCTTGCGGGTCACGCCCACCATCAGCGATGGAGACTTGGTCCGGCTTGACATTGAGCAGGAGATCTCCTCGATTGCAGACGCCGTGACGCAAGCATCCGATATCATCACCAATAAGCGTCAGATTAAGACGGCTGTATTGGCTGATAATGGCGAGACGATCGTGTTGGGTGGACTGATTAACGATAATTATCGTACCCAGACCAGCAAGGTACCCTTGCTGGGTGACATTCCGGGTCTTGGCGTCCTGTTCCGCAGCACGCAACGAACCGTGGAAAAAACGAATCTTCTGGTGTTCTTGCGGCCGACGATCTTGCGTAACAAGGAAGCAGCGCGCGAGGCGAGCGATTATAAATATAACTCGCTTTGGGAGTTGAACCTGGAGATCAAGGGAGAAAGCCCTGAGGATCATCAGAAGCCGGCTCTGGATAGCCTCTACCGCCGCAATACGCTTGAGCTTCGATAGGCGCAGCACAGCGTGATAAAAAACGGGCGACTAAGTCGCCCGTTTTTTATTGAGTCCCCTCCTTCTTTTATGTTCAAGTCTTCGTACTATTCATTCATTCATTCATTCATTCATTCATTCATTCATTCATTCATTCATTCATTCATTCATTCATTCATTCATCCATCCACATCAGTACGCTTCTATTGGCTTGGCCGGCGTTCCAGCATTTGTGAGGCACACTCAGGGTGCCAGTGGTAGGGAGCTTGTGGCTATTGAGAGGGGAGGCAACTGTGCGGGACTGTCTTTTCTACCCTCGAAGGGAAGCTAGGAAAAGGGCGGCTAGGAATCACGCAGTGGCAGTACGCGCTATCCATCGTCAATGGGTTATAGCTGTATGGGTAGGGATGGCATTGGGCTAGCGGACGTGAAGGCGGCCTTTACGATTCGTTAACGTAGATCTGCGCCGTTCATTGGTGACACAACTGTTGGATGGAATGGCGCCGTCCGTGCGCCATGCGCTATGGCTTCCGGCTGATATACGGTGTGATTCAGTGTGCATGCGCCAGCTCGAATTGACAGCCGGGGTCAGGTGGGGAGGGCAGCATCACGGTGGTAGTAGCGGAGGAAGTCTTCTGGTGCTAATGGCTTGCTGTAGAAATATCCTTGCGCCTCGATACAGCCATTGGCGGTCAAATAGGCGGCTTGCTCCGCGGTTTCAACCCCTTCGGCAATGACGTTGAGTTTGAGGCTGCGTCCGAGCTGAATGATGGCATTTACGATGCTGGTGTCATCCTCATCGACCAGAAGGTCCCGAACGAATTGCTTGTCGATCTTGAGCTTGTCGATGGGAAGCTGTTTCAGATAACTCAAGGATGAGTAGCCCGTCCCAAAGTCATCCACGGCACAGCGCACGCCAAAGTGACGGATCTCGTTGAGCGTCGCGACGGCCTCGTGCAGGCTTTCCATAAAGCTGGTCTCGGTGATTTCCAGTTCGAGCTGGTTTGGCTCGATCTGGTACTCCTGCAGCGTCTGTTCAAGAATGCTGACGAGATCGCGCTGACGTAGCTGCACGGCCGACAGGTTGACCGAGACATTGATGTCGATGCCTTGGTCACGCCAGGCACGCAATTGACGACAGGCCTCGCGCAATACCCAGGTGCCGATCTCCTTAATGGTGTCACTGCTCTCGGCAATGGGGATAAAGAGGTCTGGTGGAACCAGACCTCGAGTAGGATGGTGCCAGCGTACCAAGGCTTCGGCGCCAATCACTTCCCCGGTGACCATGTTGATTTGGGGTTGGTAGACCAGGTAAAGCTCTTGGTTTCCGAGGGCGCGAGCGAGATCCTTTTCCAGTTGCCGACGTTCACGGAGTTCTGTGTCCACGCTGGCAATATAGAACTGGAACTGACCGCGACTGCTCGTTTTGGCCAGCATCATGGTTTGTTCGGCTTTCTGCACGATCCGATCAGGCGTTTCCTCGTCATCCGGAAATACGGCGATACCAATGGTCGAGAGCAAGTGGATCTGATGGCGTCCGATGTGAAAGGGCTGGTTGAGGCTATTAACCAGATCTTCGGCGAGGCTGGCCGCTTGATAGGCGTCGGCGATGTTGTCCTGGATCAGGGCGAAACGGTCACCGCTCAGGCGGGACACGGCATGGACGGCTTGGCTGTGGCTCGCCAGGCGCTCGGCAAAGGCTCGCAGCAGGCGATCGCCGACGCTGTATCCATACTGGTCATTGATTGACTTGAAATCGTCAATGCCGACACACATCAGGGCGGCTTTCTGCTGGGTGCGCCGTGCATCGTTGAGCATCAACTGCAATTGATTGCGAAACATGGCGCGGTTAGGTAGGCCGGTCAACAGATCGTACTGAGACATTTTCAGAATTTGTGCTTCTGCTGCCCGGCGCTGTTGCTGGTTGTCGTCAATTGACTGCAGCAAGTTGTTCGCCGACCGCACCCAAAGACCTAACTCATCACGGTCATGGCGCAGCGGCATCTCGATCTTTTTGCGGCCTGGCGCGGCCGGATCAATTTGGGTGATCGAGCCGATGATGGACATCAGCGGCGCGGTCAGGAAGTAGTGATAGAGCCCGTAAACGATCAGGCCCAGTACGAAGGCCTTCATAATGTCGGAAAGGAAGAGAAGGGCCGCGCGCTCCAGGAAGGCACCTGCCGCCTCCGCGGTATCCAGGACGAGGACAAGGTGGCCGAGATCGGTGCCCTGGCTGCCGTAGGCGAGGGATGCTTGGTATTGCCGCTCGCTGCCGAAGATGATGTCCGTGAGTGTGCGGTAGGGCGGTGTTAATGGCGGACGCGAGCGTTCGGCCAGCGGCATTTGGTCTGGGTGGCGAATCACCACATGGCGTACGGCGCGTTGTTCAAACAGGCCGTCGACAACCTGTCGCGCGAGCTCAAGATCCAGGTTAAAGACGGCCTGTGTGGCCGGCTCTTTGATGACGGCAAGCAGTTGCGTGGCATGGTCATCCATCGCGCGGTTGGCGCGACTGGCATCGAGACTGATTTGAGCCAGGCTGAAAAATGCCCCTGCGGCCAGCGTGGTTGCGAGTACCCAACGCAACAGGCGGAACGACAGTTGATTGTGAAGTCTCAGCTTGGGAATGGCTGACTTGGCATCTGGCATTGGAGTGCGTTCTGATGGCTCGCTTAGTTCGTAAGCGGAGGTGTGGCAGGTGACGAGTGAGACGTACGCTGGGGCTTATCCAGGCCATACAACTGCTCGCTTGACCGCGTTAACTCCGCTTCTGTACAGCAAGTGTAGCCAGGGTTTTGGAAGGCGTCATGGCAGAGGGTTGAACTGGCTCACAGTTCGGTGGCTAGGTTGGTAAGTATTAGCATGCTGGGGCGGGTGGAAGACAGGATGCCAGGGGCATCCTGTCTAGAGCAGCCGGTTTGGGGCTGCTCCTGCTTTGGGGGATCCCGAAAGCGACTTACGCTGCGAACTTCTGGTTTACGAAGTCCCAGTTGACCAGGGACCAGAAACCTTTCAGGAAGTTGGGGCGGGAATTGCGGTAATCGATGTAGTAGGCATGTTCCCATACATCCCCAGTCAGGACGGCGGTCTTGCCAGACGTCATGGGGGTATTGGCATTGCTGGTGTTCATGATTTCCAGCGAACCGTCGGCATTTTTCACCAGCCAGGTCCAGCCAGCACCAAAGTTGCTGACGGCAGCGTCGTTGCACTTCTCTTTGAACGCGTCAAAAGAGCCGAATGCCTTGTTGATCGCTTCGGCTACGGCGCCGGTGGGTGCGCCACCGCCGTTGGGGCTGAGGCAGTTCCAGAAAAAGGTGTGGTTCCAGACTTGGGCTGCGTTGTTAAAGACAGGGCCGCTGGAGCTCTTGATGATGTCTTCCAGGGATTTGCCTTCGAATTCGGTGCCGGGAACAAGGCCGTTGAGCTTGTCGACGTAGGTCTGGTGATGCTTGCCGTGGTGGTATTCCAGGGTTTCCTCGGACATGTGAGGTACGAGTGCATTCTTGGGGTAAGGCAAGGGAGGCAGTTCGAAAGCCATGAGTCTCTCCGTTATCGTTTCATCAAGATCGTTCCAGTTCTGGTGCGGCGATTCTCGCAGTGTGACGATCGTGAACCAGCGCATCAGGCGAAGGGATAAAAATCATATCACTCCTTCGACTGCCTTATCTATTGAGGCGGAGGCGGTGATTATCAATCGTGACAGGCAACTTTTTTGACTCTTAATCAGTGTATCTTGCTCTGGAGCAGCCTGGGAGGCACGGAGTCCTCCCGGATTCATTTGCGCACTACGGATTTTGCGCGGCTATTGAGCACTTGAATGGGGCCGCTTCCGGCAGTTCTGCCACACATTGCTGGACCCGACGGGCCAGCTCTTCATAGTTGTCTGCCAGGATATTGATGTGCCCCAGCTTGCGTCCTGGACGTTCCGCTTTGCCGTA
The DNA here is from genome assembly GCA_023430625.1 of Pseudomonadota bacterium. GTDB lineage: Bacteria > Pseudomonadota > Gammaproteobacteria > Pseudomonadales > Oleiphilaceae > JAEZAA01. The sequence goes on from JAEZAA010000315.1 coordinate 8,141, forward strand.
AAGGTGAAGATGAGCAAAGTCATGCCGGAGCACCGCTTGGCGATCACCAGTGCGCCCAATCAGATTAATCATGCAGGTAGGTGCCAGGGCACGGCAGTCACCCAGCGGCAGTCCAGCGACGGCTCGCAGGTGGTTCTCGAACTGACTGGTCGGGCAGCCATTCTGGGTCCAGTGGCCGGAGTTGTGAACGCGCGGAGCCATCTCGTTGGCCAGCAGCCCATCCGCTGTCTCAAACAGTTCCAGCGTGAGGACGCCCACATGCCCCAGGCGCTCCAGCAGGCGATGGATGTAGTTGCGGGCCTGTGCATCCAGGTCCGGGCTCAACTTTGGCGCGGGAGCAATCGAGTAGCGGAGGATGCCGGCCTGATGATTGTTCTCTGCCATGGGGTAGATGGCGACTTCGCCGCGGCTTGAGCGGACGGCAATGATGGAAAGTTCGCGGGTGAATTCGACGAAAGCTTCCACGATCAGCTGAGGATGACGAATGCTGTCCCAGGCAGCCTGAGCCTCGGCAGGCGAGCGCAGAACCGCTTGTCCCTTGCCGTCGTATCCTTCAGTGATGGATTTGGCGACAACCGGACAACCAAGCTCGGCTGCGGCTTGTGCCAGCTCATCGGCACTTTGCACCAGGCGGTAGCGTGGAGTGGGGATGCCCAGTTCGGTAAACAGAGCTTTCTCTTCCGCTCGATTCTGACACACACGTAGCGATTCGGATGACGGATGCAGCGGCTTGCGGGCTTCCACCGCACGAGCTAAGCCGAGTGGCAGGTGCTCGAATTCATAAGTCACCAGATCAACCTGTTCCAGAAAGCGATCCAGTTCCTGCTGGGTGTCGTCCGGGTCGATGTAAACGGTTCCCAGCCCGACGGATGGGGCGCCTGAGGTATCGTAGAAGCTGAATGTCATGTCCAGCGGGTATCCCGCGAGCGCCAACATACGGCCTAGCTGGCCGGCACCAAGAACACCGATTTTCATGGTGGGCAACCTCAATAGCTGATTAGATTCGAGGGTCGGCCTGTTCCAGCACAGTTTGCGTCTGCTGTGCGCGGAACTCATTGAGGGCCTGCTTGATCTCCGGGTGTTGCAGTGCGAGGATCTGGCTGGCAAGCAATCCGGCATTGGTGGCGCCCGCGCGGCCAATTGCCAGTGTGCCCACGGCAATGCCGCCAGGCATCTGCACAATGGAGAGCAGCGAGTCGAGTCCATTCAGTGTCTTGGACTGAACAGGAACCCCCAGTACCGGCAGATTGGTCTGGGAGGCAACCATGCCGGGTAGGTGGGCAGCACCACCGGCGCCGGCAATAATCACCTTGAGACCGCGCGATTCTGCGGATTTGGCATAATCGAACAGCAAATCCGGCGTGCGGTGCGCAGAAACCACTCGTGTCTCATAGGGCACGCCCAGCTTTTCAAGAAGATCCACGGCATGTTCCATGGTGGGCCAATCAGATTTTGAGCCCATGATGACGCCGACAAGTGGTTGCATGAATAAGGTCTCCGGCCGCCGGGTCGGAATCGCGCAGGCGGGCCAACTCGAACCAAGGAAAAAGAAGTCGCATAGTGTATTAAGGTCGCGCCATTCATGCAAATCCGCATACGTCGCAGCTTTTATGGCGTCTGGGTTCACGCCATAATTCGCACGTTTTTTGGTCTGCGGTACGTCCAGCGGTGGATTTTCGTCTTGTTGGCGTGGTCGCGATGATCTATATGTGAATGCTTCGTTGAATTCCGTGCTTGGTGTTGGTATCCGGGTCCGCTGGTATATATAAAAGCGGCCTGAAATGAGACGGCAAGCCCCTATGAGGTTCCAATGGACAGCTTAACGCCCGATAAAGACGATCTTGAGCGCTTTCGCCAGGATCGCACCAAGGCATCCCCCACGAAACCCGCCACTGGCTCGGGTGGTGCCTCCCAAGACACGCCTCCTGCGGCAACGGCGCGCAAGGCCGTGGCGCAACCCTCTGGTAGCTCGACATGGCTGACAGCCTTGGTGTTGTTGCTGGTGGTGGCTGTGGCGGCAGTGAGTTTCTGGCAGATCTTTCGCCAGCAGGCCACGATCAATCAGTTGCAAGCTGAGCTGAGCGAGGCGAGCCAATACATTAATCAGAGCAAGCTGATTACGGCCCGCCTCGAAGGCAGCCTGAGTGAAACCGAGGCGAACGTCGCCCAAAGCGGTTCTCAGCTTGCATCCCGGTTGAATGCGATCGATTCGGAGATTCGCAAGCTATGGGATGTTTCCAACAAGCGGAACATCGAATTGATCAAGGAGTCGCAATCCAAGATCGTCGCGCTTGAGGCTGCCAATACGAAGCTGCAGGCAAGATTGCAGGCGGCAGAACAAGTGGCCGGTGAACAAAAGGGTCGTGCCGATAGTCTGCAACAGGCGCAAGAGAATCTGAAAGGTGCGATCGCCAAGGTGGAGCGAGAGACTGCGGCCTTGGCCAGGGTGGATGCGGTCGAGCAAGTGGAGTCGCTGGCCAAGAACAACCAGTCGCAACTGTCGGCCGTGATCAAGCGGGTCGAGGCCGTGGCGTCACAAGGTGCGGGGCAGCAGGTCGATAGCCGGGTCAAGAGTTTGGAAACAGCAATGGAATCCGTCGACGTCAATCGGCAGCAGTTGAACAGGCGGGTTCTTGATCTGGAGCGACGGCTGAATGAAGCTCAGTTACGGCTGAACGCGCTACAGGGCACAGGCGGCTGATCGCGGTTGTGAACAGAAAACGGAGTCCTTGAGACTCCGTTTTTTTGGAATGCTTTTGGGTGGAACTGTTAGCGGGAGCTGGCCTTGAGAGAGTAGTCCGCCGAATAGGACTGCGTGCCGGGAAGCTGCACATTAATGGCGGTCGTACCGGTGCCACTTGTGGTGCGCGCGGTGGCGCGGTCCAGTTGGGGATGGTCGTTCTCGTCATAACCGCCCGTGCGCAGATTGGCCTTGGTGACCTGCTGGCTCTGTTCGACGGCAGGGCCGCCCGCAGCGGTGTAACCAAACAGACCGGGAATGAAGTGTTCCGACATTTGTGGCGTGCTCAACGTCATAAGCGTTGCGCCATCATTGCTTGGTTCCCGGATGACATCGCCTTGCTGGGGCGGATATTCAAAGCGTCCTTGGGAATAGACCACGGTGACCACGTCGCCGTTGGTCAGCACGATTTCCGTGACGGTTTGGTGGCTCTCATCCTCAGTGGCGAAGGCCTCGATGTTGTCGGGGGGTGAAGCTTGGGCGAAGGAGAACAACAGACTTCCTGCAAGCAGTCCTGGTTTCCAGGCCAATTTTAAGGCGGCAAGCGCGCGCGTCATGAATTGATCCTCGACTGGGCTCTTCCACCATCGGCCGATCCGGTGGAAGTGTTCACTATGGACAGATGGGCATAGTGTAGCGAAATATTGCTGATGACGCAGGTTGTTCCATGGGATTTGCGATCCATTGTGCAAAATTGAAGCAGTTTTACAGGATGCCCATTGTGAGCAGCCACTTACGGTCGCCGACTGTTCGGATCAGGATTGGTCGATTATCGGTATTGGGTGGCGTCATCTATCTGGGGTAGATGGGGGTGACGTCTGAAAGTCGTAACGCCCTGGCATGAATAAGCCTTGCAGTACGTCTCACAATTGGAATGAAGACATTGGTAACATGGCGGGTCAATTTGTGCCATTTGTGAGAGAGCTGGTATGGGTGCAATGTTTTCAGGGAGATGGGTCCGCGTCGGGGGACTGATCATGCTCATCGCGATGCTGGGAGGCTGTAAGATCTACCAGTCCATCGGCAAGAGCACGGGTGCCTTTCTGTGGCCGGTTCACGGTAATAAGTTTGCGCACATCAGTAACTCCCAGTGGTCGAGCCAGTCGAACGGACTGATTTATTTCTATCGGCCTCACAGTGACTGGGCGGCGGAAGAGCTGGAAGCGCCCAGCCTGTACGTGGACGACACCCATTACTTCAATCTGCGTAACAATGGCTATACCTGGCTAGAGGTGCGCCCCGGAAAGCGCCACATCGCCATGCGCCGTCCACTGTTTGGGCTGGAAGGACTCAACAGTTTTTCTCTGAGTGAAATTGCTAACGCGGAGCTGGAGATCGAGGCAGGCAAGGTCTACTACTTGCGCTACAGCGAGGTGTCAAAGCCTAAGCAACTTAATCCCGATCTGGACCCGGAATCACCTTGGGCGCAGGGGGACTTGCAACTGGTGCAGGGTGAGGTTGCCTATCCGGAAATCGTCGAAACACGCTTTCTGAAAAGTGAGCTGTTTGCTCCCAACCATGCCGGCACCTCGATCGTCCATGACAATATCGAAAGTGACTTTGCGCGGCGCGAGCAAGAGATCGAAGAGATGCGGGAGGCAGAACTGGCTCAGTTGAAGGGCTCCGGTGCCTACAGTCCAGGTGCTTGGTGGTGTCTCTATCTCTGTGGCGGCGACTCGCTGCCAGAGTTGAAAGCCGATCGCATGGCCGCAGAGCTGGAGCGCGACCGGGCTGCCTATGAAAAGAGTCTCGAGCCAAAAGTCGAGGTGGTTGCTGAACAGGAAGGCGAAAGCTCGGGTTGGTGGCCCTTCTAACGGACGGCTTCTTTTTAGGTTGACTGAATAGGGTTTATGAAAGGCAGATTGCCGGTTGTCTGCCATCCTTGAGTGCGGTGGCAGCAGCGGCCGCTGTTAAAATGCACAATTCGTTGCTTGAACGGGCAGCACTTTGAAAGTGTGAGGCAGTTCTAAAAACTTGAAATTATATCCGTAGCCAAGTATCATTCGCGATCAGATGTTGGGTTTGGGTGTGTACGCAAAGGGATGCGATGCCACTAATGGATCCGGCGCTCTTGAAGCGAAGAATAGAATGAGACTGCTATTGCCAAATGGCGATAGTGGTCTTTTTTATTTTTACGGCCTGGGCGGCGGGAACTTGGTTTTGGTTGTTGCACTCAAATCCACATTGGAAAGGGAGGTTGTATGAAAAGGGACGAAGGAGTATTTCAATGGAGATATGGGATTTGTTGAATAAAGGTTTTGGCTTGGTCAGGGAGTTCATGGGCGGCGCGCTGGTACGAAGCGAGCGAGTGTTCGTCGAGACTCGGCAGGTCGTCAATGGTGGTATTGTATCCGCCTGGCGTATGTGGGACCGGGTAAATCAGGCGCTTGCGGAAACCGCGGTGCCGGATGGTCGGCGTTCCGCGCTTATCCGCCTTCAGTTGGACGACAAGTCCGAGGCGGCTCTGCCATTCATGGCGCAGGTACCCTTTGGTGCGTCCATTGCGTACGGAGCCAAGCGTCCGGAACGCGCTTCACGCATCATGAGGAAGGCTCAGGCGCGCAAGGCGTCGGTTCGACCATCTAAGTCGAACGCCGGGCGCAAGACGATTGGTGTCAGCCGCGCTTCAGTTGCCGTGGTGGGCTGACGGATTAGTTGTTGTCCACTGCGTAACGCCGACGTTGCAAATTCTAATTTTGTAGCAGCGGTTGTGTAGCAACGCCCAGTAATACCCGCTTCAGCCTGCGCTGTGCTTATCCCATCGATTCAGTTGGGCTCGCGACCATGCAATGCGAGCCCAGTAGGATGGGAGAGTCTTGGTGCAGGCATCGTTTTTTCCAATCATCGATCCGATAACTTGTCCTTGGAGGAATGGCCTGTGCGTATTCTGCATACCATGATTCGAGTGGGGAACCTCGAGCAGTCATTGAACTTCTACACCAATGTGTTGGGTATGAAGTTATTGCGTCGTAAAGACTATCCGGAGGGGCGGTTTACGCTGGCCTTTGTAGGCTTCGGAGAAGAGTCGGAAACCGCGGTGCTGGAGTTGACGCATAACTGGGACACGGAAGGTTATGACCTGGGCAACGGCTATGGCCACATTGCCATTGCCGTGGATGATGTCTATGCCGCCTGTGACCGAATCAAGGCACAAGGCGGCAAGGTGACGCGTGAGCCGGGACCCATGAAACATGGATCCACGATTCTGGCGTTTGTCGAAGATCCTGATGGTTACAAGATCGAGCTGTTGGGGGAGAAGGCGTAACGGGATCTATGCTCGTAGGCGCAGGATTGGGCGGTTTCTGAACGAACTGTTCAAAATATCGGCGAGTTTTAATAAAAGTAAAAGAATTTGTTATAAAAGCGAATTCTCCATTTGACAGGGTGCGGGAAATCATTAAAATTCGCATCTCCAATTCGGCGGGTGGTTAGCTCAGCTGGGAGAGCATCGCCCTTACAAGGCGAGGGTCGGGGGTTCGAACCCCTCACCACCCACCATACGCGGAGCGGTAGTTCAGTCGGTTAGAATACCGGCCTGTCACGCCGGGGGTCGCGGGTTCGAGTCCCGTCCGCTCCGCCACTTCTTTTTTTATCTCGTTGTTGTTTCGACAAAACCGCATCCAAAAGGATGGCGGTTATTTGTCGTTTCCGATTCATCCGTCGCTCCTTCCGCCAACCGATCCAATACGCTTCTGCTCTTCCTTATGATGCTCGGCGCGAGCCGGGTCGGCGTCATCTGCTTGACACGAATAGGCGTTAATCTCTTGAATTCATCCAACACAGGGAATGAAGAGAACTCTGCCATGCTGGACTATGAAGATGAACTGCTTGTGGAAGAGCTTGATCTGGAGTTTGACGACGACGAATTTGCGGATGATGCCGTCGAACTCTAATCGGGTGGGTCTGTCCGTTTCCTCGCTGCCTAGTATTCGTGGCTAGCCTTGATTTCGTGCTCTTCACCTCGATGCTCTGCACCTCGATAATGGCCTGGGCTGCACTGGGTCCAGCGCCGAAACGCGCGATGGAAGGCTGCCGGCGATGAAAATCCAAGACGGAAGGCAATTTCGCTAAACGAGAGATTGGTGTTCCGCACATAGCTTTCGGCCAGTGAGCGCCGACTTTTCTCCAGCAGATCCTGAAACTGCACTCCCTCCTTCTCCAGTTTGCGGCGCAATGTCCAGGGACTCATGCCGAGCTGGCTGGCGACGTCCGGCATTGTCGGTGTCTTGCCCTGAAACTGGGACGTCAGAATTCGTTCTACTCGCTCCCGGAGGTTTTGTCTGCGGGTCAGCTCAAGTAATTCCGTTTGGCAGGCCGCCAGGGCTTCCGCATGGGTCGCGGGTGCCGAGAAACGACAGGGCTGGCGTAGCGCATCGCGGGTCAGAATCAGTGCATTGCGTGGCTGATCAAACAGGACGGGACACTGGAACAGTTCTTCGTGGCGATGATGGTAAGGCGGACGTGGGTACTCGATCTGGACTTCCCGCACGAGGCGATCGGTTCCGGTCATCCAGCGCCCGAGGTGAAACCAGCAACTGAGCATGAGGTCCACCACAAAGAAGTTGTATTCGTTGTAGGGGCTCAGGGAATAGAAACGGGCCACTCCGAACCCTTGCTCATGATAGAACTGGCTGTAGCCCCGTTGGTTCTGGCTTCCCAGGCGCTCGAAATGAATCAGTGTCGCCAGTGCCTGGCCCAGGTCAGGTGCCGTCATGGCAGCGTATCCGGGCAGGCCTGTATGACCGACGTGAGTGGCGCCTCCCATGACCAGTCCAAGTGCCGGTTCGCCCGTCGCCTCGATGGCGGCATGGCCCAGGCGCATGAATTTGGGAATGCTGATGCGGGCCTTGGGCGCGGACAACAGTTCTTCGGTGATGCCATAGGATTCGAGCAGCGGCATGGAATCGACTTGGTAGAGGCGGATGGTATCCCGCAGCGCGCGCACGAAATTGACTGAAATGTCGCCGAGTTGCAGTTTGCTCATGATCTGGAGGCTTTTCTACAGAGGACGAATGCAGTGTTGCAGGAATGGTGGCTGTCATTCAAGGGTAAAAAAATGTCAGTGACTGGTATTGAGCGTTGACCGTCTCCTGGCTAATTTAAGTGCACTTAAAAGCGATCCAGGTTCCATGGCAGTTTCAGGTGTCATGGAGAGGCATCCAGACTCAGGTTCCACTGCGATTATTAAGTGCCGCGTGGGATCAACAATAACGATGAGAGAATTGCAGGAGACATCCATGGCTAACGTTGCGCAGGCGCCGGGCATTGCGAAATATCCCCATTTGTTGGCGCCTTTGGATCTGGGCTTCACCACTCTAAAGAACCGGACTCTGATGGGATCGATGCACACAGGGCTGGAGGAATCTCCCAACGGCTTTGAGCGTCTGGCGGCATTTTATGCCGAGCGTGCGCGGGCTGGCGTGGCGTTGATCGTGACGGGCGGTATCGGCCCCAACGCCGAAGGTGCTGTGGCCAAGGGTGCGGCGAAAATGGACACCGAAGAAGAGTCCGACGCGCACAAGGTGATCACCCAGGCGGTACACGAAGCCGGTGGCAAGATCTGTATGCAGATTCTCCACGCCGGACGTTACGCCTACACGCCAAAGCAAGTCGCGCCGTCGGCCATTCAGGCACCCATCAATCCCTTCAAGCCGCGCGAGCTGACCACGGAAGAAGTGGATGAGCAGATCGAGGCCTATGTGAAGTGCGCCGCGCTGGCACAACGTGCCGGTTACGATGGTGTCGAGATCATGGGGTCTGAAGGCTACTTCATTAACCAATTTATTGTGGAGCGTACCAACCAGCGCACCGACCAGTGGGGCGGCTCCTACGAGAACCGGATTCGTCTGCCCGTTGAAATCGTGCGCCGGGTGCGCGAGCGGGTCGGCCCCAACTTCATCATCGTATACCGCCTGTCCATGCTGGATTTGATCGAAGATGGCAGTAGCTGGGAAGAAGTGGTGATGTTGGCCAAGGCGATCGAGAAGGCCGGCGTGACCCTGATCAACACCGGGATCGGCTGGCACGAGGCCCGTGTGCCCACCATCGCCACCATGGTGCCGCGTGCGGCCTTCACCAAGGTGACGGCGCGGATGAAGGAGCATGTCAGCGTGCCCCTGGTGACGACCAACCGGATCAATATGCCAGACGTGGCGGAACGCGTCCTGGCCGAAGGCGATGCCGACATGGTATCCATGGCCCGGCCCTTCCTGGCGGATGCGGAGTTCGTCAGCAAGGCGCTGGAGGACCGGGCCGATGAGATCAATACCTGCATCGGCTGTAACCAGGCCTGCCTTGACCATACCTTCCAGATGAAGCTGACCTCCTGTTTGGTCAACCCGCGTGCCTGTCATGAGACGGTGTTGAACATCACCCCAAGTGCACATTCCAAAAAGGTGGCGGTGGTGGGAGCGGGGCCTGCCGGCCTGGCCTGCGCCACGGTGGCGGCTGAACGCGGACATGAGGTGACGTTGTTTGATGCGGCCAGCCAGATTGGTGGTCAGTTCAACGTCGCCAAGCTGATTCCGGGTAAAGAAGAGTTCTATGAAACCCTGCGTTATTTCGACCGGATGCTGAGCAAGCACAAGGTTCGGGTTGAGCTGAATCGTCGGGTCGAGGCGCAGGAGCTGATTGAGGCGGGCTTCGACGAGGTGATCCTGGCAACGGGTGTGGTGCCGCGGGTACCGGACATCGCTGGCGTCGATCATCCGAAAGTCATTGGCTATCTGGATGCGCTGCTCGGTCGTAAGCCGGTAGGCAAGACGGTGGCGATCATCGGTGCCGGCGGTATCGGTTTCGATGTGGCCGAATTCATCACCCAGGAAGGCAAGTCGGCCAGCCTGGATGTGGCCGAATTCATGAAAGAGTGGGGCGTGGATCTCACGGTTTCCCATCGCGGCGGTATTGCGGGTCTGGAGCCGGAGTTGCCGGCCGTGCCGCGCCAGGTGTACCTGCTGCAGCGCAAGGCTTCCAAGGTCGGCAACGGCCTGGGTAAAACGACGGGCTGGATTCACCGGGCATCCCTGAAAAACCGTAACGTACAGATGGTCGCGGCCGTTGAATACGAGAAGGTGGACGACGCGGGCCTGCACGTGAAGATCAAGGGCGAGCCTCGTGTCCTGGCGGTGGACACCGTCATTCTCTGTGCCGGGCAAGAGCCTCTGCGCGAGCTGCAGGCTGATCTGGAGCAGGCCGGGGTCAAGACCACCTTGATCGGAGGCGCCGACGTGGCGGCCGAACTGGACGCCAAACGTGCGATCGCACAGGGCACCCGGGTTGCCGCTGAGCTGTAGACGCACTGAAGACGCGCCTGGAAGAGACGAAACTCTGTTGTCGTTTCCAGGCGCCGGATCGGCAGCGGGCGGGTGACCGCTGCCAGATCTTCTTCCAAGACTTTGGCCTGGGTTATCGGCGCGTTTGGGGTACTGCACGCCAGACCGTCAGGGTCGTCCTCTGCTGGCGCATGGATTAACCATGACCGCCGTCATGTATTTCTGTAACGGTGTGTAGCCACTTCCAAACTGTGATCCAGGCCCCTGGATAATTCAGCGCCATATTCCATACTCAGTACGCTTTCGGATTTGACGTTTATTGACGATCCCCCTGTTTTGAAGGTTCAACCACAGAAGGCTACGCGACGAAAGGTCGTCTAGTGCGAGGAAAGTATGCCCCGGCAGAACACTGATCAGCCCTACGAGGCAGTGTTGTTTGTTCAAGATCATCAGGTGACCAAACAACTGCGGTTTACTGAATTCGAGGCCATTCTGGATGGCGTGGTTGCGCTCAATGAATTTGCCGATCGTGAAGTTAGCCTGGTGTTTGCCGAACTGACTCCACAACTAAAGATCCAGGCGCTGGTCTTTTTCCTGCTGTATTTCGATGAGCATGGCCGGGCGGATCCCGAATGGAATCTGCCGTTGCGGCAATTGGCTAAAACGGCGGGGCCGGGGCCGGTCATTGGTAGCGGCCCGACCCGGTTGTGTTGCCGCAGTCAATGCCCCGTCAACTGGCACCAGAAAGACATGTGGGACCCGAGCATGAAGCCCGGTGCGAATGACTTTCAGGCGATTCGCCGCGCGCTGGAGGATAATCGTCTGGATTTTCCGGTAAAAGTTGAAGCGGCCCCAGTCGCGCCGGTGGCGCAGGCGGAGTCCATTCCACTGCTGATGCCGGCCGCCCAGAACGATCTGGCGGATATTGCTCAGGGTGTATCGGCGGAGCATCGGGTTCGCATTGCGCGGGTTATCCGGGCTCAGCGTCTGCGAATCAAGACGCTGATTGGGCAGCATGAAGAGGCATTGGCGGAACTCAACCGCCAGCGCCGCATTGAAATCCAGGCACTGAAAACGGAACTGCAATCACAGTATCAGCGAGTGGAGCAGTATCAGGTGCTCAATGAGCAGTTGAAAGCGAAACTGGATCAGCGCAATGAGCAGTATCTGGCGCTGCAGGATCAGCTGGCGGCGGCCAAGCAACGGATTCGGGCATTGGAAGACGACCAGGAGCGGGCGAAGCGGACCGCACAGGAATCCGGGCAGCGCGCCAGTGATCGGCTGGAGGCCGAGCTGGTGATTCTCAAGGAACAGCTGGACCGGCGCGATGTGGAGTTGTTCTACCGGGATGAGCGAGAGGCTCGCCTGCGCGGGGAAATTGAGGCGCTCAAGGAGGAACTTGCCAACACCCATGGTCATCCGGACGTTCTGCGGAAACTGGTGGAGTTGGACGTGGTATTCGTGGTTTATCATCCGGGCGCGGGCCATTTGACCATCGCACCCAGTGACGTCGAGCGCTACGCCGCCAATCCCGCGGCTTATGCGGCGGAAAAGTGCTTTGTGTCGGAGCAGCAATACCGCAGCTGGCTTGCCCATCACGAGCAGCCGATCTGCACCCATGCCTTGCCGGGCGGTGGCAGCTGTGGCGAACCCTTGCCACGGATCACGGCGCCAGCCGATTACCAGGCTGGGCGGGACAACCGCTGTACGCAACACCGGCGCTGACCTGCACCTGAATCGAGTCGGTTATCGCTGGGTGGCCGGTCCAGGCCAGTGATCCGGCACGAGAAAGAAGCGTTCCAGCTCGCGCCAGTGGTCGCCGTTAGCCTCTAATGCCGCAATCAGGCGCGCTCGACCCAATGGTTGATTCGCCGCCACCCAAGCCTGCAATGCCTCGAACTCAACGCTCTCTTCGGTTGTCGCCAGTGCTGGTGCGAGCCAACGACTCTTGTCTAAAACCTGCCAACGGCGCCCTGCCTGGGCGATCTGGTTCAGTTGGTTTGCCCGCAGCCAGCGGCCACGGAGATGACTTGGATTCACAAAGTCTGGCGTGGGAGGCGGGGCATCAAGCGGATAGAACAGATAGCCCTTGAGCACCAGCTCAACATCCAACTGGTTGATGCCTTGGTATCGCAGCCATGCTTGGGCGTCAGACTGCCTGGAGAGGCATAACTGATGTGTCTCCAGGCGAGCCAACTTTTTGTCCAGTCGATCCTGACTGTTGGGGCCGATCCAGCGTACTGCCGGATGGGGTACAGCCGGTGTTCCGCTTGAGTCGGCGAACGCGAGATAGAATTTGACGGCAAGTTCCTGATGCAGGTGACGTTGGCGTGCCTGGTCGAACAGGAGCAAGTCGAACTCGCCAACGGTTTTGCCTGACTGGCGAATCTGCTGGCGTCGCGCAATAACTTCTAGATGAGGCAGGCGGCGCAGGGAATAATCCCATAGGGCCTCAAAGTAGCTGCCCAACAGGCGGGTATCCCGCTCCTGCAGGTGACGAAGCAGGTCGGCGGGCTCCTGTTGCTGTGCGGCGAGCCAGGTCTGGGTTTCAGGATCCTCAGCGCCTGCGACCACCGTCGCGCCATTGATGTGTGCGATCAGGGAAGGGCTGGTGACGACCCAGGCGAGATCCCGCCACGCCTGCTGAGGGCAGAGTGGTGGCGATGACTGTGGCGGTTCGAGTGATTTCGGCATGGTGGCCTGATCATGCCACAATGGATTCCGGCCATGAACCCCGCGGTTTGGTTGCTGAACCGGGCGCTGCCGGCCGCAGGCTGAAATCCAGCCGGCTTTTCGTTAACATGAGGTCTATTGCCGTTTACCCTTCCTAAGAGCCCAGCATGGAACAATTTAGAAATATCGGCCTGATCGGACGAATCGGGAGTGTGCAGGTCGTTGAAACCCTGAAACGCTTACGCAATTTTCTGATCGGCGAGGGTTACCACGTCATTTTGGAAGATACCACCGCCACCGTGCTTCCGGGCCATGGTCTGCAGGTGTCCACACGGAAGCTGATGGGCGAAATCTGCGACCTGGTGATCGTCGTCGGCGGTGACGGCAGCTTGCTGGGCGCGGCCCGCGCCCTGGCCCATTACAACGTGCCGGTGCTTGGCGTGAACCGTGGGCAGTTGGGGTTCCTCACGGACATCTCGCCCCAGGAGCTGGAAGATAAGGTGGGAGAGGTGCTTGCCGGCGAGTACATCGAGGAGTCGCGTTTCCTGCTCGACATGTACCTGAAGCGCAATGGGGAACCGGTCGCCTATGGCTGCGGTCTCAACGACATCGTGCTCCATCCTGGCAAATCCACCCGCATGATTGGCTTCGATCTTTTTATCGAGGGCCAGTTTGTCTACAGCCAGCGTTCGGACGGGTTGATTGTTGCCACGCCGACGGGATCCACGGCGTACGCCCTGTCGGCGGGCGGGCCCATTATGCATCCGCGCCTGGATGCGATCGTGCTGGTTCCGATGTTTCCTCACACCCTGAGCAGCCGCCCGATCGTGGTGGACGGCAACAGCGAGATCAAGATCATCATCGGTGAGCAGAACGAAACCTATCCCCATGTGAGCTGCGATGGCCAGACCCATATCACCTGCGCGCCCGGGGACATCGTCAGCATCATGAAGAAGCCGCAAAAGCTCAGGCTGATTCACCCAACCAATCACAATTACTATCAAACCTGCCGCGATAAGCTGGGCTGGGCCAGTACCCTGGGGGCAAGTTGATGCGGTATTGCGGTCGGGGAGGTGAGATTCCATGGTAGATCGTGGCTGGCAGCCTCTGGGATATGATCTCATTGGCGACGTACACGGTTGCGCGCTGACCTTGCGAGCACTGCTGGAGCAGATGGAGTATCGCCGGGTCAACGGGGTGTATCAGCACCCAACGCGGCAGGTGATCTTCGTCGGCGACATCATTGACCGTGGTCCGCGGATTCGCGAGGCGCTGCACATCGTGCGTGACATGGTGGAGCGGGGATCGGCGCAAATCGTCATGGGCAACCATGAGTACAATGCGCTGGGTTATTGCACCCGCGCCCGACCGGGCAGTGCGCACCAATTCCTGCGGGAGCATAACCCGCGTCATAACCGCCTGATCAAGGAAACCCTGGAGGCCTTTGAGGATCACCCCCAGGAGTGGAATGAGTTCCTTGAGTGGTTCTACAGCATTCCGCTGTTTCTCGATTTCGGTCATTTCCGGGTAGTCCATGCCTGCTGGGATGCCGCGCTGATTGAGACCTTCAGGGCTCATCATCCCGACGGCTGCATCGACGAAGACTTCCTGCATGCCTCCACCGTCGGTGGCAGTTTCGCCGGACGCGTCATGGACCGCCTGTTGCGGGGGACCGACCTGCCGTTGCCGGACGGCCAGACCATTACCGGGCGCGATGGATTGACCCGGCGCTTCTTTCGGACCAAGTTCTGGGCAGACAACCCGCAAACCTACGGCGACGTGGTGTTTCAGCCCGACCGCCTGCCCCAGGATCTCATCCTGCGCCCGTTGACTGCGCAGGAGCAGGGTAAGCTATTGAGCTATGGCCCGGATGAGCCACCGGTGTTTTTCGGTCATTACTGGATGTCCGGCACGCCTCGGTTGCTGAAGCACAATGTTGCCTGCCTCGACTACAGCGCGGTGAAATACGGCAAGCTGGTGGCGTATCGTTTCGACGGAGAGGCGCAGTTGTCCCAGGACAAGTTCGTCTGGCAGGAAGTCCGCCGTGAGCATGAGTCAGCCCCCCGGAGTGGCGCATGATCAAGATCCTCGAGTTGCCACTTGAGCAGGATGTGGGGGCCTTGTATCAGTATCTGCGCAGCAACGGTGTACCGCTGCGGATTATCGAGTCGTCCGGCCGGCAGGAGATCTGGGTGCCGGATGAGCGGTTTCGGGAGTTGACCCTCGAACTTTACCAGCGCTTTCTCCAGGATCCCCAGGTCCGTGCCAAGCTGGCCAGCATGCAAAGTGGCGACCAGGAATTTGCGCGCATGCCTGCGGGAATAAGCTGGACCGACTGGGTTGTGAGCTTTTGGCGAGTGCCGGTGACCTGGCTTGGGCTGATCGGTATTGCTGTCGTCGCGGTTCTGATGCAATTCAGGGCAGGGGAGCATTGGGTCTTGAACCTGATGTTTGCCGATCCGTTTTTGTCGGATTATGCCACGGGCAGCGAGCGACTGGCCGGCTTGCAGCACACGCTGGCGGTGGGTGAATGGTGGCGGCTGTTTACACCTGCCTTCATTCATTTGAGTGCAATGCACCTAGTGTTCAACAGCCTCTGGTTCTGGTATCTCGGCATCCGGATCGAGCGCAACCACGGCTCAATGCTGTTGCTGGCAATGATTCTGATCACCGGCACTGGCTCCAACCTTGCCCAGTATCTGGTGTCCGGGCCAGGCTTTGGCGGAATGTCCGGCGTAATCTACGGCTTTTTCGGCTACGCGGGATGGCAGACGCTGCGCAACCCGCGCGATCCGGTTGCCTTGCAGCCCGCTTTACTGATTTTTGCCCTGGTTTGGCTGCTGATCGGGTACAGTGGCCTGCCGATCTTGCCGGGTGAGGGTAAGTTTGCCAACACCGCCCATAGCGGTGGTTTGTTGTTGGGGATCTTGTTCGCGTTTGTCCGAGACCTGCTGAAGCCTGCGAGGCGTTCATAAAAAAAGGCCTCCAGAAGGAGGCCGAAGGCTGTGAACTATCCTGATGAGAGTGCGTGGGATCAAACACGCCCTATTAATAATAATGATTCTCATTAGCGAGTCAAGCGCGAATCCGAAGTTTTTTCAAAATTGGTTGATTCGAATGGAACGGGGTGTGGTGCCTGGCATGCTTGGACTGGGACTTACGCGACGGGCACTGCGTGGCAGCGCGGCTCGTCACTATGCTATATTCGGCGTACTTCGCCCCGGCGATGCCTTTGTCGCCAGGGGGCACTGAAGAGGTTCTCACATGACACTTGAACAACTGATTCGCTCACTCAACCCGGACATGTATCAGCGTCTGCGGCGCGCAGTGGAGCTAGGCCGGTGGCCGGACGGCGGCCGTCTGACCAATGAGCAGCGGGAACTCTGTATGGAAGCAGTGATACATTATGAAAATCTGCATCAGGTCGCCGCGCAGGATCGTGTCGGTTACATCGACCTGACCAAGTCGTCCGAGTCCGCCTGCAGCAAGGACCATGATCACGCCGGAACAGACGCCGACCACGATGAGGCGCATCCGGTCCGCTGGATCAATTAATCCAGCAAGCCCGGGCGTTTGGCAGAGCCTGGCCTTGGGGGCAGGCTGCCACCAACCTTCAGTTCACCTACGCCCGCTTACATCCGTTTTCCGCCATAGGGACGAGTCATGACCACGCCAGCTCCAACCACCATCTTTCTCAAGGACTACCTGCCGCCGGCCTTTCTGATCGATGCCACGGACCTTGATTTCCATCTGTTCGAGGAAGGCGCACTGGTGCGCTCCCAGCTCCGGATGCGGCGCAATCCCGAACGAGCGGGAAACCATCCGCTGGAACTGGCGGGCCTGGAGCTGGAGTTGCGTCGTCTGCTATTGGATGGGCGGGAGCTTGGCGCCAATGACTACGAACTGACGCCGGAAAAGCTGGTCCTGCGGGATCTGCCGGATCAGTTCGAATTGCAATGCGAAACCTGGATCAAGCCCCAGGAAAATTCCTGCCTGGAGGGCCTGTACAAGTCCTCCGGTATGTTCTGCACCCAGTGCGAGGCCGAGGGCTTTCGCCGGATCACCTATTACCTGGACCGACCAGACGTGATGGCCTGTTTTCGTACCCGGATCGAGGCCGACCAGGCGCTTTATCCCGTGTTGTTGTCAAACGGCAACGAAGTGGAACGGGGCGAGCTGGGGAACGGTCGCCATTATGTGGTGTGGGAAGACCCGTTCAAGAAGCCCTGTTACCTGTTTGCCCTGGTGGCCGGCGACTTGCGCTGGCAGGACGATCAATTTGTGACCCAGAGCGGGCGAGAAGTCCTGCTGCGCATTTTTGTCGAACCCGCCAATCTCGACAAATGCCAGCATGCGCTCGATTCGCTCAAGAAGTCCATGCGCTGGGACGAGGAGGTCTACGGGCGCGAATACGATCTCGACATCTTCATGATCGTTGCCGTCAACGACTTCAATATGGGCGCCATGGAAAACAAGGGACTGAACATCTTCAATTCCTCCTGTGTGCTGGCCAAGCCCGAAACCGCCACCGATGGCGCCTACCAGCGGATCGAATCCATCGTTGCCCACGAGTACTTCCATAACTGGTCGGGCAACCGCGTCACCTGCCGCGACTGGTTCCAGCTCAGCCTTAAGGAAGGTTTTACCGTCTTTCGGGATTCCGAATTTTCCGCCGACGTGGGGTCAAGAACCGTCAAGCGCATTGAGGACGTGACGGTTCTGCGCACGGCCCAGTTCGCCGAAGACGCGGGACCAATGGCGCATCCGGTGCGACCCGATTCCTACATGGAAATTTCCAACTTCTATACCCTCACGGTGTATGAGAAGGGCGCCGAAGTGGTGCGGATGATTCATCAGTTATTGGGTCCCGATGCATTCCGCCGTGGCTCCGACCTTTATTTCGAACGTCACGATGGCCAGGCAGTGACCTGCGACGATTTCGTGCAGGCGATGGAAGATGCCAGTGGCCGCGACCTCGGACAGTTCCGCCTTTGGTACAGCCAGGCTGGCACGCCGACGGTGGAGGTATCCGATGCCTATGATGAAACCCGTCGTCAGTACAGCCTGACCATGCGGCAATCCTGCGCGCCGAGTCCCGGTCAGCCCAGCAAGCAGCCCATGTTGATTCCGGTGGCGGTCGGCCTGTTGAATGCGTCGGGCCAGGACCTGCCGCTGCGACTCCAAGGCGAAGTCAATGCGGACGGGACGACCCGTGTGCTGGAACTAAGCGAGCGGGAACAAACGTTTGTGTTCGAAGATGTGGCGGAACGGCCGGTGCCATCCCTGTTGCGCCAGT
>JAEZAA010000286.1 GCA_023430625.1 Pseudomonadota bacterium
TCGTCCCAGCAGGGCATCCAGTAGGTGGCGTCCTCGTGGTAGCAGGTCAGCCACTCATCCCACTGGCGGTCATCCAGCAGGCGCGCTTCGCGGAAGATGAACTGCTGGATCTGTTCGAAATTCATGCTCATGCCGATGCCCCCTCGCTGCTCAGCGCAATGAACCGTGCCCGCTCGCTCTCAACCGCGCGCAGCATTTCATCCACCCAGTGCTGATGGTGGGTCACGTACAGGCCTTCGTCTTCCGGCTTGGCGCCGCTGAGCAGCGGGTTCATGCCGATGGCCTTTGCGGCTTCGTCGGGACCTTCGATCCAGTGGGCCGCACCGCGGCTCATGTCGTTCCAGCGCAGGCCTTGCGCCTGATAGCCTTCCTGACAGGCGCGGAATTCCTCCAGGTCATCCGGCGTGCCCATGCCGCTGACGTTGAAGAAGTCCTCGTACTGACGGATGCGCTTGGCACGCAGCTCGGGGGCCTCGCCCTTCGGCGCCCAGCAGAAAATGGTGATCTCGGTCTTGGTCGGCGAGATCGGGCGCAGCACGCGTATCTGGGTGGAGAACTGGTCCATCAGATAGGCGTTGGGATACAGGCACAGGTTGCGGGTGGTGTTGACGATATTGTCAGCACGGGCCTCGCCGAGCTTCTCCTTCAGGCGCCCGTGGTGGGCGTAGATCGGCCGCACCTCGGGGTTCTTCAGCTGAGTCCACAACATCATGTGGCCGGTCTCGAAGGAGTAGAAGCCGCCATCACCGGACCAGCCCTTGGCGTCGACCGCCTCAGTGCCGCCCTTTTCATAGTTGCGCTGCCCCATGGTGGACAGATAGTTCCAGTGCACAGTGCCCACGTGGTAGCCGTCGGCGCCGTTCTCGGCGGTCAACTTCCAGTTGCCATCGTAGGTATAGGTCGAGGTGCCGCGCAGCACTTCCAGACCCTCCTCACACTGGTCGACGATCTGGTCGATGATCCGCGCGCTCTCGCCCAGATACTCTTCCAGCGAGGATACGTCGGCGTTCAGGCTGCCGAACAGAAAGCCACGGTAGCTCTCGAAGCGCGGCAGGCGCTTGAGGTCATGGGAGCCGTCGGTGTTGAACTGCTCCGGATAGCCGCCTTTCTTCTCATCGCGGGCCTTGAGCAGCTTGCCGTCGTTGCGGAAGGTCCAGCCGTGGAACGGGCAGGTGAAGGACGACTTGTTGCCGCGCTTCTTGCGGCACAGGGTGGCGCCCCGGTGCGAACAGGTATTGAGCAGCCCTTGCAGCTCCCCTTCCTTGGTGCGGGTGATCACCACCGGCTGGCGGCCCAGGGTCAGGGTGAAATAGTCACCGGGATTCGGTACCTGGCTCTCATGAGCCAGGAATACCCAGTTGCCTTCGAAGATGTACTTCATTTCCAGCTCGAACAGCTGCTCATCGGTGAATGCTCGGCGGTCGCCGCGGTAGCGCCCGGTCTTCGGGTCGGCTTCCACCGCGCCGCGGATCAAACTTTCAATCTGGTCAAGTTGACGAGTCATGAGGGTAACTCCCCTTATTGTTGTCAGGCGGTGGCTTCTTCCAGGGCACGCGGGCGGGCGTGGCGGTCCTGCAGTTCGGCTTTGTCGGTGCGTACCAGCTCGATGTTGAACTCGACCTCGGTGATCGGACCGGTCACACCGAAGCGCGCGCCGTCAACGGACTGCTCTACCTTGTTGGCTTCCACCACCAACTCGTCGCGGGTAGCAAAGGCAAAGTCGTCGTAGGTGTACTCGTCACCAGCCAGGTTGATCTGGGTGGTCAGGTGCTTGTGACCCGCTGCTTCAACGAAATAGTGGATATGTGCGGGACGACGGCCGTGACGGCCGAGCAGGTCCAGCAGACGCTGAGTCGAGCCTTCCGGCGGGCAACCGTAGCCGGCAGGGATGATCGACTGGGCCACGTAGCGGCCTTCGGCATCGGTCTTGATGCGACGGCGCAGGTTGTAATCGCTCTGCGACTTGTCGAAATAGGAGTAGCCGCCGTGAGCGTTGGCATGCCAGATGTCGACGATGGCGTTGGCAATCGGGTTGCCCTCGGTATCGGTCACCCGACCCTTGATCAGCATGGGCTCGGAGGTGGTGTCGGTACCATCATCCATGCGACCAAAACCTTCGCACAGCGGTGCGCCGGCGACGAACAGCGGGCCTTCGATGGTGCGCGGAGTACCGCCCGCCAGACCGGCGGCCTCGTCCTCGGCATCCATGCGGATGTCCAGGTACTTGTCCATGCCCAGACCGGGCGCCAGCAGTGCCGCCTCGTTGTTCTTGCCCAGCTGGCTGACATAGTCGACAGCGGTCCAGAACTCCTCCGGAGTCACGTCGAAGTCTTCGATCAGCTGGAAGATATTGCTCATGAAGCGGTGAACGATCTTCTTGGTGCGCGCATCGCCACCTTCGGTGTGCAGGCCTGCAACCTTGTGCAGCAGTTCTTTTACTTCTTCGGTGTGCATGGTCTTGACGGTCATGATTTTTTCCTCGTACTTGTTCTTGTCTGGATCACGTCTCTCGAGCTCGCAATCTCATCAGGGGGCGGTGCCACCTTGTCCGCTGGCACCAGAGGTTCCGCCTGGCCTCAGCGGTCGTCCTCGTGGATGGACGATGGGTGGCGACACAGGGGCGCAACCGTGATGTCCATGTAGGGGAACAGCGGCAGATTGCTGATCAGGTCCTGCAGTTCTGCGTTGTCTGCCACATCAAAAATGCTTACGTTGGCGTAGCTGCCGGCCACCCGCCACAGGTGACGCCACTTGCCCTGACGCTGCAGGTCCTGGGCATAGGCTTTCTCCCGCGCCTTGATCTCGTTGATGACGTCCGCATCGATGTCGTGCGGGATGTTCACCTTCATCTCAACCTTGAACAGCATGGGTATCTCTCCTTACTTGCGGCGGTATTCAGCCAGCTTGTCTTCATCGATCTCGACGCCCAGCCCCGGGCCGGTCGGCAGATCAACTCCGTTGTCGTGGTACTTCAGCGGCTGCACCACGATGTCGTCTTTCATCAGCAGCGGGCCGAACATTTCGGTGCCCCACTGCAGGTGATCCAGGGTCGCCCAGGCGTGCAGCGACGCGGCGGTACCGATGGTGCCTTCCAGCAAGGTGCCGCCATACAGGCCGATGCCCGCAGCCTGAGCCACGGCGGCCTGCTCCAGGGCGCGCAGCGGGCCACCGGCCTTGGCGATCTTCATCGCCACCGCACCGCTGAAGCCTTCGGCGGCCAGCTTGTACATATCGGTGGCATCGGCCACGGCTTCGTCGGCCAGGATCGGGATATGGAATTTCGCGGACAGGCGCGCCAGGGCGGCGAAGTCCTTCATGGGCGTGGGCTGCTCGACCAGATCGATACCAGCCGCCTGCAGCTCGGCCATGCCGCGCGCAGCGGTCGACTCGTCCCAGGCCTGGTTGACGTCCACCCGCACGCTGGCTTCGTCGCCCACCGCGGCCTTGATCGCAGCCACGTGGCGTACGTCTTCCATCAGCGGACGGGAGCCGATCTTGAGTTTGAAATCGCAGTGCCGACGCGCAGCGATCAATGTCTTCGCCTCGTCGATATCGCGCTCGGTATCACCACTGGCCAGGGTCCAGAGCACTGGCAGGTGCTGTCGCACCGCACCGCCCAGCAGTTCCGCCAGCGGACGATTCAGGCGCTTGCCCATGAGATCCAGCAGCGCGGTTTCGATGGCGGACTTGGCGAGAT
>JAEZAA010000319.1 GCA_023430625.1 Pseudomonadota bacterium
GGGTGGACCGCATTCCCGAAGGGATTTCCAAGTTGATGGACAACGGCACCAACATGGCCGGCACCATCGAGAACCTGATGCATGCCGCCGAGCGGGTGGAATCGGCCCTGGAAGGGTTGAGCGAGGAGCGCCCGCCGGTGACCGTGGTGTTGCAGTCGGAATCTTGGCTGGGCCAGTTCCTGGTGCGCATGCAGGCGACGCTGGTGGGATTGGCATTGGCGCTGACCCTGACGTTTTTCCTGCTGGTCAATGGCGACCGCCTGATCCATAACTTCGTCCGTCAGTTTCCCCGCAATCACCGCCGGCGCATGATTCTGCGCCTGATTCGCGACTCCCAGCGGGAAATCGCCCGGTATCTGACGGTGATTACCCTCAGCAATCTGCTGGTGGGGCTGGTGACCCTGGTGATGGCCTGGTTGCTGGATCTGCCCAACCCCATGGTATGGGGCGTGCTGGCGGCGCTGTTGCGCTTCATCCCTTATCTGGGAGTGTTGGTGACGGTGATTCTGCTGGGGGTGGTGTCGGCCGTGAGCCAGGACGAGCTCTGGCTGATGCTGGCCGCGCCGCTGGGCTATATCGGGCTGACCGCGATCGTGGGGGTGTTCATCGAGCCTTTTGTGCATGGCTATCGGATGTCGATCAATCCGATTCTTATCTTTCTCGCGATCTTCTTCTGGGGGTGGCTGTGGGGGGCGATTGGCGTGTTGCTGGCGGTGCCCTTGATGACGGTGATCCAGGTCATCCTGAAGCAGATCGGTCCTCTCAAGCCGCTCTATCGGGTGATTGCCCGCTAGGCGGCTTGAGAGATCGCAGGCCTTATTTCTCCACGAAGGCCCGCTCGATCACGTAATGCCCCTGGTCGCCGTGGCGCGCTTCCTGGAAGCCCTGAGCATCGAGCAGCGCGGTCAGGTCCTTGAGCATGCTGGGGCTGCCGCAGAGCATGAAGCGGTCATGTTCCAGGTTGATGGGGGGCAGACCCACATCCGCATACAGCTTGCCGCTTTCCATCAGGTTGGTGAGGCGGCCCTGGTTGCGGAAGGGTTCACGGGTCACGGTGGGGTAGTAAACCAGCTTCTCCCGCACCTCTTCGCCCAGGAACTCGTTTTCCGGCAATTCCCGCGTAATGAAATCCTGATAGGCCAGTTCCGACACATAGCGCACGCCGTGGGTCAGGATCACCTTGTCGTATTGGGCGTAGGTTTCCGGGTCCTTGATGATGCTCATGAAGGGCGCCAGGCCAGTCCCGGTGCTCAGCAGGTACAGGTTACGCCCAGGCAGCAGGTGATCCAGCACCAGGGTGCCGGTGGGCTTGCGGCTCAGGATGATCTCGTCGCCCTGCTGGATCTGCTGCAGGCGGGAGGTCAGGGGGCCGTCCGGCACCTTGATGCTGAAGAATTCCAGTTCTTCCTCGTAGTTGGCGCTGGCGATGCTGTAGGCGCGCATCAGGGGACGGCCCTCGACTTCCAGGCCGATCATGATGAAGTGGCCGTTCTTGAAGCGGAACGCGGGGTCGCGGCTGGTCTTGAAACTGAAGAGGGTGTCGTTCCAGTGATGAACACTCAGGACACGTTCCCGGCAAAAGCTCGACATGGTGCATTCCCTCTAAGATGTGAATAAAAAACGGACGAAATTGATTGCGGCTAATATAAGGTCTGCTACGCTATCGGCAAAACGAGTTATTTTGATCAAACTAATCGGTTTTATCGATAATGAAATACAGCCTACGGCAGCTGGAAATCTTCCTGGCGGCCGCTCACTACGAGAACATCACTCGCGCGGCGGCTAGTCTGGCCATGTCGCAGTCGGCGGCCAGCAGCGCACTCAAGGAGCTGGAGCAGCAATTCGACATCCAGTTGTTCGATCGTGTTGGCAAACGCCTGCAACTTAACGAGCTGGGACGGATCCTGCGGCCGAAGGCTGAAGCCCTGATCGAACAGGCGCGGGAGCTGGAACGCGCGCTGGGTCGGCACTCGGACCTGGGCCAGGTCAAGGTGGGAGCGACCCTGACCATCGGCAACTACCTGGCGGTGGGGCTCATGGCGCAGTACATGCAGGAGCAGGGGGGCGCCAAGGTGGCGCTGGAGGTGGCCAACACCGCGACCATTGCCCATAAGGTGCTGAACTTTGAGTTGGACGTGGGGCTGATCGAGGGCGAGCTGCAACAGCCGGACCTGGAGGTCATTCCCTGGCGCGAGGATGAGCTGGTGGTGTTCTGCGCGCCAACCCATGAACTGGCGGGGCGGCCCTGGCTGGACGACCGCGATCTGGTGAGCGCTACCTGGATCATGCGCGAGCCGGGATCGGGAACCCGCCAGACGGGCGAGCGCGCGCTCCATGGGCTGCTGCCACAGCTGAATATTCTCCTGGAGTTACAGCACACAGAAGCTATCAAGCGTGCGGTGGAAGCGGGGCTGGGTATTGGCTGCCTGTCGCGGGTGACATTAGAGGATGCCTTCCGCCGTGGCAGCCTGGTGCCCTTGCCGGTGCCGCACCGGGATTTTCGCCGCCACTTCTACTTCATCATGCATCGGCAAAAATACCGGAGCGCCGGGATCGAGCGCTGGCTGGAGCTGTGTCGGCAGGTTTAACGCTGGCCCTGGCTGGTGTCCTTGCAGGCGATCGATCGGGGCGGGCGCCGGCGAAATACTGATACAGGCGGGGCTGCTCCGGAATGCCGGCTTCCGCCGGTGGGTATGGATTGGCAACGCTGTCGGGTGCTTTCAGGTGATCATGGATCGCCTGTAGGTGATGGGCGTTGAAAAAATGCCCCCAGGTCTCCTTGGCGAGATAAAGTGGCCCCGCCAGATTCAGTTTGGGCGGCGTGCGATGGCGCAGGGGCGAGAGGATGCCCAGGCGCGCCACTAGATCCTTTTCATTGGCGAAATTTTCCATAAAGGGCAAGCCCTCGTGCCCCTCGACCAACTCCGGCGCCAAGTAGCTCATCTGGTCGGCGCAGTTGGCGAACAGGTAGAACTCCAGCTTCTTCATTTGTGCCAGCAACTGGCTTTTCTTCTCCTGGCGCGAGCACTGCCCGGCTTGCGGCAGCATGCACCGATAGGCCAGGCGTGCCAGTGCCGCTTCGCTGGCGTCGCGGCCGACCGCTGCTGTTTCCGTCTCCGCCTCGGCCAGGCGCAAGGCTCCCGTCACGGCGCGCAGCACATTGGCGGCGATGATGGTGCCCTGAGAGTGGGCGATGACCACCAGGCGCTTGACCCGGTCTTCCTGCAAGGTGCTGAGGATGGCGCGGGTGGCGGTGCAGGTGGGTGCGGTCATGGTGGCCAGGTCATTGAGGTCGGGGTCGAGCTTGACCCGCTTGTCGAGGGCGCACTCGATCAGATCCAGCAGCAAGGAATTGGTGGCGTTGTAAATCCCGGTGATGGGGCGGTGAAACATCTCGCTGAGCAGTTCCGTGTTCCTTTTGGCCACCGCGGGCGTGGTGGCCACGCCGTTGATGAAAAACCAGCGCTCGTCCGGGAACGAGGTGACGGACTGGAACGGGTCGGGCTGCTGGAAATAACAGCTAGCTCGCCAGAACAGGCGCTGTACGGGCACGGGCAACAGGGCGCGGGCCAGTCGGCCGGGGCCATGGCTGAAGGCGGGCACGCTGATGGACATCAGGTAATGCAGGCTCTGTACGGGACGCCAGACATCGAGCACGCCCAGTTCGGACGAGCGCCGGTAAGGCGGCAGCCAAGTGCGGGCGGGTCCGAAAATGGATTGGATATAGGCTGGCGGCTCGAGCTTGAGAGCCGCCACCAGCACCTCGAAGAGGTCGCGGAGGTGGTCGGCCTCAAAGGGGCCGAGGCGCGTCAGGGGAATGCGGCCAGTGCGCTGGCCGTCATTGTCTGGAGAGCTGGCGGAGGGTTCGGCAGTCATTGTAGGTTCTCGCATCGAGGCGACGTGCCATGCAGGTGCTAATGCTTGCGCGTCCTGCGCTCTTTTTCCCCCGCCATCTTGGCGGCATGATGGGCCACCGCGAACGCCTTGCTCTCGTCGTGATCGTACTGCTCATAGGCATTGTTGAAGGCTTCGAGAAAGGCTTTCTTCTGGTGATGGTCGTACTGATCCACCTGACTTGTGGGCAGGTCGGAAATCTTGCTGTAGGGCATCCTCATTCTCCCGCGCGAATCGCTCTTCAGCCTGCGCTGCCGCAGAACCTCCATCTGCATATGCTAGGCTGGCGGCGGCCTGCTGACGACCGGGCGGAGCCTTAGGTGCCAGCCTCCTCGCCGCCCGTCTGCACCTGCCACTGGGACCAATAGAGCCCTCGCCGTGCCAGCAGCTCTGCGTGACGCCCCTGTTCCACCAAACGTCCCTGGTCCAGCACCAGAATGTTGTCCGCGTGCACGATGGTGGAGAGCCGGTGGGCAATCATGATCACCGTGCGGTTGTGGGCGATGCGCTTGAGCGAGCGCTGAATGGCGGCTTCCGTCTCGTTGTCGACGGCGCTGGTGGCTTCGTCCAGCACCAGAATGGGCGGATCCTTCAGCAGCGCCCGGGCCAGGGACAGGCGCTGGCGCTGGCCGCCGGAGAGCTTGACGCCGCGTTCGCCCACCGGGGTGTGCAAGCCCTGCGGCAGCCGCTCGATAAACTCCCAGGCTTCGGCGGTGCGGGCGGCGGCAATGATCTCGGCATCGTCCGCCTCGGGCCGACCATAAGCAATGTTGTCGCGGATGCTGCCTTCGAACAGGAACACGTCCTGGCTGACCAGGCCAATGGCACCGCGTAGCTCCGCCAGTGGCAACTGCTCAATGGGAATGCCGTCGATCAGCAAGCGGCCTTGGGCAGGTCGATAGAACCGCAGCAGCAACTTGATCAGCGTCGATTTGCCCGAGCCCGTGGCACCCACCAGCGCCAAGGTGGTGCCCGCCGGAATGGTCAGGCTGACATCCTCAATCCCACCGCCTCCGCTGCCATAGCGGAAACCCACTTGCTCCAGCACCACCTCGCCACGCACTGGACGGGGCAGGCGCGTTTGTCCGTCGTCGCGAACGTCGACCGGCGTGGCGATCAGATCCAGCAGGCGTCGGGTGCTGGCCATGGCCCGCTCGAACAGGTCGATGGTCTGGGCCAGGTTGGTCAGCGGCCAGAGCAGGCGTTGGGTCAGGAACACCAGTACGCCGTAGGCGCCCACGTTGAGGGTGCCGTCCAGTGCCTGCAGACCGCCCACGATAAAGGTCATGATAAAGCCGGCCAGGATCGCCATGCGGATCACCGGGATGAAGGCGGAGCTGACCGCAATGGCCCGCTGGTTGGCCGTGACATAGTCTTCGCTGGCACGCCGCAGCCGCTCGGATTCACGGGCCTCCGCCGTAAAGCTCTTGATGGTGGCGATGCCGCCGATGTTGTTGGCGAGGCGGCTGGCCAGCGCGCCCACTTTCTCCCGCACGTCGCTGTAGAGCGGTGCGGCGCGGCGCTGGAAGAAAAAGGCGCCCCAGACGATCAGCGGCATGGGCGTGAAGGCGAGCAGCGCGATCAGGGGCGAGAGCACCAGGAATACGCCGCCCACTGCCACCACTGTGACCAGAACCTGGATGAGGTTGTTGGCACCGCCGTCGAGAAAGCGTTCCAGTTGGTTCACATCATCGTTCAGGGTCGCCACCAGCTGGCCGGAGCTGCGTGATTCGAAAAAGCTCATGTCCAGTTGCTGCACATGGTCGTAGGCATCCTGGCGCAGGTCCGCCTGCAAACGCTGGCCCAGGTTGCGCCACAGGATCAGGTGCAGGTACTCGAACAGGGATTCGCCCACCCAGATGAACAGCGTCAAACCCGCCAGCGCCAGAATTTGCGATTGCGGCGCGGTGAAACCCAAGGCGGCGACAAAGCTCTCCTGGCGGTTGACGATGACGTCGATGGCAATGCCGATCAGGATTTCCGGGGCGATGTCGAACAGCTTGTTGATGATTGAGCAGAGGCTGGCCAGGACGACACGGGTGCGATAACCGCGGGCATAGCGCAGCAGGCGCACCAGGGCCTGCCAGCTGCTGGAGGACGGGGAGACGGACATAAAAACTCGCTTGGGGCTGGAAAAACCGGGCGCCCAGCGTAGGCGATTGGGCTAAAAAAGCAAAGCGCTGGCGCTTCGGCGAGAGAAGTCCGCACGGGTGCGACCTCATCCTTGGTTCGGCGGCCGATCCGGTGCTCATTATGATTAAGCAATAAAGACACCATTACTCTTCGAACGCCCCCACCCGGAGCCTGGTATGGATGTGAGGTATAGGAGACGGAGTCGCTGGCTCCTGGTGCTGTTCGTGCTGCTGGCCTTGCTGGTGCTGGCACGGGTGGCCCTGCCCTCGGTCGTGCAATGGTATGTGAACAAGAAGCTGGACGAGGCCGAAGGCTATACCGGACGCGTGGGCGATGTGGACCTGAACATTATCCGCGGGGCCTACCAGATTGAAGATGTCCATATCCTGTCCACGACAGAGGATGTCGAAACGCCCATTTTCGACGCCGAGCTGGTGGACCTCTCCGTGGATTGGCGGGCGGCCTTTCGCGGCGCCCTGGTGGCGGAGGTGTGGCTGGTGCGCCCAGTGCTCAACATTATTGACGAGGAGGTCAAGGATGACGCCCCCAAGGAAGAGGGCAAAGGCTGGCAGCAGATCATTCAGGACCTTTTCCCGATCCGGATCGACAAGTTCGTGGCGGAGGACGGCGAAATCCATTTCCGCAATTTCACCTCGGATCCGCCCGTCGACATCTACCTGCGGGAGGTCTATCTCAAGATCACCAACTTCACCAATAGCCGCGAGATCGCCAGCACGGTGCCCACCTCCCTGGAGGGTACGGCCATTCCCATGACCCAGGGGGATCTGGATGTAAAGCTGGAGTTTGACCCTTATGCGGAGCAGCCCCAGTTCGATTTGAATGTGAGACTGACGGACCTTAAAGTGTCTACGCTGAACGACTTTTTGGACGCCTATGCCAATCTGGACGTACAGGCCGGCAGCATGGACCTGGCGGTGGAAATGGCTGCCGATCAGGGCAAGCTCCTGGGCTATGTGAAGCCGGTGATTCGGGAACTGGAGGTTTTCCAGTGGCAGGCCGATGTGGTCGAACAGGACCAGGGTCTGTTGCGTTCCGCCTGGGAGGCAGCGGCCGGTTTCATTAGCGAAGTGTTTGAGAACAAGCCGCAGGATACCTTCGCCAGTCGGGTGCCGATTGCCGGCGAACTGGAGAGCCCCGAGACCGGCGTGGTCAACGCGGTGTTTGCCATTCTCCGCAATGCCTTTCTGGAGGCCATTGAACCTCAGGTGGAAGGCTCGATCGAGCTGGAGGATGTGCAGGGTTATGAGCCGGCGCCGTCTGATGCGGACGCGGAAAGCGACGCGGAGGCCGATGCCAAGGACGACTCCGGTGCAGCGGATGAACAGGGCGCTGCAACGGATGAATAACGGATGAACAGGGCGGTGCAGCGGACGATTAGCCCGGTGTGGCCAATGAATTACTATGGATGGTCCTCATGCTAGAAAATCTTGACGCTACCTTACTCGCCCGCATCCAGTTCGCGTTCACCATTTCGTTTCATATCATTTTTCCGGCCTTTACCATCGGCCTGGCGAGCTACCTGGCCGTGCTGGAAGGGATGTATGTCCGCACCGGCAATATTCTTTACCTGAACGTCTTCAATTACTGGGTCAAGATCTTCGCTCTGTCGTTTGGCATGGGCGTGGTCTCGGGCCTGGTCATGACGTATCAGTTCGGTACCAACTGGAGTGTCTTTGCCGATCGGACCGCACCCGTGCTCGGGCCGATCATGGGCTACGAGGTGCTCACGGCGTTTTTCCTGGAAGCCGGTTTTCTCGGCATCATGCTGTTCGGTTTGAAGCGGGTCGGCCTGAAACTGCATTTTTTCGCGACCCTGATGGTAGCCTTCGGCACCCTGTTCTCCGCCTTCTGGATCCTCTCGGCCAACAGCTGGATGCAGACGCCCGCCGGCTTTGGCATGAACGAGTCGGGCCAGTTTATTCCGGATGACTGGCTGGCCATCATTTTCAATCCCTCGTTTCCCTATCGCTTGGTGCACATGGTGATCGCCGCCTACTTGACGACTGCCTTTGTGGTGGGTTCCGTGGGGGCCTATCACCTGCTGCGTAACCGCGACAACGAGCGGGCCCGCCTGATGTTCTCCATGGCCATGTGGATGGCGGCCATCGTCGCCCCTATTCAACTGATTGCCGGCGACATGCACGGATTGAACACCTTCATTCACCAGCCCGCCAAGATCGCGGCCATGGAGGGGCATTTCGAAACCCAGCAAGGCGCGCCCTTGGTGCTGATCGGATTTCCGAACATGGAGCGTGGCGAAACCGATGTGTGGCTGGAGATCCCGAAGCTGGGCAGTCTCATCCTGGTGCATGACGCCATGGGCGAAGTGAAGGGGCTGAATTACTGGCCGCGGGAGGAGTGGCCTTATGTACCGCTGATCTTCTGGACCTTCCGGGTCATGGTGGGCATCGGCATGCTGATGATCCTGGTCGGGGTGATCAGCCTCTGGTTGCGCTGGCGACGAAGGCTCTACGACAGTCGGGCATTCCATCGTTTTGCGCTGTTGATGGGGCCGAGCGGATTTGTGGCGGTCATTGCGGGCTGGATCACCACCGAAGTCGGTCGTCAGCCCTATACCGTGTATGGCCTGTTGAAGACCAGCGAGTCGGTGTCGCCGATTGCCTTCGAGGGGGTGGCGACCTCGTTGCTGGCCTTCATCGTGGTGTACGTGCTCGTGTTCGGCGCGGGTATCTTTTACATCCTGCGGCTGATGCGCAAGTGTCCGGAGGAAATCGAGTCCGAGCCACCCAGCGGGCGCCCATTGCAGGCGGCGGGCATCACCCCGGCGCCTTCCATGGACCCCGATCGAATTGTCACGCGAGACTAGGAGGTCGACATGGACTTGCCGTTGCTTTGGGCGGGAATTATTTCCTTCGCGGTGCTGACCTATGTGGTACTGGATGGATTTGACCTGGGAATTGGCATCCTGTTTCCGTTCTTTCCGGATGCGCAGGATCGCGATGTCATGATGAACTCCATCGCGCCGGTGTGGGACGGCAACGAAACCTGGCTGGTGCTGGGTGGCGGCGGGCTGCTGGCGGCGTTTCCACTGGCGTACGCGGTGCTGATGCCGGCGCTGTATCCGCTGGTGATCGCCATGTTGCTGGGCCTGATCTTTCGCGGCGTGGCGTTCGAATATCGCTTCAAAACCAGTCGTCAAACCGTGTGGAACTGGGGGTTCGCCGGCGGCTCCATCGTCGCGGCCTTGTCTCAGGGCATCATGCTGGGCGCCATCCTGCAGGGCGTGGCCGTCAGCGGGCGCACCTATGGTGGCGGCTGGTTCGATTGGTTGTCGCCATTTTCGTTGTTCTGCGGTCTGTCCTTGATCGTCGGCTACACCTTGCTGGGCGCAACCTGGCTGATCATCAAGACCAGCGGCGAGTTGCAGCAGCGACTCTTCAAGCTGGTGCCCGTGCCGGGCATTGCCTTCATCCTTTGTATTGCGGTGGTGAGTATCTGGCTGCCGTTGCGTGATCCGGTGGCGGCTGAGCGCTGGTTTACCTTTCCGGCATCCGCCGTGTTCTGGACCGTGCCGATCGTCGTCGCCTTTCTCGCCATGGGGTTCTACGTCGCGTTGCATCGCCGCAATGAACACTGGCCCTACTGGATCAGCCTGGCGTTTTTCCTGATTTCCTTCGCCGGCTTTGCGATTACCCTCTACCCCTATGTGGTTCCTCGCACTATTACCCTGTGGGAAGCGGCGGCACCGGATGACAGCCTGATCTTTCTGCTGGTGGGAACCGTGATTCTGGTGCCGATGATTATCGGCTACACCGCTTATGCTTATTGGGTGTTCCGTGGCAAAGTCAAAGTCGGTGAAGGCTACCACTGAGCCCGGCGGCCTGCGCCGTCGGCTCGCCTGGTTCGTGGCGCTCTGGCTGCTGGGCATCGGCGCCTTGAGCCTGGGTGCCTGGTGTTTGCGCCAGGTCATGTCGGCAGTCTACGGGATCTGACGGCCCTGTCCCTGCGGTGGAGGCTGCTGGCTGCCGGAAGCTCTTGCCTAAAACTCTTGCCTAAAGCTGTTAGAGTGTTCGAATAACCTGTAAGTACAAGCAAGTAGGTACAAGCACGAGGGGGTGAAATGCCCTCAAAAGCCGGTTTTGCCGGTCCCGTTCCAGGCGAAGTTTGCTATGCTGGTGGCGCTTAAGTAGTGCAGCTCTCAGGCTTCGGGCCTGCCCTCTCAACGTATTCGATCTCCGTGGTAACCAACAAATGCTGATTGCTGAGGATTCCCTCTCTGCGGCAGGGAGTGTGGCGACTGTGCTATCCAGTTCCAACCTGATTCAAACCCTTTCCCGTTCTTTCCTTGCGTCCAAGAAGCGCCTCTGTCTGGCACTCTGGGCCGGAGTGCTGTTGAGCACCGGTGCCGGCGCCCAGGCTGCGCTAACGGATCATCCCGTGCATGCCGGCGCCGAGCGCGGTGCGGCTGTGGTGGGCGCGCCGGTGGTCTCCGAGAAACGCCTCAAACAACGTGAACTCTATACCCAGGCCATGGTGGCCATGACCCGGGGCAATGCATCGCGCCTGGCGGATTTGCGGCGCCAGTTGAAGGATTATCCGCTGGTGGTTTACCTGGAATACGAGGATCTGCGGCGCCGGGTCCACTCGACCTCCAAACGAGAGGTGCATGGGTTTTTCGAGCAGTATCCGGATTCGCCCCTGGCTTTTCAGTTGCGCGATCAATGGCTGGCCACGCTGGCCCGGGACGGGCGGTGGGCGCAGTTTCTGGAAGACTACACGCCCGACATGAGCAGCACCGGCATGCGTTGCTATTACCACTGGGCTCAATACCAGACCGGGCAGCGCGCGGAGGCACTGCGTGCGGTGCCGGACATCTGGCGTTCCGGCCGCTCCCTGCCGGATGCCTGTGATCCCTTGCTCAAGGCTTGGCGTGATCAGGGAGGCGTGACGCCCGAGCTGCTGCGGGAGCGGATCGGTCTGGCGATCAAGGCAGACAACTGGGCCCTGGCCAGCTACCTCGCCCGCGATCTGCCTCGGGAGCAGCGTAATCTGATGGATCTGTATCGGCGCGTTCACCTGCAGCCGCGGATACTGGCGCAAACCGAACAGTTCCGGCAGGACTCGCCGCTGATGCGCCAGATCCTGCTGCACGGTATGCAACGCTACGTGCGGCAAGATGCCGAGAAGGCCGCCGGGCTCTGGGCGACCTATCAGCGCATGCACAAGTTCACGCCGGACGAGCGCGCGCCGGTAAGCCACAGCCTCGCGCTATGGTTGGCGACCAGTTTTCATCCCCAGGCCGCACAGGCTTTGGAAAAAGCCTTGCAGGACAAGGAAGATCCCAGCCTGCACGAGTGGCTGGTACGGGTTGCCTTGCGTGATGGGCAGTGGGACCAGGTCGAGGCGCGAATCGTCCAAATGCCGGACGAGCTGAAAGACAGTCCCCGCTGGCGCTATTGGCTGGCGCGGGCAATCGAGGCCCAGGGCCGTGGCGCCAAGGCGCGTGAGCTCTATACGCTGGTCGCCCAGGAGCGGGACTATTATGGCTTCTTGGCGGCAGACCGCATCGGCGAGTCCTATCGCCTGAATCACCGTCCGTTCTCAGTGAGTCCGGACGATATGGAGCGTGTGGCCCAGTTGCCCGGGCTGCAGCGGGCGCAGGAGTTTTACCTGCTGGGTCAGCTCTCCGATGCGCGGCGGGAGTGGCGCCATGCCACCCGGCGGCTGTCCAACGAGGAGATTCTGGCGGCCTCCAACCTGGTGCAGCAATGGGGCTGGTACTCGCAATCCATTATGGGTGCCATCGCTGCGCGGGAGTGGGACGATCTGGAGGTGCGCTTCCCGCTGGTGTATCAGGATGCTTTTGCCCTGCATGCCGGCAACCGTAATCTGGACGTGAACTGGGTGCTGGCGCTGGCGCGCCAGGAAAGCGCCTTCATGCGCGACGCCCGCTCCTCCAAGGGCGCGTTGGGCCTGCTGCAGTTGCTGCCGACCACCGCCAAGGCAACCGCCCGCAGCATCGGCCTGGGCTTTCGCGGCGCGACCGATTTGCTTGATCCGGAGATCAATATCCGGTTGGGTACCGCGCATCTCGACGAGCTGCTGGGCCGCTTTGCCAACAACCGCATTTTGGCCACCGCGGCCTATAACGCGGGAGCGGGCAAGGTCCGGCAGTGGCTCGCCAACGGCGGCGATCGGTTGACCTATGACGTGTGGGTGGAGACGGTGCCCTATTACGAAACCCGTCAATATGTTCAGAATGTACTGGCATACTCGGTGATTTATGGCCATCGCCGCGGCAAGAACCCGCGCCTGCTGGTGGATCATGAGATCGCCTGCGTCTGCCTGGAAAAGCCACAGGACTGGCAATAGACCGGTTGAGCGCGCTGTTTTTCCAAGCCCCTTTCGAGGGGCTTTTTGTTGGTGTCGGGTAATTGGTCTTCGCCCGGGAAATCTGGATCAGCCGCTAAAAAAACGGCGATTTTTCAGGAAGGCCCAAGTACAATCTGCGCCATTCGCGAATGCCCGCGCCGTATCGGGGATATCGGTGATTCGCCACCCGCCGGGCGGTGGCTGATGCGCATTGCGTTGATGGGTGGATGCTGGTAACAGTGTCTGCTTGAAGCAGCGACCCTTGTATGCCGGATCTGTCGTCTGGATCTATAGTATTGGCGTACGCGGGCATACCGTCTTTCCGGAGGTGAATCCATGTTGAGAGCATACAGAGTCGAGCGCGACCGGCTGCAGAAGATTGATGCCGGTCCCAACTACGATATGGATATGCTCACGACATCGCTCTGGGTGGACCTGATCGCGCCGGACGACACCGAGCGTGAGCGGGTCATGAGCCTGTATAAGCAGGATATTCCGGAGTCGGAGGACGTCGAGGAAATCGAGGCCAGCGCCCGCTACTTCAAGGACGAGCAGGGGCTGCACATTCACTCCCTGTTTCTATACAACACCGAAGGCCGCAGCAAGAACGTCACGGTTGCCTGTACCGTCACCAAAGACCGCCTGTTCACGACCCGCGATGTGGAATTGCCGGATTTTCGCTTGCTGCGCATGCGTGCGCGGCACTCGGCGGTCAACATCGGCTCGCCGATGGACATCATGATGAACCTGATCGAGATCAAGGTGGAGCATCTGGCGGACACGCTGGAGGACATCTACAGCGGGCTGGAAAGAGTCAGCCACATGGTGCTCGAAGATCCGGAAGCACAGCTGGAAGATGCCATCGATGAGCTGGCGGAGCTGGAGGATACCAACGGGAAGGTTCGGCTCTGCCTGATGGACACCCAGCGCTCGCTGTCGTTCCTGCTGCGCGAGGTTCGCAGCCGACCGGATGTTCAGGAGCACTGCCGGGAGATTCTGCGCGACATCGATTCCCTGCTGGCCCACACCACATTCCTGTTCGATAAAGTGAACTTCCTGATGGATGCGGCACAGAACTTTATCAACATCGAGCAGAACCAGATTATCAAGACCTTCTCGATTGCCGCGGTGGTCTTTCTGCCGCCGACGCTCATTGCCAGCATCTATGGCAT
This sequence comes from Pseudomonadota bacterium, assembly GCA_023430625.1. Taxonomy (GTDB): domain Bacteria; phylum Pseudomonadota; class Gammaproteobacteria; order Pseudomonadales; family Oleiphilaceae; genus JAEZAA01. Next base: position 13,554 of record JAEZAA010000319.1, read on the forward strand.
GAACTTTCAGCATATGCCCGAGCTGCAATGGCCCTGGGCATACCCGGCGGCATTGGTGGCCATGGTCATCGCGGGCATTTCGCCGTACTTCTACTTCAAGCGGAAGGGGTGGCTGTAAGCGCCAGCACCTTCCGGTTAGCGTTTTAGATCCTGAGGATAGAGAATGCCCGCGTCGCCGGAGGGGGTGTATTCCCAGCCGACATAGGGCTCGCAGATTACTTCTTCGCTATCGCTCCAGGGGCTTTCCGGTTGCTGCTTCCGGTTGCGGGGGATGTGTGTATATTCCATGGCCGCAATGCAGCGCGCGTGCTCGGCGGAGGGCGCACGCACAATCACCTCGCCCAGGTAATCACTGGTGGCCCAGCGTTCCTGGTTTCTCACCGTCGGAATCAGAATAAATAACTGCATGGTACTTCCTCCAAATGCCAGAGTCTGTCGCTTCAA
>JAEZAA010000001.1 GCA_023430625.1 Pseudomonadota bacterium
CTTGCGGGCGAGTTCGATGATCTCCTGGGCGAGGGCTTCTTCCGCGTCCAGGCGGCGGATTTCCTCCTCGGTGAGTCCTTCCCGCGCTTCCCGGCGCTTGCGTGCTTCTTCGGTTTTGAATCGGTTCATGGGGTTCTCCTACGTGAATTGATTATCGGATCTCAAACAGCAGCGTCATGGCGTTGTGCTGACTGATCAGGAGCACCTGAATGGTGGCGGATTGCTCACCGTGTTCGAGATTCAAAATCTCCAGCACCGGCTTGTCATAGCGTATTTCCGAGAACCAGCGTTGGTAAAAGTAGGACAGGGCGGCGGCAATGTTTCCGTCGCGGGTCACCAGCTCGGCGCGTAGGTACGCGTTGGGGTTGTCCCACTGACGATGGTGGACCGATTGTTCCTGATCGAACGGGGAGTCCTCGTCGTACAGGGAGAAGTACAGGTCGTGGTCGAATCCGATGATGGTGGATTCGAACTCGTACTGGTCCGGCGTGAACCCGTGCTGGGTGAGGATGGATTGAAAATCATCCACGGTTGGCTCCTTCTATGATTGGCTTGCCTGAATCGTTGCCAATATTTCCGGGAACAGTGTCAGGATAGTTTCTGCATGCGACGTAATGTGTCGCGTGCGCGGAAAAAACGTGACGGAAATCTCGGTGGTTCGGCTATGTTTAAGGGATCTTAGTAAAAGTGAAGCTGGAATCAACAGGATAGATCTTCTATGTACGACCTCATTGGCGATATTCACGGCCATGCCACCGAACTCAAGAAACTCCTCACCAAGATGGACTACCGCCCGCTGGATGGCGTATGGCAGCACCCGGAACGCAAGGTGATTTTCCTGGGGGATTTTGTGGATCGAGGCCCGGAGCAGGTGGAGGTGGTCAGCATCGCTCGCGCCATGGTGGAGCAGGGCCATGCCCTGGCGGTGATGGGCAATCATGAGTTCAATGCCGTCGCCTGGACCATGCCTGACCCGGAGCAGCCAGAGGCGTTTTTGCGCCCGCACACGGACAAGAATCGGGACCAACACGGCCAGTTCCTGGCGCAGGTGGGGGAAGGTTCCGAGCTGCATCAGGCGTTTCTAGACTGGTTTAAAACACTGCCGCTGTACCTGGACCTACCGGAGTTACGGGTGGTCCATGCCTGCTGGCACGAGAACCATCGCCAGATTATCGGCCGCTACACCGATGGGCAGAACCGCTTGCTGCCGGATGCCTGGGTGGCCAGCGCCCGCAAGGGTTCGGAAGCCTATGAAGCGGTGGAGACGCTGTTGAAGGGAGTGGAAATTCCGTTGCCAGAGGGCGTGTTCTTCCATGACAAGGACAATCACCCGCGCACCAATGCCCGCATCAAATGGTGGGAAAGGGAAACACTGACCTATCGGGATCTGGCCATGGTGCCGGGCAAGGAGATCGAGAAGATCCCCCATAGCCCGGTGCCTGGACATGTGCTTGTGGGGTATGACGGCAAAAAGCCGGTATTCGTGGGGCATTACTGGCTGAAAGGCATGCCGGCGCCCCTGAATGAGCATGTGGTCTGCCTGGATTACAGCGTGGCCGGTGGTGCTGGTGGAAAGCTCTGCGCGTATCGTTTCGACGGAGAGGCGCGGATCAAGCCTGAGGGGTTTGTCTGGGTCGAGCGGGATTAAACAGCCATCAGGGCGATATCGGGCTCTGCCCAAGCGCAGTGCGCCCGGGCAGGGGGTTAAGCCTGCCGTTGAGACAGTTCCTGATCAACCCGTTGCGCGATGATGTCGCGCGCGCGGATGCCGTTGATCGTCTGCGGCGTCGTGATGTCGCTAAGGGTGGACATGGACTCGTCGGGAAACGAATGTCCGTTGATGGCGCTGAAATAGAGTCCGGCTTCGAGGCGGCTGGTGTCGAAGTCCATCTGCTGCCTTTCAGGGGTGGGGGATTCAGCGCCAGCCTGGGTGTGGATGATGGCGAGTTTACCGTTGCGGATGGAGGCCACGGCGTCGAGTCCGAAATGCCGTGCCAGACGCCCCAGCAGGTTCTCCAGTTCGCCGCCATCATCGCCCGCGACCTTGGGGTTGACCACAAAGTAACTGGTTTCCTGGATTTGCGTGTGAGCGCCGTCGGTTCGATTGTCGAGGTAGGCGCCGGTGACGGCGATCACGCGGTATCCCTTCCAGGTGAGATAGGCGGCTGGTTCCTTTTTAAGGTCGATCAGGTTTCCGGTCGGACGTTCTGAACGGGCTCCCAGGATGGCGCCGGCACTGTGCTGGCTCGCCAGGGCGGCAAGCGTGGCGAGCGTGGGTTGGGTCGAGGGTGTGGGTTGTTTCATGGTCACTCCCTTAATGGCCCGGTAAATCGCCTGTCCACCAAGGATTGTCCAGTGGAGCTGCGACGTTGTGTGTCGTATCGGTGTCTTGGATCGGCGCTTCACGAGCCAGCCCCGAAGAGCCCCGGCACCTGGCGCTGACGCGCTGCCATAAAACTGCAACAGGCAGGCGTTAGGGTGCGAGGTATCGAGTACCGGAGGCGTGCGACAGCTGGAGTCGCATCTCTGGGTCAGACTGGAATTTTGCCCATAAGGGAGAATCCGATTATGAATGACACGTTGATTCTGGGGATAGGCGGGGCCGGCACGGAGATCGCCGCTTATCTGGCGGCCGAGCTAAACAGCCCCATGGTGGCGCTCAATACCGCCGCCCGATCGATCGCCAACCAGAAATTCAGCCAGGCCTTGCTGCTCGGCCCCCACACTTGCCAGGGGCTGCCGGCACGAACAGCTGCCCGGGGTCGCAAGGCAGCCGAAGAATCTAGGCAGAACATCCTCGCCTTGCTGAATGGCGTCTCTCAACTGGTGCTGGTCGCGGGACTGGGTGGCGGCACCGGCTCCGGTGCCTTGCCAGCGATTGCCCGGATGGCACGGGAACAGGGAATTGAGGTAACTGCGGCGGTGACTTTGCCCTTTGCCATTGAAACGGGGCGGCGTGCGGTGGCTAAGGCCTGCCTCCGGGAACTGGAGGAGGCCAGTGCCACCGT
>JAEZAA010000035.1 GCA_023430625.1 Pseudomonadota bacterium
GCGAGATCACCTCGTTCTATCTCTACCCGGTCGACGGTGGCGGTGTGCCGCGCTTCAAGCCTGGGCAGTACATCAGCGTGCGGGTGTTCGTGCCCTCGTTAGGGCTGACCCAGCCGCGCCAGTACAGCCTGTCGGACGCGCCCAATGGCGAATACCTGCGGATCTCGGTCAAGCGGGAAGGGCAGAAGGAGCGAATTCCGGCCGGTCTGGTCTCCAACCTGCTGCACGACTCCTACAACGAGGGCGATGAGATCGAGGTGAGCCCGCCATTCGGCGATTTCATGCTGCACGATGACCGAGACACGCCGGCGGTGCTGATCAGTGGCGGCGTGGGCATCACACCCATGCTGAGCATGCTCAACACCCTGATTGCCAATCAGCCCCAGCGGACAGTCGTCTTCGTCCATGGCGCTCGCAGCAGCGAGGTCCGCGCCATGAAGGACGTGGTGCGTCACGCCACTCATGACAAGGACAACGTGAAGTCCATTATCTTTCTGGAATCCGTCGGCGATCAGGACCGGCCCGGGGAGGATTACGACCGGGTGGGCCGAGTCGATCTGGATGAGGTGCGCGAGCAGGTGTTGCTGGCGGATGCGGACTACTATCTGTGTGGTCCGATTCCCTTCATTCGCCTGCACCGGGACCGGCTGCTGGCGCTGGGCGTGGACCAGAGCCGGATCCACTACGAGATTTTCGGCTCAGACGTGCTAACGGAGTAGGCGCCTCGTCAATCTGCAGCAGGCGGATCAACTGGGGTTGCAGATCGGGCGACAGCATGTCGGCGAGGCTGTAGCTGTCGAGCACCTGCAGAAAGGCGTTCAGGCCGTCCGCCAGCACCCGATTGATGCGGCAGGCGGGCGTGATGACGCATTCGTTGCAGGAACTGAAGCATTCCGCCAGGGCAAAATCCTGCTCGGTGTCGCGAATCAGCCGGCCGAGCCGGATCTCGGCGGCGGGCCGCCCCAGGCGGATGCCGCCGCGCTTGCCGCGCATGCTGTCGATGTAACCTTTCAGGTTCAGTTCGTGGACGATTTTCATCAGGTGGTTCTTGGAGATCTGGTAACTGTCGGCGATTTCCTGGATCGTCGTCAGCGAGCCGTCCTTGAGCCCCAGATACATCAGCACCCGCAGTGAGTAGTCCGTGTAGCTCGTCAGTCGCATGGCGGATTCCTCCGTCCTAGCCCGGCCGCCCATCGGCGCGAGGGCTGCACAGAATGGGCGTGTAAAGCAGCGTGAACAGGGCAAAGGCGATGGTCCAGCCCGCCGCGGCCAGCATCAGGCCCGTCCGGTAATCCACCCAGCCCAGGGCGGCCAGGACACGAGCGACGCCGGCCAGCAGGATGGTCCAGTAGATCAGTACCGCAAAGCGTGGCAGTTTCATGGGGCGGCCGGTGTGGCCCAAAGATACCCGGGTCACCACACCCAGAATCAGGGTCGCGATGGCACCGGTGCCCATGGCGTGATACCAGGCGCTGGCGGGAATGCCGTCGAGCAAGGGCGCCAGGCCTTTCAGCAGCAGGGCCAGCACCACCCAGGCGTAGCCCACATGCAGAATCCACAACAGCGGCTCGCGGCCCGTGCGCCAGCCGGCCCACTGGCTCAGCCGATAACCATTCACGACCGCGGCCACCAGCGCCACGAAACCGGCCAAGACCGGTACGCCGGTGATCAGGTCGGCGGGAATCATGGCGAGAGTCGCGATCAGGGCGATGCGATCCAGGCTGGCGGATTGCTTGACCTGCGCAGGATCTTCCCCTTGCAGGCGCAGCCAGTTGCCAGTAAAGGCCGGAGTAATGCGCCCCGCGATCACCACCATCACCACCGCGATCAGATCCAGGGCAATGACTTCCGCAGTCACTGCCAGGGATGGCAGCACCTGCATGCGGGCGATGTGGGAGGCCAGGTTGGCAGCGGTCAGCAGCCCCAGCAAGCCCACCAGAATCAGGTTGCGTTTGTTGCCGTGACGCAGCAGCACACGTGCGATATAGATGGCCAGCACCGGCAGGAAGGCGATATCCAGCACGAAGGGGAGCCAGGCGGGCAAGAGACCAGCGCTCCAGAAGGAAACCCGGCCCGCCAGCCACAGCAGTACCAGCGCCAGCAGGCCCATGCCCTTGAGCGGCGCGGCACCGGTCCAGTTGCACATGGCGGTGAGCACAAAGCCGGCGATGGCGGCCGGCACCAACCCGAACAGCATCTCGTGGGCGTGCCACTGGGCTGGGTTCATGCCCAGCGGTAGCGCCATGCCGCCGAACAGCAGGCTCATCCAGGCGACGATGGCCAGCGCGCCGTAGAGGCCCACCAGGAGAAAGAAGGGGCGGAAGGGAAAGCCGAGGACGGGCAGGCTGGTCTTCGATGTTGTTTTCATGGCGTGAACTCGCTGCGCATGGAGTGACTGCCTTTAAACATATATTCCAAATGTATTATTAGCAACGTCGAATCGTTGTTTGAAGGCTTTATCCAGGCCAATGTTGATCTGAGTCAGGTTCGTCGGGGAGATCAGTACCAGTGGACGCCAAAGCGTGCGGGGTAATCCAAAAAAGGCCGGGCGCGCCAGAACCCGGCCAAACAGACCAAGGACTCAGATCACCTTCGAATAATTTCTGAGCGTTTGGTTGGCCTGGAGATACTGGTCGAACACCATGCAGATATTGCGGATCAGCAGGCGCCCCTTGGGCGTGACCACCAGCCACTTGTCGTCCAGGGTGAGCATGCCTTCCCGTTCGTACTCCCGCAGTTGTTCCAGCTCACGCGCAAAGTACTCTTTGAAGTCGATCAGGTAGGAAACCTGCACCGACTCCAGGGACAGCTCGAACTGGCACATCAGGGCCTGGATGATGGTGCGCCGCAGCAGGTCGTCCATGCTCAGCTGAATGCCGCGCATGATGGGCAGCTCGCCGCGATCGAGGCGGTCGTAGTACTCGTCCAGGGTCTTCACGTTCTGGCTGTAGGTCGGCCCCACCTTGCCGATGGCGGAAATGCCCATGGCCACCAGGTCGCAGTCGGCGTGGGTGGAATAACCCTGGAAATTCCGTTGTAGCCGGCCTTGCTGCTGGGCGACGGTCAGCTCGTCGGTGGCCTTGGCGAAATGGTCCATGCCGATGTAGACATAGCCGGCGTCGGTCAGCTTGCGAATCGCCAGCTTCAGCAGTTCCAGTTTCATGTCCGGGCTCGGCAGGTCCTCTTCCTGGATGCGGCGCTGGGGTTTGAACAGCGCCGGCATGTGGGCGTAGTTGTAGATGGACATGCGATCCGGACTCAGTTCGATCACCTGGTCCAGGGTGCGGGTAAAACCTTCCAGGGATTGGTGGGGCAGGCCGTAGATCAGGTCCACGTTGACCGACTTGGCGCCGTGGCGGCGCGCTTCCTCGATCACCAGCCGGGTCTGTTCCAGCGACTGGATACGGTTGACGGCTTTCTGCACCTTGGGGTCGAAATCCTGCACACCGACGCTGATGCGGTTGAAGCCGATGCGCCCGAGTACCGCCATGATCTCTTCATCCACCTTGCGCGGATCGATCTCGATGCTGATCTCCGCGTCATCCTGCAGATGAAAGTACTCGCGGGTGGCGGCCATCAGCCGCTCCATCTGATCCGGCGGCAGAAACGTTGGCGTGCCGCCGCCCCAGTGCAGTTGGGAGACCGGCGCCCGCTCGCCGAACAGGGCGCTCTGCAGCTCCATCTCGCGAATCAGGTAGTCCACGTACTTCACCGACAGGGACTTGTCCTTGGTCACGATCTTGTTGCAGGCGCAGAAGTAGCACAAGGTGTTGCAGAACGGCAGGTGAAAATACAGTGACAGCGGCCGCGACCGTCCCGCCAGCCCCCGCTTCTGGGCCCAGGCCGCGTAGGTCTGGCCATCGAAGGCCTCGACGAAACGGTCGGCGGTGGGGTAGGAGGTATATCGGGGGCCGTTGCGATCCAGGCGGCGGATGAGGTCGAGGTCGACTTCCAGGGACTGGTCGCTGGATTTCATTGGTTGGTACATGGCAGATCTCGCTATCGTGGTGAGGCGACAGGATCTACTCTACCTCACCCGATTGCGCCGCCACTTGATGTGAATCAAGTAACGAATAAAGATGCGTAAAAAATATATGTATTCTCGTCAGGGCGCCAGACGATGTTTGTGCCAGGCATCGCCGGCCCGCAGATAGAGCACCCGATCATGCAGGCGGTGATCGCCCGCCTGCCAGAATTCCACCCGCTCGGGGATCACCCGATAGCCGCCCCAATGAGGCGGGCGGGGCACGGCCTGGCCCGCATACTGCTGCTCGATCCGGGCGAATGCCGCCAGCAGCTCCTGGCGGGAAGCGATCTCCTGGCTCTGGGGCGACGCCCAGGCGCCGAGCTGGCTTTCCCGGGGACGGCTGGCGAAATAGGCATCCGATTCCTGAGCGCTGACTTTTTCCACGCTGCCTTCGATGCGCACCTGGCGGCCCTGCTTGTCCCACCAGAACAACAGACTGGCGCGGGGATTGGCCGCCAGCGCCTGCGCTTTTCGACTCTGATAATTGGTAAAGAAGACAAACCCCGCCTCGTTGGCTTCCTTCAGCAGCACCTGGCGCGAAGACGGGCGGCCTTCGGCGTCCACCACGGACAAGGTCATGGCGCTGGCGTCATGGACGGCGGTCCGAGCGTCCGCGAACCAGTGACGAAACAGCTCGATGGGCGCGTCCGGCGCGCGGGCCGGGTCCAGTGCGGAAAAGTCAGAATCAGCCATGGGGCCTCCGGAAGAGTCTCTCTTTAATCGGTCGGCTGGGTTTGCTCCCACTACGCCATGCTGGTCAGGATAGGCTAAGCTGGAAGTCAACCGTAAGCCGGACACGATATAACGGGATGCTATCCGGCGCCAGCCCGATCGGATGAATCGGCCGTACAGGCAGTGAGAGCTTGAGGTACGCGGTCATAGTGGATTCCCCGGTCTGGTCTTTCCGAAACCAGGTGTTTATCGTCAATAGCTGATTGATTTAGTCAACATTTGATCTAGATCAATTGGGTTTAGGTTTGATCAACCTAAACTGGCGCTCGGCAGGGACTTAAGCCGTAACACCGATTTTTGGGGGAACTGCCCATGCCAGCAACACAACTTATCCGGGTCTGGCCACGACCGGCAAGTCAGTTAGTGGCCCTGCTTCTGTTTGTCTTCGCGCTGTTTCAGCCGCTGGCCGCTGCCGAGTTGAGCGGGCTTGAGCGCGACCGTATCGAAGCCACCTTTCCGTCCGCCGACCGGATTTCCGAGCCCGAGGGCGACTACGGGGTCCGCACCATCGGCGAGGGCGACGAGGTGTTGGGCTATGCCTTTCACAGCATCAAGGTGACCAACATTCCGGCATACACGGGTAAGCCCGTCAACATGCAGATCCTGCTCGATCCCCAGGGCACGATCCGCGACGCCTATGTGCTTGAGCATCACGAGCCGATCCTGCTGATCGGGATTCCCGAAAAGAAACTCCACGATTTCAGCGCCAAATACAGTGGCATCCACGTGAACCAGCGGGTCGTCGTAGGCCGCTCCTCCGACAAGGACGCGGTCACGGTGGATGCGGTGACCGGTGCGACCGTGACGGTCATGGTGGTCAATGAGGTGGTCATGCGCGCCGCCCATACCGTCGCCGTCTTCCTGGGGCTGGTGGAGGAAACCGCCGGCGTCGCCCAGAAGCCCGCGACGATCCGGGACGACGTCTACCAGAGCGCCAGCTGGAGCGAGCTGACGGGCAACGGTGGCGTTCGTCGCCTGCACCTGACCAAGGGCCAGATTGACGAAGCCTTCAAGGGCACCAAGGCCGAGGGCATCGACGAGGCCGCGCCGGAGGAAGTCGACGAGACCTTCATCGATCTTTACGTGGCGCACCTGAACGCGCCCACCATTGGCCGCAACCTGCTGGGCGACAACCAGTACCGTTTCCTGATGGAAGACCTGAAGCCGGGCGAGCACGCGATTGCCGTGATGGGTAATGGCGAATATTCCTTCAAGGGGTCGGGCTACGTGCGGGGCGGCATTTTCGACCGGGTCCAGATGCGCCAGTTTGGCGACATCATCAGCTTCCGCGATCTCGACCATCAGCGCCTCCACGATGTGTTCGCCGCGGGCGCGCCTGACTTCCGCGAAATGGCCGTTTTCATCATCCGTGACCAGCATCGCTTCGATCCCGGTTCGTCCTGGAACCTGGAGCTGCTGGTACGGCGCCAGACCGGCCCGGTCGATGGCCTCTTCACCAGCTTCGAGTTGCCGTACCAGATTCCCGAAGACTACATCGAGCGCCCCCAGCCGACGGCCGAGGAACTGGCGGCGATCGAGGAAGCCAACCGCCCCATGTGGGTCAACATCTGGTACCAGAAGAGCTTCCAGATTGGCGTGCTGAGCGTGGCCCTGGTGGCCCTGCTGGTGATCCTGTTCCTGCAGGACTACCTGGTGAAGTTCCCGCGCTTCATGCACAACCTGCGGCGGGTATACCTGGCCTTCACGGTCGTGTTCATCGGCTGGTATGCCCTTGGGCAGCTGTCC
>JAEZAA010000057.1 GCA_023430625.1 Pseudomonadota bacterium
GGTGACGCCCGCCGCATCGAATGCAGCCCGCAACTGATCCAGGGTTGCCGCTCGCTCAACGTTCAGGGGCGCACAATACCACTGGTCAATATCACCCGCCAGGGTGCCCACCACCTGGATGATGTCCTTGTCGCCAAGGGCTGAAAAGAGCGCGCTCCATCGGCCAGGACGGGACCGCAGACATTGACGCAGATACCGTGCGGCCTGGGGATTGTGCCCCACATCCAGCACGACACTGGGCTGCGTCCGAACCTGCTGGAATCGACCCGGCACCTGGACCTCGGGTAACAGTGCTTTGACTTGGTCCGAGGGAATCAGTTCATCGAGCCAGGTTACAACCTGAAGCGCCAGCGCGGCATTATCGACTGGGATTGCAACAGGAGGCAGCTGATCGAGCACCAGAGTCTCTCCCGCGCTGGTCATGCCCCGCCAACGCCACTGGCCCTGCTTTAGCGGCTCGACGCCGAAATCACGGTCACGCCACAGCCCCCGTACCTTGCGCGAATCGGCAACCTCAAACAAGCTATTTGGCGGCGCGAGATCACCACAGAAGAAAGACGCGCCGGCGCGCAGAATACCGGCCTTTTCCCGCCCAATGACCTCCCGGTCGTCGCCCAGCCAGTCCACATGGTCAATGTCGATGGTGGTGATGACCGCCACATCCGCATCGACCACGTTCACCGCATCCAGACGACCGCCAAGCCCCACTTCCAAAATGCAGTAGTCCGGCGCTGTTTCGGCAAAGCAATGCAGCGCCGCCAGCGTGCCGAACTCGAAGTAGGTCAACGGGATCTCGCCACGGGCCTGTTCGACGGCCGCAAACCCCCGGCACAGGGATTCATCGTCCGCGTCGGTGCCATTCAGCCGAACACGCTCGTTGTAGCGCAGGATATGGGGCGAGGTGTATGCGACGACGCGACGCCCACGAGCGCTCAATAACCGCTCCAGCGCCGCCACCGTGGTACCCTTGCCATTGGTGCCGGCCACGGTGATCACTCGTCCAAGTTTGCTGCGTGGCAGCTCCATGCGCTCCAGCACCCGTGCCACCCGCTCAAGGCCGAGCTCCATCACCTGAGCATGCTGCTCGGAAATATAGGTCAGCCACTGCTCCAGCGTGGTCGGGTTACTCGAGGTTGTCATTTCAGGCAGCCGGCGAGTTCGTTTCAACGGGCGGCGGCAGACGCATGAGCTTGGCCACCACACTCGCGACCCGGCTCCGCATTTCGTGGCGGGTCAGGATCATGTCGATCACGCCATGTTCGAGCAAAAACTCACTGCGCTGAAATCCTTCAGGAAGCTTCTCACGCACGGTTTGTTCGATGACGCGGGGGCCGGCAAAACCAATCAACGCGTTCGGCTCGGCGATGTTCAAATCGCCAAGCATGGCCAGACTGGCCGAAACGCCGCCAAACACCGGATCGGTCAACACCGAGATATAGGGAATGCCTTGCTGGCGCATGCGCTCCAGCGCCGCCGATGTCTTCGCCATTTGCATCAGCGACATCAGCGCTTCCTGCATACGGGCGCCGCCACTGGCGGAGAAGCAGACTAATGGCAGCTTTTCGCGCAGGCAGAGCTCCACGGCACGCACGAACTTTTCACCGACGATCGCTCCCATGGAGCCGCCCAGAAAGTTGAACTCAAAGGCCACCACCACCATGGGGATGCCCTGAACCTTTCCGCGGAAGCACACCAGTGCGTCTTTCTCCCCGGTCGCCTTCTGGTTACTGGCCAAACGCTCTTTGTAGCGTTTGCTGTCCTTGAACTTGAGGCGGTCTTCCGGTTCCAGGTCTGCCGCCAACTCCGTGCGACCTTCAGGATCGAGAAACGAATCAATGCGCTGACGCGCACTCAAACGGATGTGATACTGGCACTTCGGGCATACCTCGAGGTTGCGCTCGAGTTCGGGCCCATACAGGGCCGAGCTGCACTTCGGGCACTTCTTCCAAACACCCTCAGGCACGGTGCTACGCTGCTTACTCTCCGAGCGGTTCATGCCCGGCATGATTTTCTCAAGCCAGCTACTCATTTATCACTCCGCCTAGGCTTGTTCTACTGGAATAACAGAAACAACTGAATACCGCTTACAGGTGCCACCCGGGCAACCGGCAGACAGGACCTCAGCGTGCGTCTATCGCCGTACGCAGGCCCGTCACCAATTGACTCACGCTGGCGACCATGGCTTTCAGATCGTCCTGATTATCAGCGATTGTATTGACGATTACCGAGCCGACGATCACGGCATCGGCAACTGACGCCACCGCCCGGGCCGAATCCGCATCGCGAATCCCGAAGCCGACGCCCACCGGCAAATCGGTCAAGCCGCGAATCTGCTCCAGCTTGGTCGCCACCGCATCAATGTCCAGCGCCTTCGATCCGGTCACGCCCTTGAGCGACACGTAATACACATAGCCGCTGCTCTGCTCGCAGATAGACCGGATACGCGCTTCCGTGGTGGTTGGCGCCAACAGGAAGATTGCATCCAGGCCCCGCGCCCTCAGGATCGGCACCAGAGAATCACCCTCTTCCGGCGGCAGGTCAACGGTCAGAACACCGTCGACACCAGCCTCGCTGGCAAGCTGGGCAAAACGCTCGGCGCCCATGGCTTCAACAGGATTCAGATAACCCATCAGCACCACCGGGGTGCGGCTGTCTTTCTGGCGAAACTCGGCCACGATGCCAAGCACCTTCAACAGGGACATACCGTGCTTGAGCGCCCGTTCGCAGGCCAATTGGATAACGGGACCATCCGCCATGGGATCGGAAAACGGGATACCGAGCTCGATCACATCGGCGCCCGCCTCGACCATGGCATGCATCAGCGGCACCGTGGCCTGCGGATTGGGGTCACCCGCGGTAATGAAGGGAATCAAAGCCTGACGCCCTTGTTCGCGCAGACTATCGAAACATGTCTTGATACGACTCATGAGTGGGTTCCTGTCATCGGCGGTGAGATTAAAGCGTGATATTGTCCAGGCTGGCGATGGTATGAATGTCCTTGTCGCCACGGCCTGAAAGGTTCACCACCAGAATCTGATCCTTATCCATCTGTTTGGCCTGCTTCATGGCATACGCCACCGCATGGCTGGACTCCAGCGCTGGCATAATGCCTTCGACCTTGGTCAGATAACGGAATGCATGTAGGGCTTCCTCGTCGGTCACCGCTACATAGTTGGCGCGCCCGATATCTTTCAACCAGGAATGTTCAGGGCCAACGCCTGGGTAATCCAGTCCCGCCGAAATGGAATGGGTTTCGGAAATCTGACCGTTTTCATCTTCCATCAGATAAGTGCGGTTGCCGTGGAGAACGCCCGGCTTACCCGCGTTCAGAGGCGCCGCGTGCTTACCGGTTTCCAGACCATGGCCCGCCGCTTCGACACCGTACATCTGCACGCTTTCATCCCCGATGAAGGGATAGAACAGACCGATGGCATTGGAGCCGCCACCAACACAGGCGACCAGCGCATCCGGTAGACGCCCAGTCTTTTCGAGACACTGCTGGCGAGCTTCACGGCCGATCACCGACTGGAAGTCACGCACCATTTTCGGATACGGGTGCGGACCGGCCACGGTCCCGATGATGTAGAAGGTATTGTCCACATGGGTCACCCAGTCCCGCAGTGCCTCGTTCATGGCATCCTTGAGCGTGCGGGTGCCGCTGGTGACCGGGATCACCTTCGCGCCCAGCAATTTCATGCGGTAGACGTTGAGCGACTGACGGCGCACGTCCTCCTCGCCCATGAATACACAGCACTCCAACCCCAGACGCGCGGCAACCGTTGCCGACGCCACGCCATGTTGACCAGCACCGGTTTCGGCAATAATCCGCGGCTTCTTCAGAAACTTGGCCAGCAACGCCTGCCCGATGGTGTTGTTCACCTTATGGGCGCCGGTGTGATTGAGGTCTTCGCGCTTGAGATAGATACGGGCACCACCGACTTCACGGGTCAGACGCTCGGCAAAATACAGAGGCGACGGACGTCCCACGTAGTCGGCCAGATCCCGGTCGAACTCGGCCTGGAACTCCGGCTGGCTGCGCAGATAGTCGTACTGCTGCTCAAGCTCGATCAGCGAGGCCATCAGCGTCTCGGACACGAAACGACCACCGTAAGGGCCGAAATGGCCCCGGGCATCCGGTACGTTTTTCAGAAACTCAGCATCAAATTGAGTCGCCACGACGAACCTCTCTTAAGAAATTTTGTAATTTAGAGCCATCCTTGATCCCCTTCGAAGCCTCCACTCCACCACTCACATCCACGGCATAAGGTCGACACTGGGAAATGGCTTGGGCTACGTTATCCGGTGTCAGGCCACCCGCCAGGATCAGCGGCCGGGCAAAGTCGGAGGGAATCAGGCGCCAGTCGAAGGTTTCACCCGTACCACCGGGGGTTCCAGCAACATAAGTGTCCAGCAGGATACCACAAGCATCGGGATAGGCTGAAACCGCGCTGATCAAATCAAGCCCCGGCTTCACCCGCAATGCTTTCATGAAGCGACGCCCGAAGCCCCGGCAAAACGCATTGGTCTCGTCTCCGTGGAACTGAAGGAGATCCAGCGGAACCGCCTTGCAGACGTCTTCGACGAACTCAGGCTCGGGGTCTACGAACAGTCCGACCAGGCTCACAAACGCCGGGACCACGCGGGCGATTTCCCGCGCCTGCTCAATCTCCACATGCCGTGGACTGGACGGGTAAAAGACCAGACCCAGGGCATCAGCGCCCACAGCGACGGCATCCTGGGCATCGTCTGGACGGGTAATTCCACAGATTTTTACGCGCGTACGCTTCAAGCGGGACTCCGACTCAGGGGAAACGTCGAATTATATCGGCTCGGACTAGGAAGCTAAAGCAAACTACCATGCCAGCTACAGAGCGGAAGAACTGTTGCGTTTTGCGCCCAGCATTCCGCCCGCCCTCTCAAAACAGATCCAACAAGGCGGGCCCCAGTGTCGATGCCGGCATGCTAAAGCGCTCGCCATAGGTTACATCGACAAAGTAAAGCCCACAGGCCGGCGCCGTGGCACCACCCAGGCGCCGATCACGACATTCAAGCAGATCCTGCACCCAATGGGCGGGACGTTTACCGGAGCCGACGGCCATCAAGACACCTGCGATGTTACGGACCATGTGATGGACAAAGGCATTGGCTTGAATGTCGACAATCACTATGCGCCCGCGCCTGCTCACCGTGACCCTATGCACATTGCGAAACGGCGAGTTGGATTGGCAACCCGCCGCCCGGAACGAGCTGAAATCATGCTCGCCAATCAGGCATTGGGCGGCTTCGTGCATCAGCGCCTCGTCCAGCGGACGATGGTTCCAAGTAATCTGTTCCCGAAACAAAGCGGGGCGTACCGGACTGTTATAGATGACATAGCGGTAGCGACGCGCAGTGGCACTGTACCGCGCATGGAAGTCTTCCGGCACCTGGCGCACCGCATGAACGGAGAGGTCGTCACACAGAAAGGTATTGGCGCCCAGCACCCAGCCTCGGGATGAGCGAACGGAGGGCGTATCAAAATGCACAACCTGATGCGTTGCGTGGACGCCGGTATCGGTACGCCCGGCGCAGACAACGGTGACAGGATGATTGGCAACGCGGGACAGCGCTTCTTCCAGCGCACGCTGCACGCTGGGCACGCCTTCCTGCTGAGCCTGAAAGCCGTGAAAACGAGCACCGTTGTATTCTAGAACCAGCGCCACGCGGCCGGCGCCAATGCGGTCGTCTTCGGAAAATTCGCTAACGGGATTCATGGGAAAGGTCCTGCCCTCACTGCGGAGGGCAGGATTATTACGGAACGAGGGATTTATTCAAGGCCTTTCAGCAGATCAAGCGCGTCCTGTTTCTGCTGATCATTTCCTTCCTGGGCAACCTCTTCCAGGATGTCACGGGCACCTTCGGAGTCTCCCATATCGATATAGGCACGAGCCAGGTCGAGCTTGGTGGCCACCTCATCGGTGCCTTCCAGGAAATCGAAGTCGTCTTCTTCCAGCTCGGACTCGTCTTCCAGATCGACATTCGCCACCAGGGCGCCTTCACCGGTTTCCAGCTCTGCGATTTCTTCATCCGACAGAACGTCCTCGGCTTCCGCTTCCAGCGTCAGGTCGGACTCCAGCTCAAGCTCCGCATCGGCCTCAAGGGTCGGCGCGGCCTCTTCATCGGCATCCAGCGCGTCCAGTTCAAGCTCGGACTCAAGTTCGCCATCCAATGCCACTGCCGGCTCGGATGCAATTTCCAGCTCATTTTCTGCCGTCTCGCTCAGATCGCCCAGCTCAAGGTCGTCCTCCAGATCGAGCGTTGCGGCCTCCTCGGCTTTCTCCTCAGGATCCAGGTCGAAACCACCCAGCTCCAGGTCCGCTTCGGAAACGTTCAGATCATTGTCTGCAGCCGCATCCAGAGTCGCGACCTCTTCGC
>JAEZAA010000102.1 GCA_023430625.1 Pseudomonadota bacterium
CCCGCGCCATGAAGAACATGGGGTTTACGCGCTTGTATCTGGTTCAGCCCCAACACTACCCGGATCCGGCGGCGGTGGGGCGGGCGTCCGGTGCGACCGATATCCTGGACGCGGCGCAGGTGGTGGAATCGCTCGAGGACGCGCTCGCGGGCTGCCGCCTGGTGGTGGGTGCAAGTGCCCGTGAGCGGCGAATTCCTTGGCCTGTTGTGACGCCGCGTGATCTCGCCGATGAAGTGGGAGGCGCAGCGGCTCAGGCCGGTGATGTTGCCATCCTGTTTGGTCGGGAGGATCGTGGGCTGACCAACGAAGAGCTGCAGCGTTGTAACCTGCACGTTCATATCCCGGCCAACCCCGACTACAGCTCCCTCAATCTCGCCATGGCCGTGCAGGTCATCACTTATGAGTTGCGGATGAAGTTTCTGAGCTCAGCCGTTGGTGAAAAATCGTCTCAACTTGCGTCCATGACATCGCCGCAGGACGCGGGTTGGGATGTCGAGCCTGCGACGACGGAAGAGGTTGAGCGATATCTGGTTCATCTGGAAGAAATCATGGTGCAGACCGGCTTTCACAATCCCGCCAATCCTCGTCAGTTGATGGCCCGCTTGCGTAGGCTTTATCAACGATGTCGGCTGGACAAGATGGAGGTGAACATTCTGCGGGGGATTCTGACGGCTCAGCAGCAAGCGCTGGAGGCGGCCAAGCGTCAGGAAAAGACTGACCGTTGAAGTGAGTTGACCTACGTCGAGTGCCTTGTTTTGGCCCGGTTCGTTCCGGTATCGTTTCTCATAGTTTATTAGCAGGCGAATACCATGTTTGCTCGGTTGAAAGAAGATATCCAGAGTGTGTTCCATCGCGACCCCGCGGCCCGTAACGCGATTGAAGTTCTCACCAGTTATCCGGGTTTGCACGCTCTCTTGATGCACCGTTGCTCCCATTGGCTCTGGAGCAAGGGGCTGAAGTGGCTGGCCCGTTTCCTGTCCACGATCAGTCGCTGGCTGACCGGTATCGAGATTCATCCGGGTGCGCGCATCGGACGGCGTTTCTTTATCGACCATGGGATGGGCGTGGTGATTGGTGAGACTGCCGAAATTGGTGACGACGTGACCCTGTATCAGGGCGTCACCTTGGGCGGTACCAGTTGGAATAAAGGAAAGCGTCATCCGACCCTTCATAACGGTGTCGTCGTTGGGGCAGGGGCTAAGATTCTGGGGCCGTTTGAGGTGGGCGAAAACGCCAAGATTGGCTCGAACGCGGTTGTTACCAAGGCGGTTCCCGCTGGTGCGACGGTGGTCGGTATTCCCGGGCGAATCATCGTGAAAGCGACGGAAGAGGGCGATGACAGTCGCAAACGCCGTCATATGGAAGAGCAGATCGGGTTCGATGCCTATGGTCTGAGTGAAGAGATGCCAGACCCGGTGGCCCGTTCCATTCGGAGCATGCTGGACCACATGCATGCTGTTGACATGCGTCTGGAGCAGGTCTGCAAATCCCTGGAAAGACTGGACGCAAACTACCGCCGCTCCGATTTGCCGCCTCTCAAGCAGGAAGATTTCGACTGCGTGCGGGATGGCGACTGCTAGTTCCGGATTTCGCCGGCAAACGGCGCTCGAAGAGGCGCTCGTTTGTCTGAAATATCCGACTAAATTTCATGGTTATTTAGTTGATTAAAATGTAGGGGTATCGGATAATCCGCAAAAAATAGAACGGCTTGGTTGCGGGTGTAGAAGATATGCGATTAACGACGAAGGGCCGGTATGCGGTCACTGCCATGTTGGATCTGGCGCTGCATGCCCATGAGGGGCCGGTTAGCCTGGCCGATATTTCCCAGCGTCAAGGCATTTCCCTGTCGTATCTGGAGCAGCTTTTCGCCAAGCTGCGACGCAATGAGTTGGTCTCCAGCGTGCGCGGGCCCGGTGGCGGTTATCGCCTGGGCCGCGACAGCGCCTCCATTTTCGTGGCCCAGGTGGTCGACGCGGTCAATGAATCTCTCGATACAACCCGCTGTAACCAGCGCGGAGATTGCCAAGGGGGGGATAAGTGTCTGACCCATCACCTTTGGTGCGACTTGAGCGACCAGATTCACTCCTTTCTGAATGGAATCAGCCTGTCGGATCTTATGGCCAAGCGTGAAGTGCAAATCGTCGCGGAACGCCAGAAACGACGTATGAGAGATGAACAGCAGGGCCTGGGAAGCGTCGGCATTGCGTCGTTGTAGAGCCCCTCATCGTCCGGGATTCGTGTGATAGCGATGTTCAAGGGGCTGTCACACGTTCGCCTAATTGCATTCAGCAGAGAATCCTTTTGCTTCAACTATGAAAGCGCCTATCTATCTAGACTATGCCGCGACCACGCCCGTCGATCCCAGGGTTGCGGAGAAAATGATGCAATGCCTGACCCTCGACGGCAACTTTGGTAATCCGGCATCCCGTTCCCATGTGTATGGCTGGCGTGCAGAGCAGGCGGTTGAGCTGGCACGACGTCAGGTGGCGACCCTGATCAATGCAGACCCGCGTGAGATTGTCTGGACATCCGGTGCAACGGAATCCGATAACCTGGCAATCAAGGGGGCTGCCGCCTTCTATGGCGATGAGCGGCGCCACATCATCACCTCGCGGATCGAGCATAAAGCCGTACTCGATACCTGCAAGCTTCTGCAGGAGCAGGGCTATGAGGTTACGTTTCTCACGCCGGACCAGCAGGGTCTGATCGCGCCCGCTGCCGTGGCCGACGCACTGCGCCCCGATACGCTGCTGGTGTCGCTGATGCACGTAAACAATGAACTGGGCGTGGTAACGGATATTGAAGCCATTGGCCGTCTCACCCGTCAGACAGGTGTGCTTTTTCACGTGGATGCCGCCCAAAGCGCGGGTAAGCTCCCTATTGATGTTCAGCGGTGCCAGGCAGACTTGATGTCATTCTCCGCCCATAAAATCTATGGGCCGAAAGGTGTTGGTGCGCTCTATGTGCGGCGTCAGCCCAAGGTGAGGCTGATGGCCCAGATGCATGGGGGCGGCCATGAGCAGGGTATGCGCTCCGGTACGCTGCCAACCCATCAGATTGTGGGCATGGGTGAGGCGTTTGCGTTGGCTCATGAGGTGATGGCAGCTGAGGCGGAGCGTGTCACCAGTTTGCGTCGTCGATTCTGGGATGGTATCGCGGATCTGCCAGGCGTGCAGTTGAATGGTGATCCGCAGCAGCGGGTCAGCGGTATTCTGAACGTTGCATTCGGCGGCATCGAGGGTGAATCCCTGATGATGGCGCTTAAGGATCTGGCCCTATCCTCCGGTTCTGCCTGTACCTCTGCCAGTGTCGAGCCCTCCTATGTGCTGAAGGGGATCGGTCTCAGCGATGCGCTGGCGCACAGCTCCCTGCGTTTTTCCTTCGGCCGCTTCACGACGGAGGCGGACATCGATGCGGCGATTGAGCAGGTTCGCCAAGCCGTGACAAGGATGCGACGGGATTGAATTTAACAGCGTTCCGCGACCGGTGGGGCGGTATATAATTTTGCGGAACCCGCGTATAATCGCGGGTTTAGTTTTTGTCTATTTACCTGTTTTCTTTTGACCAGATCGTTGGAGATCCTACATGGCCGTTGAACGTACCCTTTCCATTATTAAGCCCGATGCCGTTGCAAAGAACGTGATTGGTGAGATTTACAGCCGCTTCGAAAAGGCTGGTCTGAAGGTTGTTGCCGCTAAAATGGCGCACCTGACCCAGGCGCAGGCGGAAGGCTTCTATGCTGAGCATAAAGAGCGTGGCTTTTTCCCGGATCTGGTAGCGTTCATGACGTCTGGTCCCGTGATGATTCAGGTGCTGGAAGGTGAGGGCGCGGTTCTCAAGAATCGTGACCTGATGGGCGCAACCAACCCCAAAGAAGCGGCTCCGGGAACTATTCGCGCTGATTTCGCTCAATCTATCGATGCCAACGCGGTTCACGGTTCGGATTCCACGACTTCCGCGGAACGCGAAGTCGCGTACTTCTTCGACAAGAACGAAATCTGCCCCCGTAGCTAATAGAGCGGCGGTTCGGGTAACGGCGGGAGGCGAAACGGGATTGCTGTTTCGCCTCTTGTTGCTTGGTGCTAGGCATTGATCGGCACCGGGCATTGCGTGGTACGACGCAGTTTGTGGTACCGCGTCAGGCAAATCTGCCAATAGGTATATCGAGGTTTTTATGAGTCAGTCACCAGAGAAAGCCAATCTGCTCGGAATGAGCCGTTCGAAGCTGGAAGAGTTCTTTGGCTCGATTGGGGAAAAGCGTTTTCGCGCGACCCAAGTCATGCAATGGATTCACCAGTTTGGCGTGACTGACTTTGAACAGATGACGAACGTCAGCAAGGCGCTGCGGACCAAGCTCGCGGAAGTCGCCGAAATTCGTCCGCCCGAGGTGGTCTATCAGGACTACTCGAAGGATGGCACGCGCAAGTGGGTAATGCGCATGCCTGGCGGCAGCAGTATCGAAACCGTGTTCATTCCCGACGGTGACCGGGGCACTCTGTGCGTGTCTTCCCAGATTGGCTGCACGCTCGATTGCAGCTTCTGCTCGACCGGTAAGCAAGGATTTAACCGTAACCTGAGCGCAGATGAGATCATCGGCCAGGTATGGTTGGCGGAGCGCTCGTTTGGTGAGAAGGATTCCTCCAAGAAACGCCACGTGACCAACGTGGTGATGATGGGCATGGGCGAACCGCTCCTGAACTTCGACAATGTGGTCGATGCCATGAGCCTGATGCTGGACGATTTCGCCTACGGCCTGTCCAAGCGCCGGGTGACGTTGAGTACCGCAGGTGTTGTGCCCGCGTTGGATCGCCTGGGTGATGTGATCGACGTGTCGCTGGCGATTTCCCTGCACGCGCCGAACGACGCCTTGCGGAATGAGTTAGTGCCGATCAACCGCAAGTATTCCATCCAGACCTTGCTGGATGCCTGCAATCGCTACCTGGCGAAATGTGATGACAAGCGCCGGGTCACCGTGGAATACACGCTCATCGAAGGCGTTAACGATCAGCCCGAGCATGCTCATGAATTGGTGAAGGTCCTTAAGCAGTTGCCCTGCAAGGTGAACCTGATTCCATTCAACCCCTTTCCCAACAGCGATTATCGCCGTCCGAGTCAGCAGGCGATTTCGCGGTTCCATCAGATCGTCAGCGATGCCGGGTATGTGACGACGATCCGCACGACCCGTGGCGACGACATCGATGCGGCCTGTGGTCAGCTGGTGGGCATGGTGGCAGATCGGACCCGTCGCAGTGAACGGAATATCCCTGTCGTGCAGGATGATGTTGCATAAATCCGCCGAGCCGAATGATCAATCAGCAGGTGAGTTCTCCTGATGCGAAAACCGTTTTACCTTAAATCATGCCTGCGCCTGTCGGCCATGATGCTGTTGCTAACGCTTATAAGTGGCTGCGTGACCACCGTGGACAGCCCGTTCAATCGCAAGGCATCCGAAGAGAAGGCTGTACAAAGCCATATCCAGTTGGGGCTGGCCTACATTCAGGATGGTGATTACGTCACGGCCCGTCAGCGCCTGGATCGTGCGCTGGAGATCAATCCGAAATCAGCTGGCGCCCATGCGGCGCTGGGCTTGGTGTTTCAGCGTCAGGGAGAGCCCGAGTTGGCCGAGGCTTCATTCAAGAAGGCTCTCAGCTATGATGCAGGCTATACCCGTGGGCGCACCTATTACGCCGCGTTCCTTTATGAGCGTGACCGATTTGAAGAAGCGGCAAAACAGTTGGAGCTCGCCGGTGAGGACACCACCTTTTCTGACCGCGCCCAGGTATTCTCCAATCTCGGTATGACCTATGCGCGGCTGGAAAGGCCAGAAAAGGCACTGGAAGCCTACCAACGATCCATTTCCCTGAGCCGTGCGCCGCAAGCCAATGTCGTGCTGGCCATAAGTCAGCTGCATCAAATGCTGGGCAATGATGACCTGGCCTGGCGGCGGTACTCGCAGTTCCTGGATTTGGTGCGCCAGGGCAACGGCAATCACAGCCCCGGCAGTCTGCGGTTGGGCATTGAGCTTGCGAAAAAGCAGGGAGAGCGAGACGTGCAGGCCAGTTTGGAGTTATTGTTGCGCAATCGTTTCCCCAGCGCCTCCGGAAACACGACCCAACAGAGTAAGCCTTGACCATGTCTCAGGATCAGGAAACAGGCCGTCGCGTTGGCGACAGGCTGCGGCAGGCGCGCGAACAGAAAGGGATAACGGTCGCCGAGGCCGGCGCTCGCCTGCACATCTTGTCCAGTTATATCAACGCAATGGAGAACGGACGCTACGGCGTATTGCCGGGTACGGTGTTCCTGCGCGGATATGTGCGCTCCTATGCGCGTTTGCTTGAATTGAACGAAGACGAAGTCGTCGGCCAATTGGATCGTGAACTTGGCACGACCAAGGAAGAGACGACGAAGGCCATTGAAGAAAAGCCCGTGGCCGTCAAGCGTAAGCAGTCCCCCCATCGGTGGTTGCTGCTGATTGCAGTGCTGTTGCTGCTGGCTGGCGGTGTGCTGCAATATCAGCACCTGCAGGCGCCGTCCGACGAAACGGTGGAGGGGGGTGATGCCCCGAGCGACGATGTCCGCGACGAGGCGTCCGAGCCAGAGGCAACATCCAGCGAGCCGATGCCTTGGACCGATGCGGAAGACGATACGCCGGTGTCACGTTCCGCACCCTATACGGACGAGTCCGCAGCCGAGGAAGAGGAGCCTTTACCAGAAGCGTCCGAGTCGCCTGAGTCGCCCGCCGCTCCTGGAGGTGCGCCCAATGAAGCGGCGCCTGCGGATATGACTAGGGAGCAGACATCGGAAGCAGAGCCCACGCCGGCTGAGTCAGTGCCAGCTGAGCCAGCGATAAATGCCACTTCGCCTGCGACACCGGAGCCTGCGCCCGCAACCCCGGGTGTGGATCGGTTGGATGTGACCTTTAGCGGCGAATGCTGGTTTGAGGTTGAAGATGCGAACGGCAAACGCCGCCGCGGTTTGTTCGAGGCAGGTGACAGGCTGGTGTTCCAGGGCCGCGCCCCCTTTACCGTCGTGGTTGGGGCCGCCAGTGAAACACAAATGGTATTCAACGGGGTGGCAGTGGATTACGCCCGCTACTCCGTGTGGAATAACCGGGTTGGAATGACGTTAGGGCAGTGAGGCTGGGTTTGTATGCATTGTGAATCCCCGATCAAACGGCGCGTATCCCGGCAGATCATGGTGGGCTCCGTGCCCGTAGGCGGCAACGCGCCGATTGCCGTGCAGAGCATGACCAACACCGAGACCTGTGACGTGGCAGCCACGGTTGCCCAGATCCAGCGGCTGCAGGCGGCAGGCGCCGACATCGTACGGGTTTCCGTGCCCTCCATGGATGCGGCAGGCGCCTTTCGGGAGATTCGTCGTCAGGTGCAGATTCCCCTGGTGGCGGATATTCATTTCGATTACAAGATCGCGTTGCAAGTCGCCGAGTACGGTGTCGATTGCTTGCGCATCAATCCCGGCAATATTGGCCGGGAAGATCGCGTTAAGGCGGTGGTCGACGCGGCACGGGATCGTAATATTCCGATCCGTATCGGGGTGAACGCGGGCTCCCTGGAAAAGGACCTGCAGAAAAAATATGGCGAGCCGACCCCGGAGGCCTTGGTGGAATCGGCGATGCGCCATATCGAGATTCTGGACCGGTATGACTTTCAAAACTTCAAGGTCAGCCTGAAGGCATCCGATGTGTTCATGACGGTGGCGGCCTATCGGCTGATCGCCAGCCAGATCGAACAGCCGTTGCACCTGGGTATCACCGAAGCAGGTGGCTTCCGCTCTGGCGCGGTGAAATCCGCGATTGGCCTGGGCATGCTGCTGATGGATGGCATCGGCGATACGATCCGTGTCTCCCTGGCGGCGGACCCGGTGGAAGAGATCAAGGTAGGCTTTGATATTCTCAAGAGCCTGCGTCTACGCTCCAAGGGCATCAATTTTATCGCCTGTCCAAGCTGTTCACGGCAGAATTTCGATGTCATCAAGACCATGAATGAGCTTGAGACGCGGCTAGAAGACGTGACGGTGCCGCTTGATGTGGCGGTAATTGGCTGTGTGGTCAACGGCCCGGGTGAGGCGAAAGAGGCGGATATCGGCCTGACCGGTGGCACGCCCAACAACCTGATCTACGTGGATGGTAAGCCCGACCAGAAGCTGAACAATGATGAACTGGTTGAGCGCTTCGAGCGTCTGATTCGTGAGCGTATTGCCGCGAAGGAACAACAGGAGCGCGACCTGATCGCGCGCGGCTAAGATCTCCGCATGAGATTGTCGAAAAGATTCGCGGCGCAACAGAGTTAGGAATCGAGCATTGAGTAAGATCCAAGCAATTCGGGGAATGAACGATATTCTCCCGACCCAGACGCCGGTTTGGCAGTACATCGAGTCCATCGTGCGAGACACGCTACGGGCCTATGGTTATGACGAAATCCGCATGCCGGTGGTTGAACAGACCGATTTGTTCAAGCGCTCGATTGGTGAAGTGACGGATATCGTCGAGAAAGAAATGTACACCTTCCTCGATCGCAACGGGGACAGTCTGACCCTGCGGCCGGAAGGCACGGCTGGCTGTGTGCGCGCGGCTGAAGAGCATGGCTTGTTGTTCAACCAGACCCAGAAGCTCTGGTACGCCGGCCCGATGTTTCGTCATGAGCGTCCCCAGAAAGGGCGTTATCGTCAGTTCCATCAAATTGGCGTTGAATGCTTTGGCATGACCGGCCCCGATATCGATGCGGAGTTGATCGTGCTCACCGCGCGCCTCTGGAGAACGCTGGGACTGTTGCCGCACGTGGAGCTGCAGATCAACACGCTGGGAAGCAGTGAAGAGCGTGCGCGCTACAAGACCGATCTGGTTCGGTATCTGGAAGCGCGCCTCGATCAGCTCGACGAGGACAGCCGCCGCCGCTTGCAGTCCAACCCCTTGCGGATTCTGGATAGCAAGGACACAGGCACGCAGAAGGTGCTGGAGGGTGCGCCCACGTTGCAGGATTATCTGGGGGATGAGTCGCGGACCCACTTTGAGCGCCTGCTGGCCCTGCTCGACGCCATGGACATCTGCTACCGGATCAATCCCCGCCTAGTACGGGGACTGGACTACTACGGTAAAACGGTTTTTGAATGGGTGACCCAAAGCCTCGGCGCGCAAGGCACGGTCTGTGCCGGTGGCCGCTATGACGGCTTGGTGGAGCAACTTGGCGGCAGGCCAACACCGGGCGTTGGTTTCGCCATGGGGATGGAGCGCCTGGTGCTGATGCTGGAAACGCTCGACCTGGTGCCGGCCTCAGTGAGCAGCGCGGCGGACCTCTATATCGTGGCCGTCGGAGAAGGCGTGGACGGTTATGGTCTGCGTGTGGCGGAACAGCTTCGCAATGAGATGCCGGGCCTGCGGATTCTTGCCCATTGTGGCGGCGGAAGTTTCAAGAGCCAGATGAAAAAGGCCGACCGCAGTGGTGCGGCCTTGGCATTGATTCTGGGCCAGGAAGAGATGGAAAAGGGCGTGGTCGGTATTAAGCCGTTACGACAGTCGGGCGAGCAGCAGCAGGTTGCCTTGTCCGAGTTGGCCAGTCGTTTGACGCAACTTATGGCGTCAGTGGATTAGGCCGGTTATAAAGAGCATCACATGTTGCCTCTGCGCCAGCAGGCATTGCAGGCACAACGATAAGCCTAAAAACGTATAAACCTAAAAATGACCATGAGTGTGGGGAGCAGGACGACCGTGGAAGCCTACCGTGACGAAGATGAACAACTAGCCGCCCTGAAGCGTTGGTGGAAGCAGAACGGCAACTCATTGCTGATCGGTATCGGTCTGGCGCTCGCCATTGTGTTTGGTTGGAAGGCATACGAGAAGCACACGCGGGAATCCGCCGAGGCTGCATCGAACCGCTATCAGGCATTGCTGCAAACCATGGCAGCCCTGGAAGGCTCGACCGATGAGGAAGCGCTGGCCAAGGCGCAGGTCGAGGCACATGGCATCAAGCAGGACCATGCCGGCTCTGCCTATGCGCACTTTGCAGCCTTGGTACTGGCTAAGCTGGCTGTTCAGCAGAATAACCTGACGCAAGCCGAGGAAGAGCTACGCTGGGTGCTCACTCAGAAGCCTGCTGTGGATACCGAGCGCTTGGCTAAATCCCGCCTGGCGCGTGTACTCGCGGCACAGGAAAAATACGACGATGCGGTGGCCCAACTGGATGTGCCGGCGACGGATGCTTTTTATGCGTACTATCAGGAGCTCAAGGGCGATATCTGGAAGCAGGCGGCTCAGTTGGACAAGGCACGGGACGCCTATCAGGCGGCCTTGGACAAGGCTCGCGAGAACGGTGGAGCGGTTCCTCTGCTGGAAGCCAAGTTGGCTGATATAGCGGTTGCATCTGAATGATGGAATTGATTCGAAAGCGTTCATTGGTAGCAGCCCAGGGAGCTGGAACGGTGCCTCCCCGGGCCCGGCTGACCGCAAAACTGGCGGGTCTTGCCGTTGCTGCCATGGTGCTTGTGGGCTGCGGCTCGAATGATACGCTGCCACCGGCTGAACTTCAGTCCTTCGAGCCGACACTGGAACTGGAACGGATCTGGGACCAGAGCCTGGCCGGTTATGACGAGCAATTGTTGACCTTCACGCCCGCCGTGAATGGCGACGAGGTGTTCGCGGTGGACCATGAAGGCTTCGTGGCCGCGCTGGATAAGAATAACGGCGATGTGCGCTGGGAAGTGGAGTTGGATCTCGCTGTCAGTGCCGGGCTGGGAGTGGATGACGACCAGTTGTACCTGGGACTGTTCGACGGTCGAGTGCTGGCACTGTCCCAGCAGGATGGCAGTGAAGTTTGGCAGGCGCGCGTTTCCAGTGAAGTGCTGGCCGCACCTCAAAGCCGTGCCGGCTTGGTGGTAGTGCAGACCATAGACGGCAAAATTTTTGGCCTGGATGCGTCCAGCGGCCAGCAGCGTTGGGTTTATAGCCGGGCACAGCCCGCGCTGAGCCTGCGCGGGACCGCCACGCCCCTGGTGACCACCGATATCACCTTTGCCGGGTTTGCCAGTGGTGATGTGGTCGCCCTGAGCAATACCAATGGCGGTGTGATCTGGGAGCGGAAAGTCGGAGTTCCTGCCGGGCGTACCGAGCTGGAGCGTCTGGTGGATATCGATGGAGGCTTCGTTCTGGATGACGGCGTGCTCTATTCCGTGGGCTACCAGGGACAGCTGGTGGCGCTGGATCCGGCGACAGGGCGTGATGCCTGGGCCAAGCCCGTGTCCAGCCTGCGCCAGCCGGTAACCGGTTATTCCAATGTATATGTCGCGACCGCCGAGGGCGATGTCATGGCATATAGCCTGCAGAACCAGGCGGTCGTTTGGCGCCAGGAAGGCCTGCAGCGGCGCGCGCTGGGCGGTTTGAGTGCCTTTAATGGCGCGTTGGTGGTGGGTGATTTCGAAGGATATGTTCACTTTTTATCCATGGTGGACGGCAAGTTCATGGCAAGGATACGGCCGGACTCGGACGGCGTGCGTGCGACGCCGCTGGTGGACCAGGACAAGGTCTATATTCTCGGAAACGGCGGCGAGCTTTCGGCGTGGCGCGTGCGCGAGGCAAACAATTGACCGCGTGGTGAACCCATTTGCCGGTTGCTAGCAGGTAAAGTTCATGGTTCCTGTCATCGCTTTGGTAGGGCGGCCCAATGTGGGCAAGTCCACCATCTTCAATCGTCTGACCCAATCCCGTGACGCGCTGGTCGCTGATCTGCCGGGTCTGACCCGTGACCGCAAGTACGGCGACGGCCGGCTGGACAACAAGCGGTTCATTGTTATCGACACCGGCGGGATATCCGGTGACGAGGCTGGTATCGACGCGGCCATGGCGGAGCAGTCGCTCGCAGCCATTCGCGAAGCGCAGATCGTGTTGTTCGTGGTGGACGCACAAAGTGGGCGGACGGCGGCGGACGATCTGATCGCCCGGCATCTGCGTGTCAACAACAAGGAAACCTGGCTGGTCATCAACAAGGTGGACGGCCTGGATCCCAACGTGGCGGCGGCGGATTTCTATGCCATGGGTTTCGAGCGCGTGCGCTTCACCGCGGCGGCCCATAACCGGGGCGTGCTCTCGCTGATCGAAGAGGTCATGGAGCCGTTTCCCGAGCCGGAGAGCGAAGAGGAGCGGGCGGAAAGCGGCATCCGGGTTGGTATCATCGGCCGGCCAAACGTGGGCAAGTCCACGCTGGTAAACCGTCTTCTGGGCGAAGAGCGGGTGGTGGTGTACGACCAGCCGGGAACCACGCGCGACAGTATCTATATTCCCTACGAGCGTCAGGGCAAGCGCTACACGCTCATCGATACGGCAGGGGTGCGCCGGCGCAAGAACGTGTCGGAGATGGTCGAGAAGTTTTCCATCATCAAGACCCTGCAGGCCGTGGATGATGCCCATGTGGTCATTCTGGTGGTTGATGCCCGCACCGGTCTGGTCGATCAGGATCTCCACCTGCTTGGATTTGCCATGGAGGCCGGGCGCGCCTTGATCATTGCCGTGAACAAGTGGGA
The DNA here is from genome assembly GCA_023430625.1 of Pseudomonadota bacterium. Lineage (GTDB taxonomy): Bacteria > Pseudomonadota > Gammaproteobacteria > Pseudomonadales > Oleiphilaceae > JAEZAA01. Next base: position 12,529 of record JAEZAA010000102.1, read on the forward strand.
CGGTATGACGAAGGACGACAAGGATCAGGTGAAGCGTGAACTGGACCGGCGCCTGAACTTCATTGACTATGCACCGATCCATTTTATTTCTGCGTTGCATGGCACCGGCGTCGGCGATCTCTACAAGCCAATTCATCGCTGCTACGACTCGGCAATGGCCAAGTGGTCCACCAACCAGCTGACCCGGATTCTTGAGGACGCGGTGCAGGAGCACCAGCCGCCTCTGGTTCGCGGGCGCCGGATCAAGTTGCGTTATGCCCACCAGGGTGGTTCGAACCCGCCCATTATCGTGGTGCATGGCAACCAGACCGGTGAGCTGCCGAACAGCTATAAGCGCTATCTGGAAAACCTGTATCGGCGCGTGTTGAAGGTGACGGGAACGCCGATTCGCTTTGAGTTCAAGTCAGGGGAGAACCCCTTTGCCGGCAAGGTCAACAAATTGACCCCGCGTCAGCAGCACACCCTGGAGCGCAAGGCGAAGATGATCCGCAATATTAAGCGGGACAAGAAAAAGAAATAGAAGGGATCGAACCTTCTAAAGTAAACGGGGCAGCCAATGGCTGCCCCGTTTGTTTCTGCGTCCGCAGTCAGATTTCTCCGGCAGCTTGAGCGGCCTGTACGGCGGTCAGGGCCACCGTAAACACGATGTCGTCCACCAGCGCACCTCGCGACAGGTCATTTACGGGCTTCTGCAAACCCTGCAGCATCGGGCCGATACTGACCACGTTGGCGCTGCGCTGCACAGCCTTGTAGGTGGTGTTGCCGGTGTTGAGGTCGGGGAAGATAAAGACCGTCGCACGGCCGGCCACGGGGCTGTCTGGTGCCTTGGCCTTGGCGACACTTGTGATGGCGGCGGCATCGTATTGCAAGGGACCGTCGATCAGCAGATCGGGGCGTTTTTCCTTGGCGATACGGGTCGCTTCGCGCACTTTGTCGACATCCACGCCGGAACCGGAGGTTCCCGTGCTGTAGCTGATCATGGCAACTCGCGGAACAATGCCGAAGGCAGCGGCGGAATCAGCGCTTTGGATAGCGATATCGGCCAGTTCCTCGGCATTGGGATCGGGATTGATGGCGCAGTCGCCGTAGACGAGCACCTGCTCCGGCAGGCACATGAAGAACACCGACGAAACCACAGTGACGCCGGGTGGCGATTTGATCAGCTGCAGAGCCGGGCGGATTGTATTGGCGGTGGTATGCACCGCGCCTGA
>JAEZAA010000113.1 GCA_023430625.1 Pseudomonadota bacterium
TTCAAGAACACCCTGATCATCATGACCACCAACGCTGGCGAAAATGCCATTCGCGCCATCATGGCCTCTCAGGAAACACGCCCGGATCCGGAGCTATTGACCGACAGCATCCGCCCCGAACTGATGCGCTATTTCAAACCAGCCTTCCTGGGCCGCAGCACCCTGGTCACCTACTTCCCGCTGGAAGATGAACAACTGGTGAAAATCTGCGAGATCAGTATGGCTCGCATCGCGAAGCGGCTGCGTTCCCACTATGACGCCGACTTTGAGTATGAGGAGGATGTGATCGTACACATTATTGCCCGCTGCCACGAAGCTGAAACCGGCGCGCGCAACATTGAAAACATCCTGGCGCGCTCCCTCCTGCCACGGCTGGCTACGGAATGTCTGGCTCGCCTGGCAAACGGCGAAGCCATCACCAAGGTTCAGGTAGGTGTCGACGACAATGGCGCCTTCCAGATCCAGATCAGTTAGTCGGACACATGGCTCGGATCAAGCGATATCAATTGGCGGATGTGGTCTACCTGGTTTCCCAGCGTGGCCACAACCGCCTGCCGACGTTTCTTGATGGCGAGGACTACCAGGTCTTCGTTGAGGCGTTCAAGGCGCTTGCCGATCAGCATCAGTGTCACATCCATGCCTGGGTGCTGATCCCGGACGGGTACTGGCTTCTGCTCACCCCCCGCGAAGGCCAGGCCATCAGCCAGCTGATGCAGACCCTTGGACGCCTTTACGTGCGGTATATCAATCGCAAATATGGCCGATGCGGCACGCTTTGGTCGACGCGTTACCGGGCCTGTGTCATAGAGCCAGAGTCGCCCTATGCCACCGCCGCGGAGCGCTTTATCGGCGCAACTGCTTATCGTAATATGATCGTCTCCGAAGGCGACACCTGGCCCTGGCAGGCGCCAGCAACAGTCTACTACCCTAACGACACCGACGACTCCGTTTTCGCCCATCTTGAAGCAACGCTCGCGAGCGGTCTGGCATTCGGATCCCCGTCATTCTTGCAGCAGGTTACCGAACAAACGGCCATCCGGACCCAACCTCGCAGGCGGGGCCGTCCACCCAAATTGGCGGCTCTCGCCTGATACAAGGAATCCTGAGGAAATAAGAACCGGCATGATCACGCTGACAGTCAAGAAAGCTCCCTTCGAAATCCAGCCCCACCAGAAATCCGTGGTGATCGGGCCCCAGGGTGGCTCCATCGGTCGCCAGAGCGAAGGCAACATCCTGGTGGTGCCGGACCCGGCAGTGTCCCGGCACCATTGCCAGATCCTGTTCGAAAACGGCAACTATTACGTCAAGGATACCAGCAGCAACGGTGTGTACATCAATCAGGCTCTCGTCCCACTAGGGAACGGGAACGTTGCGCCCATTAAATTTGGTGACGTCATACAAATCGGCGAAACAGAGCTACAACTAGCGCCTTACGGACAGATGGAATCTGATCTTGGCGGACTGGATCCGGTCATACTTGGATTGAGCGCCATAGCGCCCACCCAGGCTGAGCGAGATATGAAGCCGGCTGCCGAGGAATCGGCCAACCACCTTTGGAATCAATTATCTGAGCCGCTCCCCGAGCAGAATCTCGGAGTCGAGCTTCCCGTTCGGGACGATTTTATCGATCAGCTCATGAAATCTACCGACAACCCTGCCCCAGAACAGGCTGCACCGGATTATCTCGCCAGCTTCCTGACCTCATCCGAGACAGGCGCCGCACAAACTAGTGCGCCCAACCTAATGGACCAGTTAAACATTCCAAATGGGGGAGACTCCCTCCTTATCCCCGACGACTATGATCCATTGGCACCAGACCCGGATTTTGCGGCGGTTTCCCGCGACGGCTCTGTACAACAACGCCAAACGGATAACCATCTTCAATCGTTGCTATCCACACCAACGCCCGGGGAGTCTATCGGTTCGCCACCGCCAATCGTTTCATCACAAAAGAGCGCCCCACCTTCACAACAGAGCGCCTCACCACAACCGATAACTTCGCCACAGCCGGCAGCTTCACCACAGCCGGTCTCCTCTCCTCACCCCGGCGCAATCGCGGGTTCTGAGAAACGTCCGCAGTGGCCATCCGAGCCTTCTGTGGCGAGCCAACCAAAGTCGACACCCATCTCCGGCCTCCAGCCACCAGAGTCGGGTTCGTCCGGCCAGTCCGACGCCAACCTTAGCGAATCTTTGGCGCCGTTGCTGGGTGAACGTGCGGCAGCCATGACCGACGCACAACAGCAGTACGTCGTTGCAGAGCTGGCGGACGCCATGGGACGCACCACTGGACGCCTGATGGAATTGCTACAATCGCGCTGGGCATTCAAGCAGTCCCTACGGCTGGATATGACGATGATCCAGCGTTCCGACAACAACCCTCTGAAATTCTCACCCACTCCGGACGCGGCATTCGACATGATGTTCGTGCATCGTCCCAAGGGATACCTGGCCGCGCCGGACGCATTCGATGAGTGCATCAAGGAGCTTCACCTCCATCAAACCGCGCTGATCGGCGCGCTCAAACCCGCCATTGTAGCGACGGTCGAGAAGTTCTTCTCAGCGGCGGCGATTGAGCAACTGGCCAATCAATCTGGACGCGCAGGGTTGGCGATTGGCAAGAAAGGACGGCTCTGGGACTGCTATACCGAACGGGTACAGGACCTGTTGACCAGCAAGCAGGAGGAGCTGGAACGTTTTTTCATGGACCAGATTGGTACCCATTACGACCGTCTGTCCAAAAC
>JAEZAA010000126.1 GCA_023430625.1 Pseudomonadota bacterium
ACCGATCAAGCCAGCACCACGGCGAGCATCGACAAACGCGCCATCAGTGTCAGCGGCATCACGGCCGCCGACCGGGTCTACGACGGCACCACCGAGGCGACCCTGGACGTGTCCGGCGCGGTGTTTAATAACGTTGTGGCGGGCGATGACCTGAGTGTCAGTGCCAGCGGCCAGTTTACCGACCGCAACGCGGGCCAGGGCAAGACGGTCCTGCTGGACAGCAGCTACGACGGCGCGGATCTCGGTAACTACGAGATCACCGATCAAGCCAGCACCACGGCGAGCATCGACAAACGCGCCATCAGCGTCAGCGGCATCACGGCCGCCGACCGGGTCTACGACGGCACCACCGCGGCGTCTGTGGATGTGTCTGGCGCGGTGTTCAATAACGTTGTGGCGGGCGATGACCTGACCCTGGCGGCCAGCGGCCAGTTCATCGACCGCAACGCGGGCGAGGACAAGATCGTGTTGCTGGACAGCAGCTACGACGGCGCGGATCTCGGTAACTACGAGATCACGGACCAAGCCAGCACCACGGCGAGCATCGACAAGCGCGCCATCAGCGTCAGCGGCATCACGGCCGCCGACCGGGTCTACGACGGCACCACCGAGGCGTCCGTGGACGTGTCCGGCGCGGTGTTCTCCGATATCGTGGAAGGCGATGATCTGAATGTCAGCGCCAGCGGCCAGTTTACCGACCGCAACGCGGGTCAGGGCAAGACGGTCCTGCTGGACAGCAGCTACGACGGCGCGGATCTCGCCAACTACGAGATCACCGATCAAGCCAGCACCACGGCGAGCATCGACAAACGCGCCATCAGTGTCAGCGGCATCACGGCCGCCGACCGGGTCTACGACGGCACCACCGAGGCGACCCTGGACGTGTCCGGCGCGGTGTTCAATAACGTTGTGGCGGGCGATGATCTGAGTGTCAGTGCCAGCGGCCAGTTCACCGACCGCAACGCGGGCGAGGACAAGATCGTGTTGCTGGACAGCAACTACGACGGCGCGGATCTCGCCAACTACGAGATCACCGATCAGAACGCGGCATTGGCAACGATCAGCCCCTTTGCGGTGGACTTGAGCGGAACCAGGACGTATGACGGTTCCGCCGAGGTTGGTGCTGGTAATCTGGTAATTGGCGCACTGATAGGGACAGAAACCCTCGGCCTCGCCGGCTACGGGCTGATGACCGACGCCAATGTGGCCAATGGCAAGCATCTGGATGTGAGTGCGCTGAATCTGGTGGATGGCGACAATGGCGGACTGGCCTCCAACTACACTTTTGTGGGCGGCAGCCAAACCGTGGATATCACGCCCTACGTCATCAATCTCAATGGTACCCGTGTCTACGACGCAACCAGCCTGGTGCTGGCGGATGTTCTGCAAACGGGGGCTCTGGTGGGTAATGAGACCCTGCGGCTCAGCGGTATTGCCTATGCCGGCTCACGCCATGTGACCGCCGAGGCGCAGTCGCTGACGGATGTGTCGAACCTGAGCCTGCTGGATGGTACTGGCGGCGGGCTGGCCAGCAACTACACCCTGGTGGGAGGCGATCATCGGGTCCGATTCACCCCCGCGGCCCTGAAGGTCAATGGTTTGGTGGCACAGGACAAGGTCTACGACGGAACCGATAGCGTGCAAATCAACATGAGCGCAGCGCTGCCCCTGGTATTGGGTCACGATCAGGTGACCCTTGAGCGGGTAACCGGCAAGTTCCTGACCACCGACGCCGGCACTGACCTGGAGGTTGTTGCAACGGACTTGGTGCTTGCAGGAGAGGACGCGGCCAATTATGTGGCAGTGCCTGTCACCGGTCTGCAAGCGGATATCACGCCGCGCCAGCTGAATGTCACGGCGCATGCGGAGAACCGTTACTTTGATGGCACCAATGTTGTGAACCTGACGCTGACTGACGATCGACTCTCCGGTGACGAGTTCGAACTCGCCTACACCGCCGCCTTTACGGACGCCGGCGTGGGGCAGGGCAAGTTCGTAAGGGTAGGAGACCTGACAATCACCGGCGCCGATGCGGGTAATTACCTGCTGCCACAACAGGTCAGCACCTATGCGAACATCCTTCCGCGCCCGATTACCGAAACGTCTGGACAGGATCGGCAGGTCGCGGCCAAGGACGAGTCGGTATTGCGGCCCCTGGCGCCTGAGCCACAGGTGAACTTGCCCCAGGCAAATGCCGATCGGGGTATGGGTGACAACACCGGCCTGCGGATCGTCGAACGGAGCTCAGAGTCAGATGCCACGCAAACTCCGCTGGTAGGAGGGGGACGAGATGAAAATGGCTTTATTCAGGTCGTGGTTGTCGACGGCGGCATTCGGGATGAGGATCTGACCAGTGAGTTGTAACCGACGACGCCCGGACATCTTTAAGAGCCAACACATTCGAAACAGACGAGAACGAACAAGGATATCAGGTTATATGGGTTCAAAGCCGTTTGCCGCCAAGCTGGGAGCCTTTTGTCTGGCCCCCTTGTGCGCGACTCTCTCATGGTCCGCCAACGCCCAGGTTGACGCGGGTCAGGTATTCCGGGAATTGACTCCGGAAATGGTCGAGCCGATGCCTTCCAGGCAGTTCCAGATCGAAACGCCGGACCTCTCCCGGGCCGAGCCGGGCGGACCGACCGTGCAGGTTGAAGGAGTCACCTTCGAGGGCTATAGCCTCTACAGCCAGGAAGAACTGCTGGCGGTGGTGAAGGAATATCTGCACAAGCCCCAGGATCTGGCCGGGCTCCGCGCCATGGCGAACCAGGTTTCCCGGTTCTATCGGGATCAGGGATATCTGTTCGCCCGCGCCGTGCTGCCGCCCCAGTCCACGAACGCCGGGATCATCCGGGTCAGCATCATCGAGGGGCGCTATGGCGAGGTTCGTACCCACGGCCATCCGGATCTATACCCAGCCGCGCAATCGTTTCTGGAGCCCCTGCGGGCGGGGGGCGTAATCGAGAGCACCCAACTTGAGCGCAGCACTCTAATCCTGTCGGACCAACCCGGTATTGAAGCCATTCCCGTGATCAAGCCGGGCAAGGAAGCCGGAACCGGTGACCTGGACGTGGAAATTCGTCGGGGCGACCGCTTTTCCGGCGAAATCGGCCTGGACAATCATGGCAACCGCTATACCGGACGGCATCGAATGCGCGCCGGCGTACAGGCCGGCAGCACCTTCCTCCTGGGGGATGAGATTTCGTTGCTGGGACTCTACACCGAAGAAGATCTGATGTTCGGCTCCCTCCAGTATGCCTTGCCCGTGGGCGGCAGTGGCTTGCGGGCCTTCGCGGGCCTTAGCTATTCCGATTACGAACTGGGTAAGGAATTCGCGGTTCTGGGTGTCACCGGCAAAGCCCTTGCGCGCGAGGTGGGACTTTCCTATCCCATGGTTCGTTCCCAGAAGGCGAACCTGTCCCTGCACCTGAGCCATGAATACAAGGAGTTGGAGGACAGTCAGGACAACAGCCACGACAACCGGAAGACCAGCTCCAGCCTGCCCATCAGCCTGCGCTTCGACTATCGCGATGGCTGGGGGCCTTGGGGCATTACCTACGGTCAGGTCAGCGCCAAGCTCGGCCGCCTGGATCTGGATGACGACCTGAGCACGTTCGATCTCGGGCACACGGAAGGGGATTTCCAGATCCTGGCTTTGGATGTGGTGCGCTTGCAGGGCCTGCCGGAGAATTTCTCGCTGATGGCGCGACTGCGCGCGCAGTATGCGTTTGCAAACCTCGACTCCTCCGAGGGCATGAGCCTGGGCGGCCCCAATGGAGTTCGCGCCTATCCCTTGGGTGAAGCGTCGGGTGACGACGGTTGGCTGGGACAGATCGAGCTGCGGTATCGCTACGAGAACTACACGCCGTATGTGTTCTTCGACGCGGGCCGCATCCGGATCAACGCCAAGGACTATGATACGACGGCCAATAGCCGGGACCTGAGCGGCCTTGGCCTGGGTATGAAATATGATCGCAAGCCATGGCACGGCGACCTTTCGATCGCCTGGAGCACCGGGGGCGGCGATCCCGAGTCGACCAGCAAAAAGGAGACGCCGGTAGTCTGGGCCAATTTTGGCTATCGATTCTGATAATCATCGCAAGGCGGGTGGAAGGGGAGTTTTTTTCCGGACGCCCGCAGAAGATAAACGGACAGGGTCTAAAAATCGCAGGCCTGTCCGGTTTATATCATGAAAACTACACAGGTCCCGGCCGCCGCTTGCGGCAATCCAGGAGACGTCCAACAAGCTGTACACCTATTTCAATCAGAATGATGTTCAGGCGTTAACCGCACAGGGCGCAAGCGACATTTTTCTGCTGCATGAGTGGCCATCCGACCTGATTGACGATCAGGCCGCACGCACGATCGGGCTAAGAAGTGGTGACACAGTCGGGAATAATCCTGCGCGCCAGATACTGGAAACGTTGAAACCAAGACTGGCGTTGTGTGGTCACATGCATGCTCCCTATCGAACCGCGATCATGCATCCCAACGGCGCCGTTACGAAAGTCGTTTGCCTGGCGTCGACACGGCATCCTGATGGAGCAGGCTTCGCGTTCTTCCATTGGGACGGGAACGAAATAAGGGAGGCGCCAAATTAAAAAGACTTTTGAAACCGTTTCCTGTAACGAATTAGTGGCCTAAAAGGCTTGTTCATAACCCAGATCCACTACCTCCCTCAAAGCCGACCACGCTCCTCCAACAGCCGGTCAATGGCACGCTGCTCGGCCTGAATCTGGATATCGTACTGCTTGGTGATCGCCTCCTGCTGCGTCGAGAGGCTCTGTTCCCAGGTGGCGCCGGCCAGATTATTGTTGGCCCGCGCCTTGGTCCGCTGAATCGCCGAAATTTCCCGTTCCATTTGTACGCGAAGCGCGCCAATCCGCTCCTCGCGCTCCTGAATGTTGCGATTAATCTTTGACCGCAAACGATCCCGCTCCAGATCATCGGCAACGTTCACCATCCCTGCATCAACCATGCCGCTACCCGACGAGCCAGTGTCGTGGATCTCCATCTTCTGACCGCCGTCGCAGGGCTGATCCGTGTAGTTGGTTTTGCCATTGACGGTACACTTATAAATCTCCGTGCCCGCCAGTGCCGGGGGGCACATGAGCACAAACGCGAACAACTGCTTCTTCATTCTCGGTTCCCCTCTCGGCATTGCGCCTGCCTGTTAAATCATCCTGAACCCTGTGCAGGATACGTCGCTTGTCCGACACAGCGCGTCGCGTAACGGCTGTATTCGGAGAAATGACAAAGTTTCAGGGTAGCCCAACTGCAGGAGCAGCGTTCATGCGAGGACAACAAGGTACGACACAAGTTGTCGCACCGCTGCCGTAGTCTGTTCACGTGGGCCCAGCTCTCCCGTCGCCAGGTTCCCGGCCCCAAGGCTCGCGGCCGCAAGGCACCGCACCAGACCCCACCCGATTTTGTCCGACACTTAAGGGGATCTTCATGACCGTACGTCTGGTTAAATCAGCAAGACTGCAACTGGATGACAAGAGCTACGAGCTCGAATTCCTGTCCGACTACGAAATCCGCCTGAAACTCTGGAACCCGTCCGTGGACCCACACGCCCGTTGGGGAGCGGAACCCGACTACTACGCCCGCACCCATGAGGGAACCAAGGTCCACACCCTGAGCCGCTGGGTGATTCGGGAAATCAGCAACTACCTGAAGAGCCAGAAGCCGCCCTATGTCTTTTATACCAGCGGATGTGACTCCTCCAGACACGCACTGTACAAGCGCATTGCCGAGCGGTTCAGGGAGGTCGGGTATGAGCTTGCCTACGCCGAAGGGAGTGGAGCCTTTTATTGTTACCGTCAAGCCGAACGACAAAGCGCGTGAGTCGAACCGCGCCGCCCATTGTTCGGGGGCTCACCCAAACGCCCCCGTTGGATCCCATAACCTGGCGTCGCCAACGCGCCTAACCGCCGCCGAAAGCAATATTACGCGAGCAGCATTCACCCCCGCTCTGTCAGCCTAGTTGTCCAGTTGGCGATTTCGCCTGAGTTCACTCCAGAGTGGGCGGTATGAGAGCTTTCATGCCACGTTATTCCAAAGAGCGTAAAAGAAAGCCTGGTGCAGGCCTTGGTTCAACTGGTGAGCGTCCATAAAAACTCTCGATAGATCCGGCAGCGAGGTGGCTCGATACAATCAGATTAATAACTCGAACGGCCGCAGCCTGGAAATAGTTTCCGGTAGCCTCTGCTTCAACAGGCAATCGAGATAGTCTCCTGGAGAAAAGGGCGGGCTCCTCAGTGATGCTCTGTGGCGGCGTATTGCCTCCAGAACAGTGCTGACGTTCAGGTCCATCAGATCGGCGATAAAATCATCCGGATGAATGGCTCGCAAACCGAACGGGGCCAAGGCCTCATCGGGAAAGTCCTTCAGGTTGAAAGTCACAATCGCTTCCGCGCGGGTCTGTATGGCGGCGGCAACGACATGGCGATCATTCGGATCGGGTAGCGATATTCCCGGAATAAGATTCTCATAGCCGGTCACCAACGCTCCTGGTGCGTGTCGATCCATCAGTTCTCGAACCCGCTCAATTGAGCTGCGCGACAAATCCGGGCGGTTGGCGAGCAGATTACGTATCCATTCTTCGTGGATGGCTTCTGACCAACGGGCTCGAAACTGTCCAGATAGCGCCAGATACATCAGCAAGCTTCGTAAGGGAGCCGGGTACATGACGCATGCATCATAGACGACGGTATAGCGGTGTTTTTCAAGATAGTTCGAGCTCATTCGTATCCCAGTCCCAGCTCCTGATCCAAGGCTGATAACTCGGACAGCGCAGCCAGCCGGTCTTGCTCCAGTTTTTGCTGATAGGCACGCAAGTCGGAAAATTTCACCTTACGGCGGTTGCCTACTCGATGGTAGGGAAGCGCACCTTCGTCTAGCAGGCGGATCAGCGTCGGCCGTGATAGGTTCAGCAGGTCGGCTGTCTCCTGCGTGGTCAGCTCCGCATGCACCGGCACTAATCGGACGCTGTTGCCTTCGCCCAGTTCGGTCAACACATCGACCAGCAGGCGCAGGGCGCTGACCGGGATGTTCACTGAATGCACGCCACCCTTTGGGTTGCTGATGGCGAAAGTTTGCGTATCCGCCTTGGTTTCAAGAATGGCGGATAGTTCCTGGCTGCACAGCTTTGCTAGCGAAGCCTCTTCCGCGCTAGGCAGCGTCTCCTGAAAGCGGTTCATAGCGGTTCCTCAATTTAACTCTCAATGTGTCGCATAGTATTCGAAATATTCGCAAGAAAATCAAGTTTTCGAATTATTCGAAAATCAGAATGTGGCGAGGCTGTGCTGATTGGTTAGCCGCAATTCTCCGATTCTGCAGCTAGAGAAAAGCATTTCCGGTGAGTACTCCTACCGTTGGGTCGCGGGTTCCGCTGTCACTATCCCAACCAACTGTTAAACTTGATCGAACCTTGTTTTTGCCGCGCACCTGTGCGAAAACGACCGGCACCCAAGTAACGGGTCCAAAGCACACCGCAGCCTACCACCGGAGCAGCAATGCCCAACCCGAAAAGCCTCGTCCATCATTTGTACCTGCACTGGGAGTTGGTCGAGTTTCTTGTGCAGGTATCACGGGATGTCGCGGTTCTGGACCAAGACCAGATTCTCGTGGCGATTGGCAAGGTCAAGCCGGATCTACCCCTGGAGGATCGGCCCGGCATTCTGAGAAGCCTGTGTAACGCCGATATCTTGCGCGTGCTCCCACGCTCCAGCAGCCTGGAGTTCAATCCGCTGGTGCTGGAGTTTGTCCGCGGCCTCACCCGAGAAAGCGAGCTGGGCCTGTCATCTGTACTCCAGGCGCGGGTTGAAGCCGTGCGTTCGGCGACCCATGACCTGAATGAAAGCACCGAATCCGGGGATGTTGATCTGTTACGGGCGGCGGCCTTTCGCTTGCGGGAACTGTTCCGGCAGATTTCGCTGCAACTGGAACAAGATCGCCATGCAATCCAGGACATTGCGGAGCAGGCCAAGTCGACCGACAGCAGCGTGCCGATGGCTCGGCGCTACCGGTCTGTTCTCGAGGCCTATGAGCAGTATGTGGAACCCGTCAACCAGATGATGGACAGCGGACCGTCCGGGACCTTTTATCATTACCTGGAGGCGGCGGAGAAATCCCTGGATCATGCCGCTGAGCAGATGGCGATTCAGAATGCGCTCTATACCCATCGCCTTCAGCTTCGGGTGGTGGCCTACCAGGCAAAGGAGTTGCGGCGCGAAGGCCGGGTGGCGGTTCAGCAATGTGCGGATACGCTGCTGCCTTTGCGAGAGGAGATTCGCCAGCATAATGAGCTGGCCGCCGCAGTCAGCAAGCTGCTCGGGCAGGTGCGCAAGAAAGGCCTGGGCCGTGCGTTACGGCTTAAGGCTGGCCAGACAGCGGGCCTGCCGCTCTGGCGGGTTGAGCGCTCACGGCGGATATCCGTCGGGGATGAGGTTCTGACGATCATGGGAGAAGCGCGCAATTATACCCCGGTCGCTCAGGCTTTTCCGGACGAACTGGCCCCCGGGCAATCACACCTGGAGGCTTGGGTCGATGAGCGAAGCTTACGCAAACATCTGCGTGAGTCTCTGCCGGTGATGAACCTGCTGCAATGGCTTCACCTGCACTATGGGCACCTGGCCGATTCCGTCCTTCTGCGGCTCTATCACGAAATCGTTCGCGGTGAAGAATGGCTTGCCGCTCAGGACGACGCTCCCATCCTGACCGAATTAAAGGCCATTCGCGTCCGGCATTACCCACATCAGTTGACGAGTCGATGACTTCAAAGATCCCGATTTACCTGGAAGACCTGGGCCAACTGGCCGAGTTGTTCAAGCTGTTCAATGGTGGCAAGCACTTGAATCGAGCGTCGGAGCCCATGCTCTGGGCGGAGCTTGAGAAGAACCAGGAGGCTTACCAGAAAATATTCGACAGTCTCGGTTACAGCCTTCGGTTTGATGGCCGAGGGTATGCCTGGTTTCATAGCGAGGAGGCGAGTAGTAACGTCAATAAAGGCACTCGCCAGCTCGCCTTGTTGTTTATGGTGATCTTCGATTATCAGGCGGATAACGGCAAGCGTCTGCACCAGTTCGGCAACTGGATCATTGACGAGGCCTTACTGAATGCCATCCATGAGCAGTATCAGGATATCCTGTCGGCGGAGGAGCTAGGCGCCAGCGAGCTCAAGAATCTTTTCGACACCGCCGTGCGTTACGGCTTCGCTCTGGCGGACTCCGGGCATTGGCGGTTGTTGCCGGCGGTTTACCGTTACCTGGATCATTTTGAGGAGCTTGCGGCCCGGCAACAGGATGTGACCACGGTGGATCTGGATGCTGGCGGTGTTGAGGATTCATCGGACGAGGAGGAGCTTGACCCATGATGATGCAGTATGGGTTCCAGTGCCTGGTGCTTCTCGGCAGTGCTGGCTATTCGCGGGCGGAACTACCGCTGGATGACTCGGTGTCACTGATTGCCCCGAACAACACCGGTAAAACTAGTCTGATCAATGCCCTTCAGTTCCTGTTGATCATTGATAAGCGGCGCATGGATTTCGGTGCTCATGACGTCGACAAAAGCCGCCGTTTCTATTTCCCGAACAACAGTGCCTACATTCTGCTCGAGGTCACCCTCCCGGAGTCGGGCACGGTGGTTCTGGGCTGTGTTGGCAAGGGCGTGAGTCACGATTACGAATACTTCGCATATCGCGGTCAACTCGACGTCGACGACTTCCGCAAGGGCGACGGCTCGCTGGTGGACCAGCCCCGGCTGAAGTCCCACATGGCGGAACGCGGGAAACTGGTGTTCTCCTACTCATCCTCGGAGTTCGCCGATCAACTGTATGGTCGTGGTCGAAGACGTTCGGCACAGGAGCTTGCGTTCAATGTGTTTCGGCTGGAACACGCCAGTGACGCCGAGGTGTTTCAACGGGTGCTGACCCGAACGCTCCGCCTGGACAAACTGAAGTCCGCGGAGGTCAAGGATTACCTGCTGCGGATATTTCACCGGGACATGCCGAATGCGGCCATCGATTTCAAACAGGAGTGGGATAAGGCCTTTAACGAGGTCAACAGCGAACGCGCCCAATACCAGGCAGCGCTCAACCTCAAAGGTTTGCTCGATCAGCTGGAACGGGACTTTGATGAACGCCTGACCCTGCGAGGCAAACTTTGTGTCAAGAAGCCGCTGATCGAAGAGGGGCTGCGCCAGTGGCAGGCGTACTATGAGCAAACCCATCGGGAATATCAGGACCGTCAGTCCCAGATCCAAGACCTCATTGACCGGCAGTTCGAGCGCGTCGGCGCTCTCAGCAGGCGCGGGCAAGAGTTGAAGGGCGAGCTGGCGGCACTGACGCAGGAAACGGCGCAGCTAGCCGAGCTGGAGCAATATTTTGCGTTGATCGAATCTCGAAGCCAGCTAGAGGATCGGCATCGTGAGGCCGTGCGGGCTCTAGAGGCTCAGATCACCCTGGTCGGTCAAGCTGGCAGTCGTTCGCTGGACGCGATACAGAGAGAGCTGGGACGGGTCCTGGGGGATCTCGAGCGCGCGACGCGTGAGCTCAACAACCTGTCCGACAACCTCTATCGGAAGCTCGCTGCGCAATTGTTACCGGAGCAGCTCGATCAGCTCAACCGGGTGTTGAGCTCGGAAGTCATGACGCTGGCTCCGTCCAGCTTTGATCTCGACGCAACTCGGCTCCGGGGCTATCTGGAATCCGTGCCGGGAGGTTCTGTGCTGGCGGGGCTTTCACTCGCTCTGGATGCGCTGACACCACAGCACGTTCAGCGCAGCGAGGCCGAGCTCCGTGAGCGGCTTGGCGAACTGGAAGAGCAACGGATCAGTCTTGAGAGCCAGGCCGAGGTCGCCCAAGAGATGGAGGCCGCGAAACAGCTAAAAAGACGACTGGATCAAGACGTACGAGCGATCGAAGCGGAGCTCGGAAAGTTCGACCAACTCCTGACGCTTAGGGCAACCGCTGTGCAACGGGAGACGCGCCACCAGGAGCTTGAACAGGAACAGCTGGCGGTTGAGGAGGAGCTCGCCCAGTCCGGCAAGCGTTCCTCTCAGCTCAATCAACAGCTGAATGATAACGCCGAGAAGCTCCGCAACCTCGGCGCGCAGCACGAAGAAATAGGACGGCGGCGTAATCAACGTGTCGACGTCGGTCAGCAGTTTAATTATCTCGGTGAACTGCGCCACCACCCCTGGCTCGGTCCGACGGAGATTCCGCTGGAGTCCCTCGCCGCAGAACTCGTGGATTATCAAGGTGACTGCAACCAGTTGCTGCAGTTGGACCGCCGGATTCAGTCGATGCTGTTGGAGTCGCAAACCCGGGGGCTGACCAAGTATCTGGATAGCGAACTCGAGGATGACCGAATCAGTCGCCTCGTCGATTTTGCCCATCATCTACCGCAAGAAGCGGAGGCGCTGGAAAAGAAGGCGAGGAGCGCGGTGGTCAATGTAACGCTGTGCTTGCGGGAACTGCGGGATGGGCTCCATGCCTTCAAGTCCCGCATGCGGGAGTTCAACCGGCTGATCAATCACCGCCAACTTTCGAACCTCAAGACCTTCAAGATCGAGCCGGAGGATGAGGGGCGCCTAGTCGAAGCGATTGACCTGATGATCAGCACCGCCGAGCAAGTGGAGTCGGGGGACAGCTTTGAACTTTTCAATCAGGGTAGCGTGCTTGATGATGCGAAGGTGGAGCAGGCCAAGAAGATCCTGGTGGATGAGGGGACGGCCCGGAATGGCTTGAAGGTGGCGGATCTGTTTCGGCTGAGCTTTGTGGTCGGGCAGGCAGACGCCTCGCCAGAGTCCTTCGATGACCTGGATAGCGCGGCCTCCAACGGCACGGTCTTGATGGCCAAGCTGGTGACCGGCTTGGCCATGCTTCACCTCATGCAGGATAAGCGCCACCGGATACAGGCCATCTGCTATTTGGACGAAGCCCTGGCGCTTGATCCGCGCAACCAGAAGAACCTGATTGATACGGCGTCGGAATTCGGGTTTGCCTTGATTTTCGCGTCGCCGGCACCGCTCACCACGGCACGCTACTGTGTTCCCATCGTAAACCAGGATGGCCGCAACCATATCAGCCGAAAGGCGTGGCAGATCCTAGAGCCCATCGACGGAGAGTCGGTGTGAGCCGCGCGCTCATCTCGGCGCTAACAAAGCTGGTTCAAGCGCCGCAGGGAAGGTTGGCGAGTTCGAACCTGACACCAGCGCAACAACAAGCACTGGACAGCTTCGCCCAACAGTCCGGTGGTGTGCGCCGACAGAATGCAGGGCGGGGCTTGATCTACCTTGTGACAAATGCGGAACTGGTTTCTCGACACCTAAAAAGTCTGAGTCCGGCGAGCGAGATGACATTAGCGCCCGACCTTCCCGAGCGTGCCCGCAACATTGCCCGGCAGCGCAACAGTAAGAGTGGTGCCCATCAACATGAGATCTACTATCTGTTGCTGAAGGCGTTTGAGCCGAATGTCATCTGGCGCAACGATCATGGCGGTACGCTTGATGTCTCCGCGGCAACAGGCGCGAGCGGGGTGGCCGCTCTTGCCCTGTCTCGGGATGACCACTGGTACAGCGAAAAGCCTCTATGGCTTGTTGAGAATCAGGCATTGTTCGATCATCTGCATTGGTATCCGTCGACTCTGCCGGGGGCGTTAACCTTCTATTCAGGGCATCTCAGTAACTTGCTCATCGATTGGCTGGCCGCCCGTCCCCGAGCCCGCGAGATCATCCTGTTTCCGGATTACGATGGCGTCGGCCTGATGAACTATGCCCGTCTGTGCGAGCGGGGTATCGAAAACTGTTCATTCTGGCTCATGCCGGATTGGAAGCGGCTAATGGGGGAGTTTGGCAGTCGCCTAGTGTGGCAGAACACATTAACGCAATTTATGCCTGCTGTAGAGCGGCTCCGGGTATTGAGCAGGTCGCCAGAGCTGTGCGAACTCATTCAATTCATGCATGACAATAGTCTTGCCCTGGAGCAGGAATCGATTTGGCTGGCCTGAAGGCGCGGGAGAATTTATTCAGTCCGCCTCCCCTTAAACAGTGAGGGTCCCGGTTCTCACCGAGCCCACCAAACAAACCAAACCGGCGCAGTAACCCACGCCACCAACCGAAACCACCAGGGCGCCCCACGCCACTCGTCTTCACAGTTCCCAAACCCATTGAACTCATGAACACAAAGGTGCGCGACCGCGCACCAGAGAATCCCAACCAGCAACACCAGAACGTAGCTCACTGCGCACCTCCGTCCATATCCAGATTCTCCCGCTCACAGATCCGGGCTTCCGCTTCGGCATAGGCGATCTCCCAGCTGTCGTTGGACGTGGGCAACCCGGCGTCCGACAGGGGAGGCAGTCCCTGGGCGGCGCGTTTGGCGTTGGTCCGTTCGATGTAGTCCGCGCAC
>JAEZAA010000162.1 GCA_023430625.1 Pseudomonadota bacterium
GCGCACTGGTGGTCAACCGGACCCAGAGCCTGCGCGACTGCAATGAAAAGCTGTTTGCCACCCAGTTTCCGCAGCTCTGTCCGCCGGTGCTGGTGAGTCGGGACGTGGTCCGGCTCCGGGCGTTCTACCAGCAGCACCAGGATGTGGTGTTCAAGCCGGTGGATGGCATGGGCGGCGCGTCGATATTCCGGGTGCGGCCCGGTGACGCCAATCTGGGCGTGATCCTGGAAACCCTGACCCAGCACGGCCAGCATCAGATCATGGCGCAGAAATACCTGCCGGAAATCGTCGATGGCGACAAGCGCATCCTCTTGATTGACGGCGAGCCGGTGTCCCATGCCCTGGCCCGCATTCCGGCCGTGGGCGAGAACCGGGGCAACCTGGCGGCGGGTGGCTCGGGTGTGGCACGTCCCCTGACGGCGCGGGATCGGGAGATCTGTGCCGAGGTTGGACCGGTGTTGCGCGAAAAGGGACTGCTGTTTGTCGGCATCGATGTCATCGGGGACTATCTGACGGAAATCAACGTGACCAGTCCGACCTGCATCCGGGAGCTGGACAAGGCGTGTGGCCTCGATATTGCCGGCGATTTGATGCAGGCCATCGAAGCCAAGCTAGCGTCGTGAGGCAAGGCCGGGAGCCGGGATGTGAAGCGCGCCGGCCAAGTACCGGGAACTCTGCTAAAATTCTGCCAATTCGAATTTGATTTGAGCATTGTTCTCAAGGGGAGTCATGGCGGCATCAAGCCTTTCATATGAAGCCACGGCCGGTGACCGGCTGGGTTTCGCGGTGTTTTTCGCAGCCGCGTTGCACGCGACTCTGCTCCTGGGTATCAGTTTTGATCGTGAGCAGCGGGCACCTTCCAAGCAGACCATGGAAGTCACCCTGGCCCATTTCGATGATAAGGTGGCGCCCAAGGAGGCGGATTTTCTGGCTCAGGCGAACCAGGAAGGCAGTGGCGATCTGGAAGAAAAGGCGGAGCTGATGTCGCCGGAGAAGGCCGAGTTCCGGGATACGGTGGTGCGCGAAACCGCGCGCCTGGAGCCGGAGACGCCACCCGCCGTCGAGCAACGCTCGGCCACCCGAGAAACGGTGGTCACGCAGAATCAGCAGGCCCGTTTGGCGCCGGACCAGGCCCAGGAGCTCAAGGAAGCGCCCGAGACCGTTAAGACCAAGCCCAGCCTGATGCAGCGCAGTCTCGAGATCGCGAGCCTGGAAGCCAAGTACAGCGAACAGCGCCAGGCCTACGCCAAGCGGCCCCGCGTCACCCGGCTGACGGCGGCCTCAACCATGCGCACCGTCGATGCCTATTACAGCCAGCAATGGCATGAAAAGGTGGAGCAGGTGGGTAATCTGAATTATCCCGAACAGGCGCGGGTCAACCAGGTCTACGGCAACCTGCGTCTGCTGGTTGGCATCAATTCCGACGGCACCCTGCGTGAAGTGACGGTGCTGCAGTCGTCCGGCCACAAGCTGCTGGATGACGCGGCTATTCATATCGTGCGCCTGGCCGCGCCCTACGCCCCGTTCCCGGAGGAGTTGCGCAAGGAAACGGACGTGGTGGAAATCATTCGCACCTGGAAGTTTCAGCAGCGAGGCTTCACCAGCGAGTAATCAGTCTGCAGGCGGGGGCGGAGCTCTTTTAAATAGGGGAGCTCTTTTGAAAATGAGCCGGGCGCTGGGTTATCCTTGCTCGAGCCCGGCCATCGTCGACTGGTAAACGGAATCCATGAGCGCCTACCCCCATAGTTTGCAGAATCAGTTCCTGATCGCCATGCCGCAGATGCAGGATCCCACCTTTGCCGGCACCCTGACGTTTATCTGTGATCACAATGAGCATGGCGCCATGGGCATCGTCGTCAACCGGCCGCTCACCATCACCCTGCACGAGATTCTGGAACAGCTGGAACTGGATGTGCCCGTGCCGGATGCGCCAGTCTTCGCCGGCGGCCCGGTGCAGACGGATCGCGGCTTCGTGCTACATCATCCCCGTGGCCGCTGGCAGTCTTCCATCGCCATTTCCGACGACATCTGCCTGACGACCTCCCGGGATATCCTGGCAGCCATGGCGACCGATGCCGGTCCCCGGCACGCCCTGATTGCCCTCGGTTATGCCGGCTGGGGTGCCGGTCAGCTTGAACAGGAAATGGCCAGCAATGCCTGGCTGACCTGTCCGGCCACGCCCGAAATCCTGTTTCATACCGCGCCTGACAAAAAACTGGATGCGGCGCTCGCCAGCCTCGGGGTGGATCCGCATCGACTGAGCGGCCAGGTCGGGCACGCCTGATGGCCGCCGAGACTGGATCTTCCTCCGGACCTCTGCCAGCGGTACGAGTCCTTGGCTTCGATTTCGGCGTCAAGCGGATCGGCGTGGCGGTCGGGCAGAGCCTGACCGGCCGGGCCTCGCCCCTGAAGCCGCTGGCCGCACGCGATGGCGTGCCGGACTGGGAGCAGGTTGCGCGCCTGGTGGCGGAATGGGCGCCAGACGCCTTTGTGGTGGGTTTGCCGTTGAACATGGACGGCACCGAGGGGGAGATTTCGCAACGGGCGCGCAAGTTCGCTAACCGCCTCCATGGCCGGTTCGGCAAGCCTGCTCACCTGATGGACGAGCGCCTGTCGAGCTTCGAGGCCAAAGGCATCGTCATGGCCCAGAGTGGGGAGCGTGATTTCGGACGGTTTTCGGTGGATGGCCTGGCGGCCAGCCTGATCATCGAAAGCTGGCTGGCGCAACGGACAGCCGGTGCAGAATAGAATGGCTCGTTCAGAAAAGAGCGGTTGTTGCAGAATAAAGTTGCTGTGGTGCTGCATGCCACGGCCCAATGATGACGCATTAGATCAATGGAAAGGATAGGTCCATGACGTCCCAGATTAATGTTGAAGAGCTGCTTGATCGCATGACGGTCGACCTGCAGGCTCTGCTTGCCGAGCGTGGTGTGACGGATCCGGTACTGGTGGGGATTCGCACCGGCGGTGTCTGGCTGGCGGATTACCTGCACAAAAAGCTGGGGCTGAAGGAGCCCTTCGGCGAGCTGGATATCTCGTTTTACCGGGATGATTTCACCCGGATCGGCCTGAACCCGACGGTGCGGCCATCGAGCCTGCCGTTCGAGACGGAGGGCCGTCATATCATCCTGATCGATGACGTGATCATGAGCGGGCGCACCGTGCGCGCCGCCCTGAACGAGCTCTTTGATTATGGCCGGCCGGCCAGTATCATACTCGCCGCGCTGGTCGACCTGGGCGCCCGGGAACTCCCCATACAGCCGGATGTAGTGGGCAAGCAGATGCAGCTGGATCGCAACCAGCAGGTCAAATTGCGCGGGCCCGGCACGCTCAGCCTGGAGCTTCGCAACAAGCAGGTTAGCCACTCGGATTAAACCGGCTCGGAATCACCCAACTCGGAATCAGCTAGCCCTATGGCATCGACTGTCTCTGGAAACCCCTCTGCCGCGGGGCAGAGTCTGCAGCTCAACCGACACGGCCAATTGCGCCATTTCCTCACCATCGAGGGCCTGAGCCGCGAATTGCTCACGGAAATTCTCGATACCGCCGATTCCTTCATCGAAGTGGGTGCCCGTTCCATCAAGAAGGTGCCCCTGCTGCGCGGCAAGACCGTGGTGAACCTCTTCTTCGAAGCCAGTACCCGCACCCGCTCCACCTTCGAGCTGGCCGCCAAGCGGCTGTCGGCGGACGTGCTCAACATCAACATCAGCACCTCGGCCACCAGCAAGGGCGAATCCCTCCTGGACATGCTGCAGAACCTGGAAGCCATGGCCAGCGACATGTTCGTCGTACGCCATGCCCAAAGCGGCGCCCCCCATTTCATCGCGGAAACCGTGACGCCCAAGGTGGCAGTCATCAATGCCGGCGATGGGCGCCATGCCCACCCCCCCCAGGCCATGCTCGACATGCTGACCATCCGCCAGCACAAGGGCGCTTTTGAGCCCCTGTGCGTGGCCATCATCGGCGATATTCTTCACTCCCGGGTAGCTCGCTCCCAGATCCAGGCCTTGCGCACGCTGGGCGCGGCGGAAGTACGGGTGATCGCGCCCGACACGCTGCTGCCGGTGGGCGTGGAGCAGCTGGGCGTCAAGGTGTACCGCGATATGGCGCAGGGGCTGAAGGATGTGGATGTGGTGATCACGCTGCGGTTGCAGAAGGAACGCATGGAGTCCGCGCTGCTGCCGAGTGAAGGCGAATTCTTCCGCTTGTACGGTTTGACTCCGGAAAAGCTGGCCTGGGCCAAGCCCGATGCCATCGTGATGCATCCAGGGCCCATCAATCGCGGCGTGGAAATCGACTCCGCCGTGGCCGACGGCCCCCAGTCGGTGATCCTGAATCAGGTGACCAACGGCATCGCCGTGCGCATGGCGGTGATGTCCATGGCCATGAGCGGACAAATGGCCGACGCGGCTGCTCAGGAGGTGCGCTCATGAAGATCGAGATTACGGGCGGCCGGCTGTTCGACCCGGCCCGGCAACTGGACCGGGTCGCGGACCTGTTTATCGAGGACGGCAGGATTCTGGCGATCGGTGAGCGTCCGGCCGGCTTTCAGGCCGAACGCCAGATCGAGGCCAAAGGACGCCTGGTCATGCCAGGCATTGTCGATCTCTGGGCCATCAGCCGCTCCGAGCAGCGGGCGCGTCTGGCCACGGAAGCGCGGGCGGCGCTGCAGGGTGGGGTGACGACTTTCTGCTGCCCGCCCGACAGCGGCCCCATCAACGATTCCGGCTCGGTCACTAGTTTGATGCGCGATCTGGCGCGTGAGATTGGGCTGGCGCGGGTTTATCCCATCGGCGCCTTGACCCAGGGCCTGGCGGGCGAGCAGCTCAGTGAAATGAGCGGTCTGAAGGAAGCCGGCTGCCGGCTGCTCAGTAACATGCGCCGGCCGGTCAAGAACAACCGTATCCTGCGGCGCTGCCTGGAGTACGCGCGCACCCAGGACATCACCGTCGTGTTTTGCCCGCAGGATCACTCCCTGGCCGCCGATGGCGCGGTTCATGAAGGATTCACCGGCGCCCGCCTCGGTCTGGCTGGCGTGCCTTCGCTGGCCGAAACCATTGCCGTAAGCCAGCTCCTGCTGATGGTGGAAGATACCGGCGTGCGTGCGCATTTCTCCCAGTTGTCCACGGCGCGTGCCGTGGCCATGATCGCCGAGGCGCAACGCAATGGCTTGCCCGTCACCGCCGACGTGGCGATTCACCACCTGCTTTGGACTGATGCCGTGGTTGAAGGCTTCGACAGCCGTTACCACCTGTGCCCACCGCTACGCACCGAAGCTGATCGGGAGGCGTTGCGCCAGGGCGTGCGGGACGGGGTGATTCAGGCAATCTGCTCGCAGCATCAACCGCGGGAGTCGGCGGCCAAGCTGGCGCCATTCGCGGAGACCGAGCCGGGCATGGTCAGCCTGGAAACCCTGCTGCCGTTAAGCCTGCAATTGGTGACGGATGGTGTGCTGAGTTTGGCGCAGGCGGTCGGCGCACTGACGGCCGGGCCTGCTCAGGTACTCGGGGTGGATCTGGGACGTCTGGAAATCGGAGCGGCTGCGGATCTCTGCGTGGTGGATACCGAGGAGCGCTGGGAGGTCACGGAGAGCAGTCTGGCGTCTGCCTGCAAGAATACGGCACTGTTGGGGCAGCCGCTGCAGGGACGAGTGCGGCAGACCCTGGTGGCCGGCCGCATTCTGTTCGAGGCGTCCTGATTCTGCCTCTGTGCAGTACTGCTGCATAGCAGTACTGCGTCTTGACGATCTTATTTCGCCTGGATGGCGTCCTTGAGCGCCTTGCCGGGCTTGAAGCCGACCGTTTCGCTGGCAGCGATTTTGATCTCGGCGCCCGTGCGGGGATTCTTGCCCGTGCGTGCGCTGCGCTGACGGACCGAGAAGGTGCCGAAGCCGATCAGGTTGACGGTGTCCTTGCGGGCCATCGCCTTGGTGATTTCATCGACAATCGCGGTCAGAACCTCGTTTGCCTTCTCTTTGGAAATCTCAGCTTGAGTGGCAATTGCGGCCGCCAGTTCGGGTTTACGCATCATAATCTCCTTTGAGCACATGCTCTGGTTGGGTCGGGGGCAGGCGCCGGTCGAGAATCGTTGCCGCGCCCCGTGAACCCTACTGTCCCCAAGGTCGCGGTGCTCGCGTTCGGCCCGGACTGATTTAGTTATAGCGGCTCCCCAGAGGCTGTCAAACCCACCTTCCCTGAAAATATGTTACCCTGTCGCGATTTTTCCACCCGCTGCCAGCCCCGGCCCGTCTGGCTTTGCGCGGTTTTTTGTTGATTTGTGCCAGCTTTGTAACGCTTTGTGTCGCCGATCTCACAAAACTGCTTGCAAATTCGCCATAATCTGCTGCCTGGCGGTGCCTGAGCCGCATTGCCGGATGGATTATCAGCAGGCGGCAGACCGGAGAATAAAGTCGTCGCTGAACGTGTGGATAACAACATGGATAACAACAATGAACCTGTTGGGAGGGTGACCGTGAAATTGAACAAGGTGCGCGGTAAGCGTTTGGGATCAGTAGGAGCCCGACTGTTGGCGCTTGCAGGATTTCTGACATTGGGTGGCTGTGGCGTTGTCCAGCATGTCATCTTCAAGACCACCGGTGACGTCTTAAGCCTGTATGCGGAAAAGCATCAGGTGCCGTACGTCATGGGGACAGATGACCTGGCCATGAACTGCAGCATGTCAGAGGCGCTGACGCCACTGCTGATGTCGTTCAGCCGCGTGACCAGTACCCCCAACCAACTGGCCGTCATTGTGTATTCCTCTGCAGGCATCTGTGCCGAAACCCAGGCCTGGGATGAGGAGCTGCGTTACCTGCGCGCCGTCAACAAGGGCAACGCAACCGAGGCCCAGGACGCCCAGATTACCCAGAAGCGCTATCAGGTACTGGCCGCCAACCGTAATTACACCTCCTATCTGCACCTGGTGGATGAGTTCGGTGAGCCTGGTGGCGAGTGCCCGGACCTGGATGGCGAATTCGAGAATTTTGTCTGGTTGATGGGCATGATCGGTGGCCTGCAGGCCCTGAGCAACGAGGTGTCATCCGGCGTCGGGCTGGGTGTGCCGAAGAACCTGATCGCCAAGGCGGAGCGTGGCGCTGCCTGTCTGGATGACGACGAGCTTTGGGGTGTTCCCATGGCGTTGCGTGCCATGATCTGGACCATGCTGCCAGGCACCATGCCCCAGGGAGAAGATCCATACGCGCGCCTGCGCATGGCATCTGAGAAAGGCGAGAAAGCCGGCGTGCGCCTGCCGCACCTGCTGCACGCCATGGCGGTGATGAACCAGGGCGACACCGAGGCACTGAAAGAAGTGATTCGTCAGCACGCCAAATCCAAGAGCATCAAGCCGGCCAATCCCGAGCGCAAGCTGCTGGATGCCATCGCCAGCAACGCATTGCTCGGTATCTCGGACCGCCTCTGGACCGAGGCCACGGGACACCGCACACCAACCGGTGGTTTTGGTACCTTCTGGGATGACAAGAAGGCCGACGCTGGCGAAGTGATGAGTCTGGACGATATTTTGTAGCGCTCCTTGTGAGGCGCATCGGGTATCAGGCCCGGTGCGCTTGATCTTCACTGTGCACGCATCTGAGAACAATGCACCGCACCAAAACGCAGGATTTCATCGTGACGGTTCTGAAGCACTCGCGTAAGACATGTACGTTATTGCTGTTGGCAGCGCTCGGTTGCAACAGCGCGCAGGCGGATCTGCAAAAGCGAAACTTCTGTATTTTCGATCCCATCGGCGCCAACGGCCCGTTGTTCAGCATCATGAAAACGGTAAAGCCGGCGGCTCTGGAATGGGGTATCGAGCTCAACCTGAATGCCTATACCGACGAGAAGATCGCCTCCGAAGACTTCAAGGCCGGTCAATGCGACGCGGTGCTGTTAACGGGAACGCGAGCGAGGGAATACAATCGTTTCACCGGGTCGCTGGAAGCCATTGGCGCGATTCCCGGTGAAGACGAACTCAAGATGTTGATGGATACCCTGAATCAGCCGCAGGCAGCCGCGCTGATGAAGGAAGGTCGTTACGAAATCGCAGGGATCCTGCCGGCAGGTGCCGTCTACCTGTTCACCCGGGATCGCAGTATCGACACGGTGGAAGAGCTGCAGGGCAAGAAGATTGCCACCCTGGATTATGACAACGCCTCCATGACCATGGTGCGCCGCGTGGGTGCCTCGGTGGTGGGTGCGACGACGGCGAATTTTGCCGGCATGTTCAATAACGGCAGCGTTGATGTCATCTATGCGCCAGCCGTGGCTTACAACCCGCTTGAAATCTATAAGGGCATGGAACCCAACGGCGGCGTGTTCGATTTCAAGCTAGCCCAGATGAATTTTCAGATCATTGTGCACGCCGACCGCTTTCCCGCTGACTTTGCTGCGAAGAGCCGGGCTTATTCCGCGAGCCGCTATGAGGAAGCCTACAAGCTGATCCAGCAGGCTGAATCTGAAATTGAGGAGCGCTACTGGATGCGGCCTAGTGCGGAGCATCTCGACGCGTACAACAGATTGCTCCGGGAAGTGCGTCTGCAGCTGCGCAACGAAGGCACCTACGATGCCAAAGCGCTGACCCTGATGCGAAAAGTGCGCTGCCGGTTCAACGCCAGCGCGGCGGAATGCGCCGAAGCACTTGAATAAATAAAGCTGTTGGGCGGTTAACAGAAAAGCAGCCGGACTCCCGTTAGGCTTGCTCTTTTGGTGCCGCCGGCCTGGTCGGGTGCTCAGCGTCCTGCCACTGAATAAAGAGTTCAATCACCTATCACAATCGGGTTTTCCATTATGGCTAGTTCAGGATTGGCGGGTCGCTCAGCGCGGGAATGGCTGTCTTCCCTGCCGGCGTGCTTTCTGCTATTGGCGGTGCTCCTCTTTAGCACCAGTAGTGACATCCATAACAAGATGATGCAGATGGGGCAGCACTACTGGGATGGCTACTACAACCTCCGGGTTGATCCGGTACCGCCGAGTTGTGATCCCAATCCTGACATTGACGCCCTGGTGCAGAAGCGTATTGCCGAGGAGCAAAACAACGCCGATGACCTGATGGGCGACCTGCTGGGTGCCGACCCGGTCTCGCCAGAGGTCATGCGCGAATCCCTGGAGAACGCCCAGCGCGCCTGCCAAGCGCAATTCCAACGTTACGAGGGCCTGGCGGACAAGATTACCCCGGGCCTGCGTGCGTATCGCAGTGTTGAGCTCTTTGTTTCCGACCTGATCAAAATGGGACTGAGCTCCCAGCGTCCCATCCTGGTCATCCTGATCATGATCTGTGCCGTCACGGCCACCATGACGCGCCACCACATTTCCCTGCGCGCTGCGGAAACCGCACTGGACTTCCGGGTGTCCTCACTGTTCCAGTTCATGGCGAACTCCATGCTGCTGATTTCGGTGTGGTCGTTCCGGGACCTGACTCATGCGACCTCCGATTTTGTACCGGCGGCCCGTGAGTTCCTGCACTGGATGTGGATCATCTGCTTTGGCTTGCTCTCCCTGGTCAGCGGGATACAGACGTTCCGCATCCCCCAGGACGCCAAGCCAGGCGGCAGCCTCGGCCACGCTCTCCTGGCGGTGCCGCTCTATACCACCATGTGCGTGATTGCGGGCTCCTATTTCATGTTTGGCGGCCATATGGCCGGTATCGGGATTTATCTCGATAAGCTGATGGACTTCTCTGACATGTTCCTCAACGTCGCCCTCTATATCTGGGCCGGTATGATGTTGAAGGAAACCCGCTTGGCGCGCTTGGTGTTCAACCTGTTCCGTCCCTGGAAAATGCCGCCGGAGATCCTGGCGTTCGTGGTGGTCATGGTGGCCGCGGTGCCCACGGCGTATACCGGGGCGTCCGGTATTTTCGTCATCGCGGTCGGTGCGGTGATCTTCGCCGAGTTGCGGGCCGTGGGTGCGCGTCGTCAGCTGGCGCTGGCAGCAACCGCCATGTCCGGTAGCCTCGGTGTGGTGCTGCGGCCCTGCTTGCTGGTGGTCGTGATCGCCATGCTGAACCGTCAGGTCACCACCGACCAGTTGTTCGGCTGGGGTATCTGGGTGTTCATGTTGACCTCAGTGCTGTTCTTGCTCGCGGTCTTGTTGTTCAACCGCCAGCACAAGATCGAGTTTGCACCGGTGTCCGAAGCATTGCCTGCCATGGTCAAGCAGAGCGGCGCCCTGGTGCCCTACGTGCTGGTGATTGCCGCCGTTGCGCTGTTCTACAGCGAATTCCTCAATGTACCCATTAACGAATTCTCCGCACCCCGCATTCTGCCGGTGATGCTGTTGGCGTTGCTGGTGTACGAACACTTTGCGCTGCGGCATGAGCGGCAGTCAGCGCTTGGCATGTCGGGTAAGACCGTGGGTGTCATGCCCTTGGTTGAAGACTCGGCCGAACGGGCCTCTGGCCGGAATCTTGAGGGCAGCCTGCGTTGGGCCACCAACAACACGACGGCGGAAATCGGTGCCTTGTTGTTGCTGTTCGGCTTGTCGATCAGTCTCGGTGGCGTGATCGAGCGCTCCCATGTGATGGATGTCTTCCCGGCCTCTTTTGCGAGTCCTTGGACGGCGATGGTACTGATGGTTCTGCTGTTGGTTGTCCTGGGTATGATCATGGATGCCTTTGGCGCGATCATTCTGGTGAGTGTGACTTTTGCCACGGTCGCCTACGACAGTGGTATTCATCCGGTCCACTTCTGGATGGTGGTGTTGGTGGCGTTCGAGCTGGGTTATCTCAGCCCGCCGGTGGCATTGAACCATCTGCTCACGCGGCAGGTCGTGGGTGAGGAGGAGATGCGGCTGGCCAGCGAGGAGACTGCGGGTGGCAGCTTCTACCAACGCCATGAGCGGATCGTCATGCCGCTGATCGTTATGGCAACGGCGTTGATACTGGTGGCATTCGTTCCGCTGGCGATCGGCTACTAACGCCTGACCCTGTCCCTGAAAAGCCGGCCAACCATGGCCGGCTTTTTTTTATGCCTGGAGAAATCGAAATCGGGGCGACCTGTGTGTCGACTCTAACGGATAAGGTGTTCGGCGAGACAGTGATTCCAAATTAAAGGCGCGAGCAGATGAAGGGAGCGGAGCAGGGCTTTGATGGCGGGATCTGTCAGAACCAGATAAGCGAGGGAGAGCAGATACAAAAAAAGGGAGCCGTAGCTCCCTTTTTCGTTGCCCGTCATTCACCGGTAGTGATGACGGGCAGACTACTTAGTTCAGGCGTGGGCCTGCATTGACGATGTCGCTGGAGACGTCGAACTTCTTGAAGTTCTCCACGAACTGAGCGATCAGTTCCTGTGCCTTGGCATCGTATGCCGCCGGATCAGCCCAGGTGTTGCGCGGGTTGAGCAGCTTACTGTCAACGCCTGGCACGGCCTTGGGAATATCCAGGTTCAACTGCTCCAGATGCTCGGTTTCAGCATTGGCAATGGCGCCAGTCTGAATGGCATTGATGATGGAGCGGGTGGTCGGGATGCTGAAACGCTTGCCGACGCCATAGGGGCCGCCGGTCCAGCCGGTATTGACCAGATACACCTTGCTGCCGAACTCGGTGACCCGCTTGATCAGCAGTTCTGCATAGACGCGCGCAGGGCGCGGGAAGAAGGGGGCGCCGAAGCAGGTGGAGAAGGTGGACTTCAGCTTGGAGCTGGAACCCATTTCAGTCGAGCCAACCAGTGCCGTGTAACCGCTCAGGAAGTGATAGGCAGCGCCTTCGTTGCTGAGGATCGACACGGGCGGCAGTACGCCGGTCATGTCGCAGGTCAGGAAGATAATGGCGTTGGGCTCGCCCGCGCGGTTTTCCAGAACGCGCTTTTCAACGTGCTCAAGTGGATAGGCGCAACGGGTGTTCTCGGTCAGCGATACGTCGCTGTAGTCGGGAATGCGGGTCTTCTCGTCGATGACCACGTTTTCCACGAGCGCACCGAAGCGAATGGCATTCCAGATAACTGGCTCGTTCTCTTTGGAGAGGTCGATACACTTGGCGTAGCAGCCACCTTCGATGTTGAACACGGTGCCTTTGCCCCAGCCGTGCTCGTCGTCACCGATCAAATAACGGCTTTCGTCGGCGGACAGGGTCGTCTTACCAGTGCAGGAGAGGCCGAAGAACAGGCAGGTCTGGCCATCTTCGCCCACGTTGGCGGAGCAGTGCATGGGCAGCACGTCTTTCTCGGGCAGCAGGAAGTTCTGCACGGAGAACATGGCTTTCTTCATTTCGCCCGCATACTGCATGCCGGCGATCAGCACCCGGCGCTTGGCGAAGTTGAGGATGACGCAGCCATCGCTGTTGGTGCCGTCACGCTCTGGCACGCAGGTGAAGTAGGGTGCGTTGATGATTTCCCATTCCTGCTTGCCGGCCGGATTGTACTGCTCCGGGAGGATAAAGAGGTCGCGGCCGAACAGGTTCTGCCAAGCCGTTTCGGTGGTCATCTTGACCGCCAGGTAATGTTCGGGATCGGCACCCACATGGACGTGCGAGAGGAAACGGTCGCGCTCGGTCATGTATTCGCTGACACGGTTCCAGAGCAGATCGAACTTCTCTGCATCGAACGGACGGTTGATATTGCCCCAGTCAACGCTCTCGGCGGTGCTCGGTTCCTTCACAATGAAGCGGTCCATCGGAGAACGGCCCGTGCGCTTGCCAGTGGTCACCACGAGTGCGCCGTTTGCCGCCAGGCGGCCTTCCTTGCGTTGAATCGCCTGCTCAACCAATTCGGCTGAACTCAAATCAGTGTAAGTGTTACTCACTTCAACCTCGCCCTAATCAAGGAGTGCATGCCCCAAACGGCAGGCACCAAACTATTTGTTCGCTTAACCACAGCGCCAGAAAATATGGGGCGCCATTATGCCAAAAAATTGCACAAAAAACGACTGTCAGCGTGCTTGGCACCCGGCTGCGATTCCTCCGCAGCGGCTCAAGCTGGCCCAGAGGAGTTCGCACACCGGCTGGCGGCCTTGTGTTGCAAAGGAACTTGAACGGCTAGACGTTCGAGCGGAAACCTTAACGTCCGTTGGTTTCAATGCCGTGTCGGATCGCCAAACAGGCGATCCAGTACCTCATCGCCAAAGCGATACTGCTGGCGACAGAACTGACAATCTACTTCAATTGCGCCCTGTTCCGCCAGCAGGCTTTCCAGCTCCGGCCGGCCCAGGGTTTTGAGCATTTCAAGGGTGCGTTCCTCGGAGCAGGTGCACCAGAATTCAACCGGCTCCGCATCGAACAGACGCAGGTCGTCTTCATGAAAGAGGCGGTGCAGAAGCGCCGGGTTGTCGAGCTGGAAAAACTCATCGCCCGACAGAGTCTGGAGAAACTGGGTGACCCGTGACCAGTCATCATCGTCGCCATGCGAGTGATGGGACTGGCCGGGCTGCGGCAGCTTCTGAACCAGGATGCCGCCGAAGTGCTGATCCTGCCGGAACAGATACAACGCCGTTGCCAGCTGCTCCGACTGCTGGAAATAGTCCTCGATACAGGCCCCCAGGTGATCGGCGGTGAGCGGCACGATGCCCTGGTAGCGCGCGCCCTGGGTGGGCGTGATGGTAATGGCCAGTTGTGCGTCGCCCAACTGCTGTTGCAGGCCGGTCTCCGGCACCTGGCCTTCCCATTGGGCAATGGCCCGCACTGTGCGGCGATGACTGGCTTCCGCCATGAGCAGATTCAGCGGACCGCTGCCCTTGGCCTGCAGCGTGAGGCTACCTTCGAACTTGAGGATGGCGCTCATCAAAACGACCGAGGCCAGACTTTCGCCCAGCAGGTGCTGAATGGGTATGGGGTAATTGTGGCGCTGTAACACTTCCTGCACAGACGCGTCGAGACGGACAATTTCGCCTCGGATGTGCAGGTTGTCGAGGATAAAGCGCTGTAACTGATCGGGTGTGTTCATGATGTAGATGGTTTGACCTCTGGGTTAAGGGCACCGCTGCGGCACGGTCACCACAAACTCGAATAAGCGGGGCTGGCGGCCAGCTCAGGCGCTGGGATCAACCTGCTCATGGAAGCGCTGAATATCGCGCCGCTGCTTTTTGGAGGGGCGGCGAGGGGGCGGCATGGACGCGGTCATGTGCTGGCGGCGTTCCCAGGCCAACTGTTCCCGTTTGAGGCGGTTCTCCTCCGTTTCCGTGTAGAGCAGTTGGGCTTCCGGCGCCCCGCGCCGCTTTTCCGACAGGCCTACGATGGTGACGACGCGCTCGTCCCAACCTTGGCGAATACTGAGCTCGGCACCGATCTCCACGATTTTACCCGGCTTGGTCCGATCGCCGTTGTAGCGGATCTTGCCGCCCTCGATGGCGTCCTTGGCCAGGGTGCGGGTTTTGAAAAACCGCGCCGCCCACAACCATTTGTCCAGGCGGACCTTGCCGTCATCCTCGTGTACTGCCGTCATTGACCGTCGACCAAACCGATGTAATTAAGGCCATTATAAACCCGTGCTCTATCGAAACGTTACCCCTGCAACTGGGGATCCGGCGGCTGACGGCTGAGGCGTATGTCCTCGAACTGGTTAAGTCCGACGAAGTCCTCGACCTTACGCGGCGCCTGCCGGCTGTCGGGTTGCAGGATCGTCAGCAGGTGGCGAATGCCGTAGGCGCGGGCCGAGCGCAGCACGGCGGCGCTGTCGTCGATAAGCAGCGTGCGCGCGGGATCGAACGGCTCCAGTTCCCGCAATTGTGCCCAGAAATCGAAGTCTTCCTTGGGCACGCCGAAATCATGGGAGGACACCAGGCGGTCGAAATATTGATCGAGCTGGGTAATGGTCAGCTTGAGATCCAGGCTCTTGCGATGGGCGTTGGTGACGAGGATGACCCGGTGATGGCTGTCGCGCAGCTCACCCAGAAAATCCTGGACGTGGGGCCGAAACGCGATCAGGTGCTGAATTTCTTCCTTGAGCTGGCGGATGTCGAGGCCGAGTTCGCGGGTCCAGTAGTCGAGGCAGTACCAGTTGAGGGTGCCTTGTTCCCGTTCGATGCGCTCCGCCAGCTCCGCCTGGACCTGCTCCAGAGGGCGGTTGTGGTGGGCTGCGTAGCGCTGGGGCAGATGCTGCAGCCAGAAGTAATTGTCGAAGTAGAGATCCAGCAGGGTACCGTCCATATCCAGCAGGACGGTATCGATCTCGCGCCAGTCGATCATGGTTAGGCTCGTCGTTGGTAAACCGCTATGATAACGAGCTGCAAAGAATGGCCGCAACCGGAGGCACAGCCCATGACCCTGCAACGAGAGCCGATCCCGGAACACTGGCTCGCGCCGCTTGAGACCCTGATCCGTGACGCCGGCGTGGCCATCATGGCGGTTTATCAGAGTCCGGATGCGATCAGCGTGGAAACCAAGGCGGACGATTCGCCACTGACGGCAGCGGACCGGGCGGCCCACGGGGTGATTGCCGCGGGTCTGGCGCGGCTGACGCCGGAGATTCCGCTGTTATCGGAGGAGTCGACACTGCCGGCCTTTGCCGAGCGTCAGCAATGGACTCGCTATTGGCTGGTGGACCCATTGGACGGGACCAAGGAGTTTATCAGCCGCAATGGCGAGTTCACGGTGAATATTGCCCTGATCGATCGGGGCGAGCCGGTGCTTGGCCTGGTGTATGTGCCGGTGACCGGCGTGCTCTACGGTGGTGTCCATGGTCAGGGTGCCTGGCGCCAGGATGAGTCCGGCCGGCATCCGATTCGCACGCGCACATTGACGCCAGGCAAGCAGGTCACGGTGGTGGCTAGTCGGCGCCACGGCGGTGAGCTGTTGGCGCCATTGCTCGCCCGTGTGGAGCGGCAGTTCGCGGCGGTTGAATGCGTGAGTGTCGGCAGTTCGCTCAAGTTGTGCATGCTGGCGGAAGGGGCGGCGGACTGGTATCCCCGACTGGCGCCCACCTCAGAA
>JAEZAA010000015.1 GCA_023430625.1 Pseudomonadota bacterium
TACCACATCGTCTTAAAACTCTGCCCTGCCGAGGCGGACGGCTGGTCGACCGAGACGATACTCCACCGCTGGACTTCCCTGTTCAAAGGACCGCTGCTGGTCCAAAAGTATTTGAAAAACGATGATCTGTCGTCGGCAGAACGGAGTGCCGTCGACAGCATGGTCGCGGTTTACCGCAAGCGCCTCGCCAGCCTGAGCTGGTTTATGAAATGCCTGAACGAATCCATTGCCCGCGAAGCCAATCGGGAAGACGAATGCACCGGCCATTTCTGGGAAGCGCGCTTCAAATCCCAAGCCTTACTCACCGAACAAGCCCTGCTTGCCTGCATGGCGTATGTGGATCTCAACCCCGTCCGTGCCGCCCTGGCGGAAACGCCGGAACAATCAGACCACACCAGTATCAAAGAACGCATTCGTCCAGCTTTG
The DNA here is from genome assembly GCA_023430625.1 of Pseudomonadota bacterium. Taxonomy (GTDB): domain Bacteria; phylum Pseudomonadota; class Gammaproteobacteria; order Pseudomonadales; family Oleiphilaceae; genus JAEZAA01. The sequence continues at coordinate 427 of JAEZAA010000015.1, forward strand.
CAGCTCGACACCGCCGTTAAAGAGCAAATCCAACAGAACACTCTCATTCGCTTCGACCTGCCACTCAAACCCCTGGCCCGCTTCGACGGCGCAATTCGCGCAGAGGAACAGTTGGGCATCCCTTTTAGTTTTCGAGATTACCTGGAACTGGTGGATTACACCGGTCGCGCCATTCATCCCGCGAAGCGGGGCTCGATTCCAGGCCATCTACCCAACATCCTGCAGCGCCTAGGCTTCAACACCGAAGACTGGCTAACACAGGCAGCTGGATTTGAAAGACTCTATGAGCAACGCCATTCTCGACGCGGCCATTTGAAACAGCGAAATCGCGCTTAACCCTGCCTCCCCGTTACTAAGTCCTTGGCAACCAGAGCGGTTGCATGATGCCGCTTGGCCGACATTCTCGTCTTTGAGTGTTTAGACCCCGAATCTTGCTCAGTGGGGTGCAATTCTGCGCGATCTCCTCAATGCCCCAGTAGCCTAAAGCACGAAATCGCCAGCCGATGTTCTCGCTTTCAGTTTAGTTTTCGGCAGTGCCTGTCCTAGTTACTCTAATTCTGCCGGTGAGAGGAACGGGGTCAATCGGTACAGAACTGGTTGCCGTCAGCACCGCGTTGGCGCCTGGAGATCAGGTCGGCGTTATGCTGTATCCCTTTCATCCGTTATTCGCAAGTGGTTACAGCCGAGCCGCCAGCTCAGTAACGATCAACGGGAGCGTGGAACTGCCGTTGCAGTAGCCTATATATGGGAGCACGCCAGCACGGATGTGTGCATTCAAGCATCAGCCACATCCGCGCCGCGGGCGATCAACAGCTCCTTTAATATAGAGCGATGGCAGCGGGCTTCGTCGGCACAGTAGCAGCCCACGGAAAAATGGGTTTGATGGGATAGCGCGGCCAGCAAATCCAGATCCTTGCTGGCAGAGGGCGTCTTCATTTCCGCCAGAAACTTTCGCTTGAACGCCCGCCACGACTTCTGATCCTCAGTGCCCAGAAACTCCTTCAGCAAAGCCTCACTCGGCGCAAGATTCGGAAACCACACATCGTAAATATTACGAGATGCATACTCCTCCTTGCGAACTCCACGAGGCGGCCGTCGAACCGTCCCGATTCGCAGTCCTTCACTCTCTTCCCTATCGCTTCCGAGTCTGATGATTTTGATCGCCATGAATTAATGTCCCATGCTTGTAACCCGCTGTACTCACCCGTCAGTCTGCTAATCTGCTTACGAGAACCCTTTAACTGCTTCGGTACGGATATCCATGCTCTATCACTTTCAGCGTAGTCGACGCCAGACGGCAAAGAACGCGGCCATTAGTATGCTTGTGCTGCTGTTTCAATACGGATTCTTACGTTACCTGGCCGTCGATAACTCTCAATATGACGAGCTGTTAGAGGTTACGCTGTACGGTCTTATTGTAGTGGAGTTGGCTCTGACAGCCTGGGTGTTATGGTTGCTGGCAAACCCGGCGCAATTCGAAATTCGTGTGTCAGAGCAGGAGTTCTCAATTAACCATCCTACCTTTAGCCGTTGGAGTTTTTCCGTAAATCCGAAAGACATCGCGCGCATCGATCAGATCATGACGGGCGTGGATTTCCGGCAGGAAGCACGGTTAGTGGTATTGCACAATGGCCAGACCTTCGAGATCTGCCGCAACTATCGCTATTCCATAAAAGATCTCTATGCAGCACTGCAGCAAGCCAATCCGGCCATCGTGCTGCCCGCCAATCCTTACCTGTTCAAGGTCAAGACGTAACGGGGGCCCCATGGAAGTCAAAGCAGTCGCCGAAACAGCTCTCTCAAACTCTCCTGCCACCACGCTGTCAGCAACCTTATTGCATTCCCGTCATGGCGCGGGACGAACCCCTGCGCGAAGTCCATGGCCGGCTACGAATCGCCTGCGAGTGTCGCCAGAAGATGCAGATCGGAGTCTGCGACATTATTTGCTTGAGGTGGTACGATGCGAGGACATCGATAAAGCAATCTGACGAATGGACGGTGCAGCAGCTCGGATGCAACACCGTTCACCGCGTTATTTCCTAGGGTTTGTTCTATGGCCATTAAAAAGACCTTTTACTTTTGCCTTCTTCTCTCCTCATCTCTTGTTTGGGGACAGGATAAAAAAGCTGAGGATTGTGAAACTCCTCTTCCTGGAAATGCGAAAGACTTGGTGGCCGTGACAGCGAGGTTGAATAAGAAGTGTCCGGATGTTTCGAAGTTGGGGGATTTGTGTGGGGCCGTAGGCTTTATGGAATCAGACAAGGATCCAAACAGCAGTTACCTTCATAGTTACCAAAGAAAAGTATATGAAGCAGCTTGTGCCGATTATGACAACGATTCTGATGAAGAAATCAGTCGTAAGGTTAATATTCTTTGGAACAGTTATCCCGAAAAATTCAAATGCTCCAACACAAGTTTTGATGTTCCACAAGGTAGCATCCTGAAGTTCGCAGTAGCTAAAAGATTTCAAGACTTCATCGTCGATGCCGCACAAATATGGAAAGTAGATCTCAATAAAGTTGATCCAAGCGACGGAAGGACTCTTTTAGACTATGTAAAAAAAGAGCTTGATCAATCAATAGGAACTGCTGGTGAAAAGCATCTTAGACTTTATTACAGCGTATTGAGACAAGCGGGAGCAAAGTATAAATCAGAATTATGATTAAACTCCTTACCTACCTCTTATTCTTCTCTTCTTTCCTCTGGGCCGATAGTCCTGAGGATTGTGAATATCCTCAATCCACAAATTTAACTGAATTCATCAAAGAAAATTCTCTTCCTAACTGTCTTAATCAAAGAAGAATTCAAACTTTAAAGAAAGGTAAGACTGCTCCTCTGGTAATCCCCCCATTTTTAACCGAGCTCACAAGTAGAGCGGTTTAGGCAGCCAGTGCTACCTTTTGTTTTGGGGTGATACCTCCCAGTGCCATATTCGGTCGTTCATGGTTGTAAGTCCATAACCATTCCGTGGCGAAGTCCTGAACCTCGGCGATCGTCTCGAACAGGTAATGGCTGAGCCAGTCGTATCTCACCGTGCGGTTGTAACGCTCGATGTAGGCGTTCTGTTGCGGTTTGCCCGGCTGAATAAACAACAACTGCACATTGTGCTTCCTGGCCCAGGTGAGCAACTGACCGCTGATGTACTCGGGGCCATTGTCACACCGAATCGACTTGGGCTTGCCACGCCACTCGATCAGTTGGTCGAGTGACCGAATCACGCGCTCGGCCGGCAAGGAAAAATCTGCTTCGATGACCAGCCCCTCTCGGTTGTAATCGTCAATGACGTTCAGCAGCCGGTAGGTTCGCCCATCGGCTAGCTGATCGTGCATGAAGTCCATGGACCAGCAATCGTTGGGATTATCCGGTACCGCCAAGGGCTCAGGTTTCTCTCGAACAATCCGCTTCTTCGGCTTGATCCGGAGGTTGAGCTCCAACTCCCGATAAATCCGATACACGCGCTTATGGTTCCAGGCAAACCCTTTGACGTTGCGCAAAAACAGGAAGCACAGGCCAAAGCCCCAGTTCCTCTGGTTGTGCGTCAGACGCAAAAGCCAGTCGGCAATCTCGGCGTTTTCTCTTCTCAGCTTCGCCTGATAGCGATAGCACGTCTCGCTGATGCCAAACGTGACGCAGGCAAGCCGGATGCTACAGCGCTCCTCCGCAACGGCTTTGTGCGCCATCTCACGGCGGCGAGATGGCTTTACAACTTTCCCTCCAGGGCTTCCTGACGCAGCTCTGCTTTAAGACGCTCTTCGGCGTACATTTTCTTCAGCCGCCGGTTTTCGTCTTCCAGTTCCTTGAGGCGCTTCATCAGGGATGTGTCCATGCCGCCGAACTTCGCGCGCCACTTGTAGAACGTGGCGCTGCTCATGCCGTGCTCTCGACATAGCTCTGGAACCGGAACACCGGACTCGGCCTGCTTCAAAATCGCCATGATCTGGCTGTCCGTAAAGCGTGACTTCTTCATGTGGAATCTCCTCGTTGCCTGAGTATGCAAAATTCCACTTATGAGTGAGATTATTTCTCGGGGGGATTACCCCCCGGTTTCATACATCACATGCAGTTCTGCGCACTGCGGTCGCCTATAACATCAGCGCACTTTATCCCGCATTGAATCACGTACGCCAGGCCTGATCCAGGCCTCTACTGCAGCTTTTTAGGTAAGTGATAGCTCCCTCTATAGCACTCTTTTCTCCCCTCTGACGGCTATCACAGATAATTTTTGACGCCTACCTCTACTTATAGAGGCCGGATGCTACTCGCATAGATTTGGTGCACTTTCCAAAAACCACCACGCACCACTTTGCACCCTACCCGCACCGAAACGCACCCAACTTGCACCAGAAGCACGCCCTCAAAATGCCCACTCCTGCGCCACAAACCGCCACCAATCCAACCTAACCAACTAATTCAAAACAACTTCTCAACAAGTTATCCGCTCTGGCACAACCGTTGCTCTACCCACCTTAAGCACCCGATGTTGAGGAATCACCATGAGCAAGGCAAAACTGGTCGTGATCGGCAATGGCATGGTCGGCCATCACTTTTTGGAACACCTGGCGGAAACCGGTCTCGCGAAAGACTTCGCGGTGACGGTGATCGGCGAGGAGAAGCACATCGCCTATGACCGGGTTCACCTGTCTGAATATTTCCAAGGGCGCGGCGCGGCGGAGCTGGCCATGGGCACGGCGGAGCAATACGCGGCCTGGGGTTATGACCTGCGCTTGGGCGTGAAGGCCACGGCGATTGATCGCGAGGCGCGCAGCGTTGTGCTGTCCGATGGCCAGAGCCTTTCGTACGACAAGATCCTGCTGGCCACCGGCTCCTTTCCTTTTGTGCCGCCCATTCCCGGCAACGACCGGCCCAACTGCCTGGTCTATCGCACGCTGGAAGATCTGGACGCCATTCGCGAAGCCGCCAAGGACGCCAGCACTGGCGTGGTGGTCGGCGGCGGCCTGCTGGGTCTGGAAGCAGCAAATGCCCTGCGTGGCCTGAACCTGGATACGGCGGTGTTGGAGTTCGCGCCGCGTTTGATGCCGGTGCAGGTGGATCATGAAGGCGGCGAGCTGCTGCGGGAGAAGATCGAGTCCCTGGGCGTGCAGGTGTTGACCGGGCGTGCGACCCAACGCATCGAGGATGGCGAGAACGCGCGCCACCGGATGGTGTTCCAGGATGAGAAGATGCACGAGACCGACCTCATCGTGTTCTCCGCCGGCATCCGGCCCCGCGACGAGCTGGGCCGCAACAGCGGGCTGGAGATGGGCGAGCGCGGCGGCATCAAGGTGGACGACCAGTGCCTCACCAGCGACCCGGACATTCTCGCCATCGGCGAATGCGCGGCCTGGAACAACTGCTGTTTCGGCTTGGTGGCCCCGGGCTACAAGATGGCCAAGGTGGCAGTGGCCACGCTGACCGGCGGCGATGCGCTGTTCCAGGGCGCGGACATGAGCACCAAGCTGAAGCTGATGGGCGTGGATGTGGGCGCCATCGGCGATGCCCACGGCACCCTGAGCAGTGGTGCACGTGCCTTCCGTTACCTGGACCAGATCAGCCAGCACTATCGCAAGCTGGTGGTGTCCGCCGACGGCCGCCGCCTGTTGGGCGCCATGCTGGTGGGCGACAACAGCTATTACGACACCCTGATGCAGTACTACAGCAACGGGCTGGATCTGCCCGAGCATCCGGAAACCCTGATCCTGCCCGCCCATGAAGGCGGCGCGCCGACGTTGGGTGTGGATGCCCTGCCCGCCACGGCCACCATCTGTTCCTGCCACAACGTCACCAAGGGCGACATCGTGGCCTGCATTCAGGATGGTAAGGCGTCGCTGGGCGAGGTGAAAGAGTGCACCAAGGCCGCCACCGGTTGCGGCGGTTGTGCCGCGCAGCTGAAGAAAGTGGTGGACCACGAGATGGCGGCGCTGGGCATGGAGGTCAGCACGGCCCTGTGCGAGCACTTCGCCCACACCCGCAAGGAGCTGGAGCATATCGTGCGGGTGGAAGGCATCCAGACCTTCGTTGAACTGCGCGACCGCCACGGCAAGGGCCTGGGCTGCGATATCTGCAAGCCGACGGTGAGCAACATCCTGGCCTCGGTCTGGAACGACTACGTGCTCAAGCAGGAGCACGTGGGCCTGCAGGACACCAATGACACCTACCTGGCCAACATGCAGAAAGACGGCACCTTCTCCGTGGTGCCACGCATCGCGGGCGGTGAAATCACCCCGGAGAAACTCATCATCCTGGGCGAAGTGGCGCGCGACTTCGGGCTCTACACCAAGATCACCGGCGGCCAGCGCATCGACCTGTTCGGCGCCAAGCTGAACCAGTTGCCGGCCATCTGGCAGCGTCTGGTGGATGCGGGCTTCGAGACCGGGCAAGCCTACGGCAAGTCGGTGCGCACGGTGAAAAGCTGCGTGGGCAGCACCTGGTGCCGCTATGGCGTGCAGGACAGCGTCAAGCTCGCCATCGATCTGGAGAACCGTTACAAGGGCATCCGCGCGCCCCACAAGCTCAAGTTCGCGGTCAGCGGCTGCACCCGCGAGTGCGCCGAGGCGCAGTCCAAGGACTTCGGTGTGATCGCCACCGAGAAGGGCTGGAACCTGTATGTAGCCGGCAACGGCGGCATGCGCCCGCGTCACGCCGATCTGTTCGCCAAGGATCTGGATACGGAAACCGTCATCCGCACCATCGACCGGGTGATGATCTTCTACATCCGCACCGCCGAGCGTCTGCAACGCACCGCGCGCTGGATCGAGGAGCGGGACGGCGGCCTGGACTACCTGAAGAAGGTCATCCTGGAAGACTCACTCGGCAGCTGCGCCGATCTGGACGCCCAGATGGAGCGCCTGGTGGGCAATTACC
>JAEZAA010000223.1 GCA_023430625.1 Pseudomonadota bacterium
ATCACCTCATCCTCAGAATTGGCATCGAGCTTGAGCACGAACGACTTGTCGATCTTGAGCTCGTCCACCGGCAACTGCTTGAGCTGGGCCAGGGATGAATAGCCCGTGCCGAAGTCGTCGACCGACAGCCAGAAGCCGGCGTTCTTCAGTTCCTGCAGGAGACGGATGGTGAGTTTCGGATCCTTCATCAGGGCGCCTTCGGTCACTTCCAGCACCAACTGATCGGTATCGACACCGTAGCGCTGGCACAGCGCCAACACCTGGCCCGGCAGGCTTTCGTCCGCCAGGTCGTGGGCCGACAGGTTGACCGCCACGATCACCCGCTCGCCCTGCTGGCGCCACTGCTGGATCTGGCCCAGGACCTGCCCCAGCACCCAGTTGGTGAGTGCCCGGATGCTGCCCGAACGCTCCGCCAGACCGATAAACTCATCCGGCGGCACAAATCCGAGGCTCGGGTGCTGCCAGCGGATCAGGGCTTCGAACTGCCCCGTCATGTGAGGGGACACACCCACGGCATCGACCTTGGGCTGGTAGGTCATGTAGAACTGGCCCTGGTCGATGGCGGCCTGCAGGTTCTGGATGATGGTCAGCTGGCGCAGATGAGTTTCGTCCAGCCCCATCTGGTACGGGAAGATGTGGGTCGATTCCATCTTGGCCTGATTGAGGGCGATGTCCGAACGCCGCAGCAACTCTTCCAGCCGCGTGCCATGCTGTGGATACACCACCACGCCCAGCGACACGCTCAGCGCAACTGGCGAGTGTTCCAACTGCAGGGGCTCGGACAACAGCCGCCGAATATCCTCGCAAGCCGTCTTCAGGCCACTCAGGGAGTTTCGCATGATCAGCAGAAATTCGTCCCCGCCGATCCGCGCCACCCAATCCGGTTCCGGCTGGTAGGCCAGCAGACGCTGGCCGGTTTGCACCAGAGCCTGATCGCCGACGGCGTAGCCAAAGGTGTCGTTGATCTGCTTGAAGTCGTTGATCGACAGCCGCACCAGCGCAAAGGGGGCGCCGGCCACGACCAGTTGCTGGACGGTGCGCTCGGCCCAGGCGCGATTCGGCAAGCCGGTCAGGGCATCGTGGCGGGATTGATAAAGCAGATCTTCCTCCCGCTTGGCGATGTCCCGATGCATGCTCACCAGCGTGCGGGCCAGCACGCCGATCTCACCCTTCTCACGCAGATCCAGCGCCGGCGCCGGCTCGCCCTGACCAATCCGGCGCGCGGCCTCGGTCAGGACCTGGATCGGACGGCCGATGGCGCTGGCCGTAAACGAAGCCAGGAAAATACTCACGGCCAGGGCCGTGCCGAAGATCATCAGCAACTGCCATTTCAGGCGATGATACGGCGCCAGCACCTCGTCCTGGCTGATTTGCAGCAAGACGGTGATCTGGTAGTCGGAGGTCTGGGCGAGAATCTGGCTCAGGCTGAGAAACTGGCCATCGGGGGTGTACAACGGCAGATTGAGCGAGGCCGCGACCAGACCGGACAGGCCCATCTGACTCTGGACCGCCGATAATTCGCCCACGTCCTGGCCGGAGGCGATGCCGGGGCCGGCCACCACGGCCAGCTTCAGATTCGTCAGCGCCTTCAGCTCGCGCGCCACCTGGTCTTCCAGCCGATCGCCGATGGCAACCCACCCCTTCAGGCCGCTGCGTCTGGCAATCGGCTCCAGCACGAACTGGTAGGGCTCGCCGTCGAGCACCAGCAAGGCGGTGGCCTGCCCCGTCTGCCGGGCGTCCTGCCACAGGCGTGAAAACGGCGTGGCGACATGGGCATCGAGTGCCGGCGCGGAATTGACCAGCAGGCGCCCATCCTCATCCGCCACCAGCACCAGTTCCGCGCCGATGCCGGCGCCATGAGGCGCGATGATCTGTGCCATGGCGGCCAGGTCGCCTGCGGTATAGGCCGCCCGGAATTCCACATCCCCAGCCAGGATGCGGGCCCGGCTGGAAAGTTGAATGGCGCGGGCACTGAGAATCTGATCGAGGACACGGGCACCGAAACGCAGGGTTTCGCCAGCCCGTTGGGTCACTTCGGCATGGGTGGTCTTCAGCACCGCCAGGACGGTCGCCATTTGCGAGAGGACGACCAGGACGACCATCGCAATTAACAGCTTCGCGCGAAAACTGACGAAAATCTTCTTCATGGTGGGTTTCGCTAAAACCTCTAAGGCCTGCGGTGTCGTAGAAAACGACGTTCATTCCTTAAACCATAGCAGTGAAATGCACAGCTTTCCGCGCCCATCGCTCAGATAGACGCACGCCGGACTCTAGAATATAGGAGCTTATTTGCCGCAGGGATCGGCGTGGCGCGTGGATGCGTTCGCCCGGGGTTGCCTGTGGTGTGGGAACCCACCGACGAAAAGAGGAAGGACACTATGTTTGAACAAGGCTCAGCTGTTCGCGGAGGCTTGGGGCATTGGATGGAACGAGCGGCCTCGCCCTTGGTGACGCTCGGCAACAATCTGCGCGAATCCAGCCTGCTACGGGCCAATAGCCTGTGCTTTCACGCCCGGGTCAAACCCGCCAAACAGCTTCGTGTAGAGCTTCAATCTCTGGCCCGGCGCCTGGAGGGCGATGCCCTGGTAAGACTCGCCACCGGCCTGTGGCAGGAAGAACATCGCCTGCTGCCGGACCTGCTCAGTTGCGCCATTCGCTTCAAGGCCTGGCCGCCCATGGAAAGGCCGACCCCCGACGCACAGGATCTGGTGCTGGTCAGCGCGCGCAATGCCTGGACCTTGCCACTCGACAGCGTGAAGACGGACCAAAGTGATTTCCTGCTGAATCAGTACTATGGCGTCGTGCCGTTCCGGATCGAAGATCATGGCAACGTCCAATTGCGCGTCACGCCGGACTCCTCGTCGCTGCCGGGCATCGACCGCAACGATCGCATCCGCAAGGCGGTCGAACATGGCGGCGTCAAACTGCGCCTGGACATCTGCGACAAACGCCTGGGCAAGGAATGGCTCCCCCTGGTCGAGATCCTGCTTAGCCAGGAAGTGGACATCGAACCTTCGCAGCTGCAGTTCTGGCCGTTTCGCAATGGTCAGGGCATCACGCCCCAGGGCATGATCGAATACCTGCGCCCGGTTCCCGACATGCTGGATCGCCTGAACCGCTCGGCGCAAGAAGTAACGGAGCGCACCGCCGCCACGGCTGACAGCGCGGCGGACGCAACCCTCAGCGCGACCCGCTCGGCCAGCGACAGCCTGCGCGCCACGGTCAGCGAAACCCGGGATGCCGCCCGTCGTACCCGGCACGATGCCACCCATGCGGTTCAGACGGCAGCCCATGACGCGCGTCTCACCACCGCCAGCACCATCACCCGGGTCGGCCACGCCATCAGCTCCATCGGCAACCGCACCTACCATACGGTTTCCATGATCGCCAACGCAGCCGCTAGCCGGCTGAATCAGGCTATGCGCGGTGCCCGCGTCACGACCGAGCATGCCGCGCAACAGGCCGCCACCAACATCAATGAAGGCGCCAACCGGGCACGAGCGACCGCGAACCGGATGCGCGACACGGCAGGTGACGCCGCTGCCCGCTCGGCCGCAGCTGCCAGCCGCGGCGCGGATCGGGCCAATCAGGCTGCGGCCAAGGCGGCCAATCGCGCAGGCCAAGCCGCCACCCAAGCCGGCAACGCCACTCGCCAGGCTGGTCAACAGGCCCAGCAAACGGCACAGGAGATTCAAGCCGCTGCACGCGATGTAGGCAAACGAGCCGCTAAAGCGACTGACCGGGTGACGCGGGAAGCGCGTAATGCGGCCAGTGACGTCGGTGACCGGGTCAATAAAAGTGCGGGGAAGATGGCTGCGGAAACGCGCAGCGCCGCGCGGGATGCGGCCGACCGTATCGACCAGGCGGAAGAGAGGGTGAGCACGCCGGCCAAGAAAAAGCGGACCCGCCGGGCTCGCACCAGTAAGGCGAAGGCTTGATGAAAATGCTGTAGCGACCTCCCACCTGCCAAGGGGGGATAGAGGGGGGTCGACGGCCGGAGGCCGGCGTTATTCGGTACTCGCCTGAAACAACCCCACCCCAACCCTCCCCTTGGCAGGGGAGGGAGCTTAAAAACCCTCTTGGTGGGACATCACCCCGCCCGAGCCGGCGTTTCTTCTTCCAACGGCTTGCGACTGAAATAGTCCAGGTGAACCTCCAGCTCCCGCACCGTCTCCTCCTCGCCTTCCACCACCGCCGCCAGCCAATAACGCACCAAGGTGGTCGCCATGCCGGCCTCGTGCGCACTGTTCTCGTAGAACACTTTCTCGGCGGCCTCCAGACGCAGCAGGAAATCACGCTGTTCCACCAAGGGCACGGCGGCGAACGCCTTGGTGCTGGGGTAGATCGAGCGCACGAAGGCCGTGCTCAGGTTCAGCCCCACCCCCACCGCAACCTGCGCCTTGGCGTCACTCTGGTACAGGGCGGGCATCAGGTCGGCGAACTCCTGTTTGAGCTCGTCGTAGTTCGCGATGCGCCGTCGGGGCCTGGTCTGCACGACCTCTTGCGCCCTGGCGCGAGCCAACCAAACGTAGCCGGCCAACGACCCGCCCACGACACCCACAACGATCACCCCAATCAGGACTTCCATATCACCTCCCCGTCAGCTTCAGGAGACCCGGCCGATGCTGTCCCGGGAAATCCCGCCGTCACTGAACCACTGATATGCCTAAGGATACTCATCCAGGCCCCTTGGCGACGAACTGAGCAGGGTGCGGGCGTGATCAGGTGGGCAGAGCCCTTTTCCCTTAACCCCCGCAGCCAGAGAGATTACACTAGGCCCTTTTCCATCGAGCGATCAGGAGAGAGACCATGATTAAATCCCGCGCAGCCGTTGCCTGGGCCCCCAAACGCCCCCTGGAAATTGAAGAAGTTGAGGTACAGGGCCCGAAGGCGGGCGAGGTCTTGTTGCGGGTGGTGGCGACGGGTGTGTGCCATACCGATGCCTACACCTTGTCCGGGGCCGATCCGGAAGGAATCTTCCCGACCATTCTGGGTCACGAGGGTGGCGCGGTGGTGGAGGAAGTGGGCCCGGGCGTGACCTCGGTCAAACCCGGTGATCATGTGATTCCGCTCTACACTCCCGAGTGCGGCCAGTGCAAGTTCTGTAAGTCCGGCAAGACCAACCTGTGCCAGGCGATCCGGGTCACCCAGGGCAAGGGTCTGATGCCCGATGGCACCAGCCGCTTCTCCAAGGGCGGCAAGACCATCTTCCATTACATGGGCACCTCCACCTTTTCCGAATACACGGTGCTGCCGGAAATCGCGGTCGCCAAGATTCCCAAGGAAGCGCCGCTGGAGAAAGTCTGCCTGCTGGGTTGTGGCGTCACTACCGGCATGGGCGCGGTACTCAACACCGCCAAGGTCGAGCCGGGTGCGACGGTAGCCGTGTTCGGTCTGGGCGGCGTGGGTCTGTCCGCCATTCTGGGTGCGGTCAAGGCGAAGGCTGGGCGCATCATCGGCGTCGACATCAATCCCGAGAAATTTGAGATGGCCAAGCAGTTCGGCGCCACCGACTGCATCAATCCGCTGGATTACGACCGTCCCATTCAGGAAGTGATCGTAGAGCTGACCGACGGCGGCGTGGACTACTCGTTCGAGTGTATCGGCAACGTGAAGGTCATGCGCTCGGCGCTGGAGTGCTGCCACAAGGGCTGGGGCGAATCGGTGATCATTGGGGTTGCCGGCGCCGGCGAGGAGATCTCCACCCGTCCCTTCCAGCTAGTCACTGGCCGGGTCTGGCGTGGTTCCGCCTTCGGTGGCGTCAAGGGCCGCTCCGAACTGCCGGGCTACGTGGACAGCTACATGAAGGGCGAATTCAAGCTGGAACCCTTCATCACCCACACCATGGGACTGGAAGACATCAACAAGGCCTTTGACCTGATGCACGAAGGCAAGAGCATCCGCACCGTCATCAAGTTCTAGTCTGGGAGAAGGAGCACCGCCATGAACGACGCCCCCATCCAGGTCGCCAGCCAGAAAGTGTTCGGCGGCTGGCACCGGCGTTATCGCCACCTGTCGCCGTCGCTGGACTGCGAGATGGTGTTCGCCATCTACCTGCCACCCCAGGCCGAACAGGGTCAGCGGGTGCCGGTACTGTACTGGCTGTCGGGCCTGACCTGCACCGATGAAAACTTCATGCAGAAAGCCGGCGCCCTGCGCTGGGCGGCGGAGTTGGGCATTGCCATCGTGGCACCCGACACCAGCCCCCGGGGCCCGGAGGTGCCGGGCGATCCGGACGGCGCCTGGGACTTTGGCCTGGGAGCGGGGTTCTATGTCAACGCCACCGAACAGCCCTACGCCCAGCATTACCGCATGTACGACTACGTGGTCGAGGAACTGCCGAGATTCATCGAACAGCACTTTCCGGTCACCGATCGGCGGGGCATTGCCGGCCATTCCATGGGCGGCCACGGGGCGCTGATCTGTGCGCTTAAAAATCCCGGACGTTACCGGTCCCTGTCAGCGTTCGCGCCGATCAGCAATCCCATGAACTGCCCCTGGGGCGAGAAAGCCTTCAGCCGCTATCTCGGCCCTGATCGGGACCAGTGGAAGGCCTGGGATGCCTGTGTCCTGCTCCAGTCGGCGCCGGAACGGCTGCCGATCCTGGTGGATCAGGGTGATGCGGACAGCTTCCTGGAAGCCCAGCTAAAGCCGGAGGCCCTGCAACAGGCGGCCGCGGCCGCCAAGCATCCGCTGACGTTGCGGATGCAGCCGGGCTACGACCACAGCTATTACTTTATTGCGACCTTCATTGAGGACCACCTGCGCCATCACGCCAAGGCGCTGTTGGCCGGTCAATGAGCCGTTTGAGGAATGATGCATGAGTGACGCGACACGCGATCTTCTGACCCGCTATTACCAAGCCTTCAACAACCAGGACATGGAAGGGTTCCTGAACCTGCTGACCGACGATGTGATCCACGACATCAACCAGGGCGGCCGGGAGGTCGGCAAGCAGGCCTTTGCCGGCTTCATGCAACGGATGAACCGCAGCTATCGTGAGCAGATTGTCGATTTGACGATCATGACCGATCCCAGCGGCCAGCGCGCGGCAGCCGAATTCACGGTGTTGGGAACCTACCTGGCCACGGACGAAGGCCTGCCAGAAGCCAAGGGCCAGACCTATCGCCTGCCGGCCGGCGCCTTCTTCGAGATTCGCGATGGTAAGGTGGCGCGGGTGACGAACTTCTATAACTTGCAGGATTGGCTGACGCAGGTGCAGGGTTAAACAAAAAGGGCCTGAAACATCAGGCCCTTTTTTATGGACGATTAAACTCGCAAACCGATCCGGCTTACTTTTCAGACAGCAGCGTCGCCACCTGGCCCGATCCGTAGAACCGCTCCAGCCGTCGCCGCAGCCGCTGTTCCAGATAACCGTTCTTGCGCAGTTGCGCCAGAATACGCGGTGCGAACGATTCGAACTCTTTCTCGATCATGAGCTGATTCACCCCGACATCTTCCAACAGCACCGTGACCGGCTCATTGCCGTATTCGGCGTAGAAGGCATCGACCACGGTCTGGCAGGCGGTCTTGAAATAAGAGGTACGCCGGAATTTGAGCCAGAACTCATAACCCAGGACCACGAATTCACTCAGATCGATCGGCTCCATGCCCTGCTGGAACGACTTCAGGGGCTTATCCTCCAGCGCCTCCCACAGATCCTTAATGCCGTCGCGGATCATCTCGTCAGACAGGGCCTTTTCCAGGAAACTCTCGCTGCGCCCGATAAAGAAGCGGACGTTCTTGGCGATAAAGGACTTCAGGCTCGCCTCCAGTCCGCCTTCCATGGTCGGCACGGCCTTGTCCACCATCTTCTTGCCGAACTTCATGATGGACGACATGCCCATCCCCGCCAGCTTGCCGCTCAGCAGGTTGTTGTTGGCCAGGTAATGGGCGATGCCCTCGTAGAGAATATGGGAGATGAGATCGGCATAGATCGGATGGTCCAGCGCCCGGCGGACCATGCGCTGCCGGTGGGACTTCAGACTCAGGATTTTCTCGACGAACTGCTCCAGTTGCTTGGCGCTCATGATCTCGCGCAACTTCGCGTCCCGGTGCCCGTCCGATAAGTACACCTGGTTCGCCATATCGCCCGCCAGCTCCGCAATCCCGCCGGCGAACTTGATATCGATGACGTCCCGCTGGATCACCCCCATGATCTGCTCGGGCGTGACCCAGTCGCGCAGCGAGACCTGCTGGAGCATGGCCAGCAGCCCCTTCACTTCTTCATGGACGTCACGCAGGAACTGATCATCGTTGAAGCTCGCCAGCTCATGCTGCAGGTGCAGCTCCAGCAGTTGATGGGCGAGACTTCCCGGGGCAGGCGCCGATGCCTGCTCGGTACCGGTTTTGGCTGTCTTCGTGGCGGCAGCCGCTTTCTTACGGCTCGCCTTGCTGGCCTTGGTCACCGTCTCGGAAGCCTTGGCTGCCGAAGCAGAAGCCTTGGCCTTTGTGGTTGGCTTTGCCGCCGTCGACTTGGCGGTCGTCGCCTTTGCCTTCGACGCTTTGGCTGAATCAGCCGCTGTCTTGCTGGTCTTTGCCGCCGACTTTTCCTTGTTGGTATCGCTTTGCTTGCCTTGCTTACCCGCAGCCTTCGCCGCGGGCTTTTTACTGTCAGCCATCTAGATTGTCTCCTGCTTACCTCGGGACCCCGGATTTCTGCCAGGAATCTGCTTCAGAGCAGCACTCTGGCATCAATCCGGTGCACAGACAAGTCCTGCAGGAGCCTGCCGTTCGCCACCAGCCTGCTTCCGTTGGCAGTCGGATCAGGCAGCCTTGGCCTGAACCACCCGCAATTCCACCGGTGCAGTACTGGTCTTGGCCGCAACTTCCTTGCCGCGCACTTCAGGCGGCAGCGAGTAGCGCAGAATCCGCATCAGAACCGTCTTGTACTGATTGAAAAAGGTATCGGAATTGTAGGGTAAGCCGTACTTGGCGCAGAGGGCTTCAACCTTTGGCGACAGTTCCGCGTAGCGGTGCGCGGGAATATCGGGGAACAGGTGATGCTCGATCTGATAGCTCAGGTGCCCGCTCATGATGTGCAGCCAGCGCTTGCCGCGGAAATTGCAGGAACCCAGCAACTGGCGATAGTACCAATGGCCCCGGCTCTCGTTCTTGCACTCCTCTTCCGTGAAGGTGTGTACGCCCTCGGGGAAATGGCCGCAGAAGATGATTGAGGATGCCCAGATATTACGCCCGAAGTTCGCCAGCAGGTTACCGGCAAATACCTTGGGCGCAAAGGGGCCCGCCAGCAGCGGGAATACCACATAATCCTTGGCCAGCTGCTTCGCGCTCTTCTTCCAGAACGGGATCAGGACCGGCTTGAGCTTGTCACGCCAGCGTTTTTCACCGCTGCTGACCTTTTCCCACTCGATCTCATGGGCGCCCACGCCCCACTGGAACATGGCCGACAGGCTGGCGAACTTGAGAATCTGCCAGAGATGATCGGGACGCCAGGGCTCATCGTCGGACATACGTAGCAGGCCGTAACCGAAGTCGCGGTCCTTGCCGATGATATTGGTGTAGGTGTGATGCTCGTAATTGTGGGTGCGGCGCCAGGAGTCCTTGTCGCAGACGTTGTCCCAATCGTAGGTCTGGGAGTTGAGCGTGGGGTCGTTCATCCAGTCATACTGGCCGTGCATGACGTTATGGCCAATCTCCATATTCTCCAGGATCTTGGCTGAGGTCAGCAAACCCACGCCTGCGGCCCAGGTGAAGGGGTCGATGCTGAAATGAATCAGGGTACGGCCCCCGATCTCGGCATAGCGGTGGCGCCGGACCATGCTGCGGATATGATCGGCATCCCGTTGCCCGAGATCATCGAGGACTTCCTGACGCAGGCTGTCGAGTTCCTTGCCAAACGCGTCCAATTGGGCTGCTGTAAGCTTTGCCATCGCGATACACCTCCAGTGTATGGTTTGATTCAATGGGTTCCGGTACCTAGGCCCTGCCGTTAAACAGGTGTTATGGGCAATCAGGAACTCCGGTGCCCACTTCTGTGAACATTCGTACACTGAATATATTCTTCCAGCTTGCTTTGGTCAAGATTATTTGCCGGAACCTAGAGCCTTCGATCAAATGGCCAGATCGGCATCGCAACGGCGCTGGCGTCAGCAATTGCCGCACGACAGGAGGTTTGCCCCATTCCGGCGCAACCCAATTACGTTGGCGCAATGTTGGGTCAGCCACCACCCACTTTGTGTACACTTAGACACAGCACCCCAAAACAACCGCCGCCAAAAACCCCATGGGCAATGCGTGCGGGAGGGAAAAAGAATGAAAAATGCGCCACAAAATGGTAAAACGGCCAGCCCCGAGGGCGATGACTGCCTCCGCCCCTGCTGAATGAGTTGTGCTGATCATGTCGAGTCGAGACGAGAAAAAACGCCAAACCCGCCAGGCCCTGATGAATGCGGCCCTGGAATTGGTGGGTCGTGGCGAGAATTTTTCCAGCGTCAGCCTGCGGGAGGTGGCGAAGACCGCCGGGGTGGTTCCCACGTCCTTCTACCGGCACTTTCAGGACATGGAAGAGCTTGGCCTTAATCTGGCGGACGAGTTTGGCATGATGTTGCGCCGCCTGATGCGGGCCACGCGCCAGGATAAAAACTCCATCGACGACCAGATCCGCAATTCCGTCGAAGTGTTCGTCCATTACGTGGCCAACCACCGCACCCTGTTCATCTTCATGAGCCAGTGCCGCACCGGCGGCACGCCTGCGTTGCGCAACGCCATCCGCAACGAGCTGCGCTATTTTGGCAATGAACTGGTGACCGATATCCGGGCCTCGGGCTTGTTGCCCGAGGTGGATCTGCCGGATATGGAAATGATTGCGGATTTGATCGTAGTCGCCGTGGCCGACGCCGCCACCCGGGTACTGGACTTACCGGAAGGCAACCAGGCGCATTTGAACAGTCTCATCGAGCACACCATCAAGCAGATTCGCCTGATTTTTCTGGGCGCCACACTCTGGAAAAGCAAAGAGGCGTAACACCTCTCCCCTCGGCGGAAACCGGGCTTTATCCCACATTGCGTCCCGCCGAACCAAATCCCACAGGGCCCCAGCGGTCCCAGCCCAGAATCAGGCTCCAGCCGATGATCACGCCCACGCCGTTGGCCAGGATATCGAGCGCGGAAAAGTAGCGCCCGGGCACCCACGCCTGCCCACACTCCACCAGCACGGAATAGGCAAACAAGCCCAGTGCCGCCCAGAACCCAACCCGTCGTGGCCCCAGCGCTCCCCGCAGCGACAGCGTCAGCACCAGCCAGCAGAGCACATGCAGGAACTTGTCCGGTGCCGCCTCGAAGACCGCGCCCGGCTTCGGCGTCAGCGACAGATAAGTCGCCACGCCGGTCAGGACGGGAAATTGCAGGCGCAGAAATAACTCGAACCATTTCATCAACATCAGGTGCAAATCCATTAAAAAGGCTATGGAAACAGAGGGTGCAGCGGAATACGCGAACCCTGCAGAGTCTAGCGCAACCGGCGGCCCCGCAGCGACTCATGGCGGGCCGATTCATGCGTGGGATTTAGACCAAAGGCGTGCGGCGGCGTCGAACGCCGCTCGCGGGAGCGGGCCGCTTGTCCTCCACGTCGCAGGCTGCGCGAACCCAGCGCGTCGGAGCGGTCACGACCCGGCCGTCCGTGAAGGGAATATAGGTGCATTCGCCATAGAAGCGGACTTTCATCAAGAGCCAGAAATTGCCACTTAGATATTCATCCGCGGGGTCGGCGGGCTGCAAGGGAGCAAAGGGATAATCGAAACCCTCCAGCCGCAGGCGGCCATCCGCCAATAGCCGGAGCTGACCCATGTACCCCCGCCAGAGCACCTTGCTCACGGCGGCGTTGGATGGTCGGGGAGGCTGCTGAAAGCGGTATTGATTGCGCCAGGTAGGCTTGGCCGGAGCATCCCCCCGGATAATGGCATACAGCTTCAGATCACCCAGATCGAGGTCTGGATGCTCATTGGTCAGTTTCTCGGGCAGTTGTTCAGGCATCGAATCCCGTCACCTCAAGGACTACTTTCGTCGACATCGTCTCTTCCGACTTGTCTCTTCCGACTTCCAAAGGCGCCGTGTGGCTACTGCGGCT
>JAEZAA010000269.1 GCA_023430625.1 Pseudomonadota bacterium
CGAGCAGCACAAGCAGCTCGGCATGGTGCGCGAAAGCGCGCGCCATCTGCTGGCTTTGATCAACGACGTGCTGGATATTTCCAAGATCGAAGCCGGCGAGCTGACCCTGGCGGCAGACCGCTTCAAGCTGGCTGATTCGGTACGCAAGGTGGAGGCCCTGGCCCGCCCCCTGGCGGAGAAAAAGGGTTTGGCGCTGTCCGTACAAATGGCCGATGGGCTTGAAGAAATGGTGGGCGACCAACGGCGTGTCGAGCAAATCCTGCTGAACCTGCTCGGCAACGCGGTGAAGTTCACCGAGTCCGGCTCCGTCCGCCTGACGGTGGACTCGTTAACGGATATTCCCCAGGCGATCAACGAACCGGGCGACCAGCCCACGCACCAGATCGCACGTCCCGCCGTGCGTTTTCAGGTCAGCGACACGGGCATCGGGATCAAACCCGAGGATATCGACAGCCTGTTCCGGGCCTTTCGCCAGATCGATTCGGCCCTCTCGCGCAAACACGATGGCACCGGCCTGGGTCTGGCGATTTGCCGCAACCTGGTGACGATGATGGGAGGCTCCATTGCGGTGGACAGCCAATGGGGCGAAGGCAGCCGGTTCAGCGTCACCCTCCCCCTGACCACCGCCGGCGCGGTTCCAGCGCAGGCAGCCGGTAACGCGGCCTAGTAAGCGAATTCATACCATGGACGACAACTAATGGTTACCAACGAGACAACGCCACCTCCGGTGAACCGGCGCATCCTGTTGATCGAGGATAACGCCCAGAACAGTTATCTGGTGAAGTTCCTGCTCAACAAGCACGGCTGGGAAGTCATCCATGCGGAGGACGGCCCTAGCGGCTTAAAGCTGGCGAGCGAGATCCAGCCCGCCCTGATCCTGCTGGATATCCAGCTGCCCGGCATGGATGGCTATCAGGTGGCCAAGGCACTGCGGGAACAGCCGGCCCTGGACCGCACCCCCGTGATCGCCGTGACCTCCTATGCCATGCCCGGCGACCGGGAACGCTGCCTGGCGTCGGGCTGCACAGGATACCTGGAGAAGCCCATCGACCCGGACACCTTCGTGACCGACGTCGAACGTTTTTTGCAGCCGGACTAGAACGAATACCAGCATAGGAAGCGGTAGGATGCGCGCACTGATCGTCGACGACCGATACGAGAACTGCTATTTGCTGCAGGTTCTGCTTCGCGCCAAAGGGTTCGACACGGTGGAAGCCGTCAACGGCCAGGAAGCACTGGAGCTGGCCCGCGCCGAGCCGCCGGACCTGGTGATCAGCGACCTGCTGATGCCGGTGATGGATGGCTACAGCCTGCTGCGGGAATGGAAACAGGACCAGCGGCTCCAGCACATCCCCTTCATCGTCTATACCGCCACCTACACCGAGGAAAAGGACCGGCTGCTGGCCCTGGAACTGGGGGCCGACGAGTTCCTCATCAAGCCCATGGAGCCGGAGCCCTTCATGGAACAGGTGCACGCTGTGCTGACCAAGGCGCGCCAGGGCGAGCTTCAGGTCAACCCACCGACCGCCAACGAGCAGGCATCGCTCAAGTTGTACAACGAAGTCCTGATCGGCAAGCTCGAGAAGAAGAGCGCGGAGCTGGAACAGCGGGTCGCGGAACTGACCCTCAGCAATCGCGCCCTGGAAGCCTGCGCCAACGGCATCCTGATTCTCGACAAGCGCGACGGACACACCGCAATCCAATATGCCAACCCGGCATTCGAGCGCATTACCGGCCACAGCCGGGAAGCGGTCCTGGGGAGCGACCCCACCTTTCTGCTCGGCGTGGAGCGGCAACAACTGGGCATGGCGGAACTGAAGGCCGCGGTGCGGGAGTTGCGGGAAAGCCAGGTGGTGCTGCGCAATTTCCGCAGCGACGGCAGCCTGTTCTGGAACGAACTGACCCTGGCGCCGGTGCTGGACGCCCAGGGCCAGGCCAGCCACTTCGTGGTGATCATCGACGACATTACCGAACGCAAGCGCTACGAGGAAGAACTGGAACGGCAGAGCAACTGGGACGCGATCACCGGCCTGGCCAACCGCAACCTGCTCAAGGACCGCATTGAACGGGCCATCGCCGCGGCCCAGGAACAGCCCTGCAGCGTTGCCCTGCTCCTGCTTAATGGGGATCAGTACAAACGGGTCAACGACATCCTGGGCCACAAGGCCGGCGATGCCCTGCTGCGCCATGTGGCCGACTGTCTGCGCGGCCTCGTGGGGCCTCGGGAAACCCTGGCGCGCCTGAGCAACGACGAGTTCGTGGTGGTGCTGCCGCAGGTCCATGACGCCATGGACGCCAGCCACCGCGCCCAACGCATCATCGAACGCCTGCACGGCAAGCCGTTTCAGATCGACGAGCATGTCATCCAGATCAATGCCAGCATTGGCATCAGCCTGTATCCCGACGATGCGGCCACGGTGGAAAACCTGCTGCGCAATGCCGATGCTGCCATGCACCAGGCCAAGGAAGCCGGGCGCAAATCGTTCTGTTTCTTCACGGCCGACATGAACCACGAAGCCAAGCGCAAGCTGGAGCTGGAATCGCGCTTGCAGCATGCCGTGCAGCGCAACGAACTGGTGCTGCTGTACCAGCCGCTGATCGACCAGACCAGCGGCCGCATCACCGGAGCCGAAGCCCTGCTGCGCTGGTGCCCGGAGCCGGGCAAGATGGTATCGCCGCTGGATTTCATTCCACTGGCCGAAGAGACCGGCCTGATCCTGCCAATCGGCGAGTGGGTGCTGTGCGAAGCCTGCCACCAGGCCGCCCGCTGGCAACGGGCCGGCTTTGAGGTCTGTATGTCGGTCAACCTGTCGGCACGCCAGTTCAGCGACCGCAACCTGGCGACCGTGGTCAAACAGTGTCTGAGTGAGTCCGGCCTGGCTGCTGGGCTATTGAAGCTCGAAATCACCGAAACCGCGATGATGGACAATCCGGAACAGGCCACACGCATCGTCCAGGAACTGAAAAGCCTGGGCGTCAGCGTGGCGATCGACGACTTCGGTACCGGTTATTCGTCCCTGTCGTATCTGCGGCATTTCCCCTTCGATCAACTCAAGATCGACCGCTCTTTCGTGGCCGATATCGCCGAGCACCCGGAAAGCGCGGTGATCGTGTCGGGCATCATTCGCCTGGCCAACAGCCTGCGCCTGCAGACAGTCGCCGAAGGCGTGGAAACGGAACAGCAGTGGCGCATCCTGCGGGACGCCGGCTGCGACCTGTTGCAGGGCTTCCTGTTCAGCCGCCCCGTACCCGCCGACGAACTGGTTGCGCTGCTGGATCGGGAGTATCGGGTGAGTGGCGTTGGGGGTAGTAATTAGTAGCGGCCCTCTTTACGCCCCGCAGAACCTCTATTAATCTTAGCTAAGTTAGCTAACAGGAGGCTCTTATGCAGGTAAATATGCACGAAGCTAAATCACGGCTCTCAGAGCTGGGTGAGCGCGCGTTGAAGGGCGAGAAAATTGTGATTGCCAAGGCCGGCAAGCCGCTGCTGGATCTGGTTCCGCATCAGGCCGCGACGCAGGCCCGCCGACCAGGCGTTCTGAAAGATAAAGCCAAGATCATTGATGAACACTGGGACCAGCCCGATCAGAACATCATCGACGCATTTGAAGGTTCAGACCTGTGAAGCGGGTTCTGCTCGACTCCCACGCCCTGATTTGGTGGTTACTTGATCATCAAAAGCTCGGCCCGAAAGCTCGCCATGAAATAGCAGACCCTCGCAACCAGATCTATGTCAGCGCCGCTTCGGTCTGGGAGATTGCCATCAAACAGGCGGCAGGCAAATTGAGTGGGTTCGAGGACCTGGAAACCCTCGTAGATGATCAGGGCTTCCACTCGCTTTCAATCAACCTGTACCACGCGCAGTCGGCTGGCGCTCTGCCGAAGCACCACGCCGATCCATTCGACCGCATGCTGGTCGCCCAGGCACAGGCTGAAGGCCTGATTTTCATGACCGCGGACGGGCTGATCCAGCCCTACGGCATCCGGACGATCAATCCGAGAGAGTGAGGCTCTCCTCCTGCCCAACCCCAAATCCTCGTCTACACTTTCCCCAACAACCAACAATCCTCACGCATCCAGCGCTGGCAGCCACACACACCAGCGCGCCACTGCACCTCAGGACCACACCAGAAAAGGAGCTTCAGCCATGCCACCAGATTTCACCCTGTCGCTCCCCAGCTGCGCCCGTTAAGCCCGGGGACGCAGTCAAATGCAGCACACCGACACCGCAACCTTCCGCATCGTCAGCACCGGGCAGTTGCTGGACGGCTTTACCCCCGAACAAGCGCGCGAAGCCCTCAGCAAGCGGCTCAAGCTGCAACCGAACCAACTGGATCGCCTGCTGCAAAGCCGGGTGATTCTTAAAGACGGCCTCACCCAGCCGCAGGCGGAGCATTACCTCAACGTGCTGCGCGCCACCGGCCTCGATGCCTTGCTGGAAGCCAGCGCACCGCCTCAGGTTCAGGTGTCGATTGAGCCTCAACGCGACGCGCCGGCACCAGCGGAAGAACCAGCCCCCATCACCACCGCCAAGCGCCGCGACAAGGGCCTGACCCGCGCTGATTTCGAAGCCATCTTCGCCGAACCCATTCCCCGCCTACCGGTGAGCACGTCCTACAAGCTGGGTCTGATCGGCGTGTTGTGTTTGAGCCTGCTCGCGCCACTGATTTACCTGGGCCTGATGCTCGCCGTGGTGGCGGGGCTGGTGTGGTATCTCAACGAGCTGCCCGCGCTGCTGCCGACCATTCACAACTCCATGGGTAGGCTCATTGCCGCCGTCACGCCGCCGTTTGTGGCCATCGTGTTTCTGCTGTTTCTGGCCCGGCCCCTGTTTATCCGTTACGGCCAGAACCAGGACCTGGTGCTGGACCCGCGCAAGTACCGCCGCCTCTATGAGCTGGTCGCGGTCATGTGCGAGCGCATGGGCCTGCCGGCCATTGCCGAGATCCGGCTGAACAACGAGGTTAACGCCTC
>JAEZAA010000032.1 GCA_023430625.1 Pseudomonadota bacterium
GGATCAGATTGCGCCTGTGCTCGAGCACCACCACCTTGAACGGCGCCTCCTCGGACAGCATGCGCTGGGCCTTGAGCTCCTTGAACACCGGCGTTTCGTCGGTAAACCGGCGCAGATAGACCGACAAGGCCCCGAAGACGCCGCCGACAATAAAGGGAATGCGCCATCCCCAATCGCTCATCACCTCGGCACCGAGCGCACTGGTCAGGCTGCTGACGAACATGGAGCCGGACAGCGAACCCAGTGAGGTGCAGGCCGCCAGCACTGCCAGGGCAAAGGCCAGGCGCGAACCGCTGACCTGTTCGGAGACGAAACTGATCGCGCCCGGCAGCTCACCGCCCAGGGAGACGCCCTGCAGCAGACGGCACAGCAACAGAATGATCGGCGCCCAGATGCCTATCTGGGCATAGCCCGGCAGCAGGCCGATGATCAGCGTCGGCACCGCCATCAGCGCCAGGGTCAGCGTGAAGATGCGCTTGCGGCCGACCAGATCACCCAGCTGCGCCATGATGATGCCGCCCACCGGACGGATGAAGAAGCCCGCCGCGAAGATGCCGAACGCCTGCATCAGGCGCAGCCACTCGGGCATGTCCGGGCTGGTGAAATGATTGGCGATATGGGTCGCCAGAAACACGAAGATGATGAACTCGAAGTACTCGAGCATGCCGCCGAGCGAGGCCACGCTCAACGCCTTGATCTGTTCCCAACGCGATACGCCGACTACCGTTCCGCTCGCTTGCATGACTGAACACCCTTGTTGTTTTTATATAGAGTGCGATCGCGGCCCAGGGCCACGATTTACAACTCGCCCTTTGCCCAGCGAAGACCACGCCGCAACAGCTCGTAGAACACCGGCAGCTCCCAGGCGCCGCGCTCGATTTTCGGATAGAAATCCATCAGCGGCTGCAGATCATAATGACCGCGGCAGTGGCCCAGGGTCAGGTAGCATACAGCGCCCTCCCCCAGATGCCGCAGATAGAGCACCGGGTGCCTGTCCTTCTTCCACGGATTGGCACGAAACCGGCCTGCCTGCCCCTCGAACTCGGTATCCAGCAGTACCTCTATGGGTGCAGTCACCTGCACCAGGTACTGCTCGTCCTCGACCTCGAAGGCCTCTATATCTTCCACCAGGGGATGTTCCACCCCGGGGGGGTCCACCCGATAGGGAGCTATCGGGGGGTGCGCCTGAAATATCGAGCCGAGCGTGTCCATGAACACCGGAGCCCAGTTGGGCGTATCTATGGTGTCGTCCTCCATGAAGCGGAGGATCGAGTTGGTGCCGTGCAGCGCCAACCACCGTCGACCGCCCTGGACATAGCGCCGCAGGGCTTCCTGCTCCGCCAGCGACGGGGTTACGTCGCAGGTGTAGCTGACCAGGAAGTCCGCCTGCTCCAGCGCCTCCAGGTTGGAGTAGTCCTCCAGCACCCGGACGCGTACACGCTGGTCCTCGGCCAGCAGCTTGAGCAGCTCCAGCCGGGCAAAGTCGATGTCATGCCACTTGCCGCCGGCGACCAGCAGACAGTTCAGGCGCCCTTCCATCAGTGCTGAACCCGCTTGGTCATGCCACCGTCAATCACCAGGTTGGTGCCGGTGGTGAAAGCGCTCAGCGGAGACGCCAGGAACAGCACCGCATTGGCCACTTCCTCGGCGGAACCCATGCGGCCCAGCGGAATCTGCGCCACGGTCTTCTCGTAGAACTCGGGACGACCCTCGCGGATCTTCTGCCATACGCCATCGCTGATCAGGATCGGGCCGGGCGAGACGGTGTTGACGCGGATGCCCTTGGGCGCCAGCGAATGCGCCAGCGCACCGGCGTAGTTGGTGACTGCGGCCTTGAGGGCGGCATAGGGCTGGGGACCGAAGGCCGGCTCGATGGCGACCGTGGTGGAGATCACCACCACCGATGCCGCATCGGACTTCTCGAGGAAGGGCATGGCGGCGTCGATACCACGCCAGGTGGCCATCAGATCCAGCTCATAGGCACCGCGCCAGGTGTCTTCGGAAGCCGGAGCCCCGCCGTTGGAGCCGAAGGAAATGAACAGGTCGCAGCCGCCCAGTTCTTCGCAGGCGCCGGCAACCCACTGGCGATAGGCCTGCGCGTCGGACATGTCGACACTGGCGCCGATAGCCTTGACGCCCGCAGCCTGGAGTTCTGCGGTCAGCGTATCGATACCCGCCTGATCCCGGGCGCAGATGGCGACATCACAGCCCTCCGCAGCCAGCGCACGTGCCACCGCACGTCCGATCCCCTTGCTGGCGCCTGCCAGGACAGCTTTTCTACCACGCATTTGCAGATCCATAACTACCTCACTTATAGGAACACACAGTCTGAGCAACCGGTCAGGGCTGCTGCAGGTTTCTCTGATTCAGGAACATCAGCGATTGGTACAGCATCTCCACCTTGGGCATGGCACCGCCAGCGGCCGCGACCGCGGCCAGGGGAGCCTGATAGATGGATTCGAGCTCCAGCGGGCGGCCGGCATTGAAGTCGACCTGCATGCTGGATTGATAATCGGGCTGGCCGTCGGTCTTGGCCCATGCCTCATCGATGTAACCGTCGGGCATCGGACGGCCGCAGACAGCGGCGGCGGTCTCCACCTCCTCCATCAGCTGGCGCACCAGGGCGCGGGTGTCCGGGTGGGTCATCAGCGCCTTGGTGCCACTGTTGAGCAGGACAGTCAGGCCACTGAAGGGGATGTTCATGACCAGCTTCTGCCAGCGGGCCGTGATCAGGTCGGGCATGAGATGGAGTTCGACTCCGGCTTCGCTGAACAGCGCCTCGATTCCGCGCTCCACGGCGGCGCGCCGGCTCAGGTCCCCGGAGTGGTAGCCCACATTGAGCGCACCCAGGCCGAAGTGATGGATGATGCCGGGGCCCTCACGGTGCACCGAGACGATGCACAGACCGCCGAGCAGGTCGACGGAATCAGGCAGATGCTCGCGGAACACTTCTTCGACGCCGAAGCCGTTCTGCAGCAGGACCACGGCGGCGCCGGGTGACACCACCTGCGCCAGGCGCGGCGCCAGATCGGCATTCGAAGTGGTCTTGGTGGCGACCAGAACCAGGTCGCAGGGTGGCAGTTCGGCCACGTCGCGATAGACATTGGCCGAGGCCAGGCGGAAGTCCCCTTCCTGGGCACTGACCAGCTGCATGCCATTGTCGCGGATCGCCTGGTAGTCGCCGCGCACCACGAAATGCAGTTCGTGACCGGCGCGGGCAAGCATCAGCCCGTAGAAGCCGCCGATGGCACCGGCACCCACCACTGCAATCCTCACAACCCACCTCCGACAGGCTGCTGGAAACCCTCAGAAACAATCAGGCTGGACTTGTATAAGTGCATGAATGTCCTCTTATTTTTCTTGTCCATGGTCGCTGCCAGGGCTGTCGGGCGATCTGAAATAAACAGTCTGACCCGCTTTTTTATGGTATATTGAACAAGACTGACGCAGGATGCAAAACTTTTTTCGAAAGCGGGAGTTTTCTTTCACATCATGGAAACGAATCGGCCTCAGGGCACCCAGAGTCTTCAGCGCGGCCTGAGCATTCTCAGCCTGTTGGGCACCCACCACGCCGAAGGACTCAGGCTCACGGACATAAGCCGCCTGCTGGGATTGGAGGCATCCACCGCGCACCGACTGCTCAGCTGCCTGATCAGCGAGCACTACGTCGAGCGCAACCCGAACAACAAGCGCTTCCATCTGGGGATCGCCTCCATGCAACTGGCACTGGGAGCAACCGAGCGATTGCCGCTGACAGAGCGTTTGCGGCCGATAATGCAGAAAGTTGCGCGCATTTCCGGCGATACGGTGTTTCTGGTGGCACGCCAGGGAGACTTTGCACTATGCTTGCACCGGGAACACGGAGATTTCCCGGTACACATAAATACCACCCTGCCAGGGGGGAGTCGCCCGCTTGGTATCGGGGCAGGAGGGACCGCGATCATGTCAGGA
>JAEZAA010000026.1 GCA_023430625.1 Pseudomonadota bacterium
AGAACCAGCAGAACTACGAAGTGCTGCACCGCTCCAGCACCACCAGCCAGAACACGGCGTTCGCCACCGCCACGGCCGACAACCGGGTGCAGGCCAGCCTGCAACACCTGGTGGCGACCTTCAGCCCCGGCCAGGGCCGCCGGCTCTATGTCAACGGCGAGCCCACCGGCGACATCGACCCCAATCCGCCCGGCCTGTTCAATGAGTGGGACGACAGCTTCGCCCTGGTGCTGGGCAACGACGCCGACGGCAATTCCCTGTGGCAGGGTACCCTGAAGATGGTCGCCATCCATAACCGTGCCCTGACCGAATCCCATGTCCGTGCCAATTTCGCCGTTGGCGTGGGTCAGCGCTACTTCCTGCTGTTCGGGGTGTCGCACCTGATCGATGTGCCGCAGAGCTACATCGTGTTCGAGGCCAGCCAGTTCGACAGCTACAGCTATCTGTTCAGCGAACCCTTCTTCATCAGCCTGGATCCGGCCCAAACACCCCAGAGCATTCCCCTGCGCGGCCTGCGCATCGGCATCAACGGCAAGCCGGCCGCCGTCGGCCAGGCCTTTGCCAATCTGGATACGAGCCTGGGCGGCGAGCAGTATATGGCCGGGCGCGGCCAGCCCCTGTCCCGCCTCGGCACCATCGTCGGCCTGGAATCCGGTCCCGATAAGGACGTGTTCTTCCTGAGCTTCGAACGGCTGGGCAGCCACACCAACGTGATCGTGGAAGGCGCGATCGGCACCACCGCGCCACCCTATGAAGATCCGCCCTCCGCTCATCGCATCGGCTTGCGCACCTTTGACGAGATCAATGCCTCCATGGCCCAGATGACCGGCGTCGCCACCACCCACAGCGGCGTGGCCCGTACCTTCAACACCGTGCGCCAGCAGTTGCCGACGGTGGCCAACATCGAAGGCTTCCTGTCCGCCCACCAGATGGCGGTGACCCAGCTGGCGATCCAGTACTGCAACGCGCTGGTCTCGGATACCAGCCTGCGGGCCAGCGTCTTCCCCGGTTTCAACTTCTCAGCCAGTGCCGCCAGCGCCTTCGACACCACCGGCCGCGAACGGATCATCACCCCGCTGTTGAACCGGATGGTGGGCCAGAACCTGGCCTCGCAGCCAACCACCACGGAGCTGCGCACGGAATTGAATGCCCTGATTGATACCCTGACCCAGTGTGGGGGCAGCTGTGCCCCGGACCGCACCGAAACCGTGGTCAAAGCGAGCTGCGCCGCCGTGTTGGGCAGCGCCACCACCCTGGTGCAGTAGGAGAAATTTGCCATGTTGATCAAACGTTCCCGCAACAAGCCGCTGGCACCCCACGAGCCCCTGCACCACGCGGACCATGCCCGCCCCATGACCCGGCGCGAATTCATCGCCCGCGGCTTCATGATGGGTGGCGCCACCCTGCTCAGTGGCTCCATCTTCAGCCTGTTCGCCAATCCGCGCCAGGCAGCCGCCGCCCTGGCGCCGGATCTGGAAGCGCTCAAGGCCAGCTGCGGCATCGCCGTGCAGGGCGCGGGCAAGATTCCCTTCATCTGCTTCGACCTGGCCGGCGGCGCCAACATCGTCGGCTCCAACGTCTTGATGGGTAAATCCGGTGGCCAGAAGGATTTCCTGAGCACGGCCGGCTACAACAAGCTGGGCCTGCCCGGCGACATGCTGCCCAACGACCCGGCCTTCGTGAATGAAGAGCTGGGGCTGGCGTTTCATTCCGACAGCGCCTTTTTGCGCGGCATTCAGGAAAAGACCAGTGCCGGCACCCGCGCCAACATCAACGGCTCCGTGATCGCCGCGCGCTCGGAAAACGACACCGGCAACAACCCCCACAACCCCATGTACGGCATCAAGATGGCCGGCGCCGACGGCTCGTTGATGGCCCTGATCGGCTCCAGCAGCTCGGACTCCGGCGGCAACTCCATGGCGCCCCTGAGCCTGATGGACCCGAAGATACGCCCCACCAAGATCGACCGCCCCAGCGATGTGACGGGCCTGGTGGACGTGGGTGACCTGGTGGGATTACTGGATCAAAGCGACGCCGTGGCGGTGATGGAATCCATCCAGCGCCTCAGCCACGCCAAGATGAACCGGGTCAGCGCGGACGATGTGCTCAAGGACCTGGTGCGCTGCGGCTACGTGAAAAGCGCGGACATCGCGGATCGCTTCGGTAACCCCAGCACCCTGAATCCGGCGCTCGACACCGACATCGTCGGCCCCGGCGGCATTTTCAGCAGCACCGAATTCGAGCGGGAGCGGGAATTTCAGAAAACCGCCTCGGTGATGAAACTGGTCATCAACGGCTTCGCCGGCGCCGGCACCATCACCATGGGCGGCTTCGATTACCACACCGGCGAACGGGCCACCGGCGAGCGCCGCGATCTGCTGGCCGGGCGCTGCATGGGTGCCTGTTTGGAATACGCCGCGCGGGTCGGCGTGCCACTGATGCTGTATGTGTTCAGCGATGGCTCGGTGTCCAGCAACGGCCGCATCGACGACTCGGTGGACGGACGCGGTAAGGGCGAATGGACCGGCGACAACCAGCAGACCGCCGCTTCGTTTTTCCTGGTCTACAACCCCGGCCAACGCCCCATCGCCATCCGCAACCAGATCGGCTACATGCGCGCGGATGCCTCGGTGGAAACCGCCTCAAGCCCGGCGGCCAACAACGTCAACCTGCTGGTACAGACCCTGTTGTTGAACTACATGGCGCTGCATGGAGAACAGGGGAGTTTTGGCGACAGCTTTAAAGGGCACGGCCTGGGTAACGCGGCAATGCAGGACAGCTTGATCGGGCTGTCGAGCATCGTGAGTGGCACGATTTAGAGTTCTGCGTTCTGGTTATCGCCGAAGCAGGCAGTAGCTCCCCTCTCCCGCGACGCGGGAGAGGGGCGGGGGGGGGGAGGGTCTGACAGGCGCGGAACAAATCTGACCACGGACGCGCTTGGATCACCCCTCACCCCAACCCTCTCCCGGAGGGAGAGGGAGTAAAAACAGCAACTTGGGAATTGGGCGCAACGATTTGGGCAAAGGAGAGAGCGCTTACTCGGGTGCCATCAACCCCACCGAATAATGCATCTTCCGCTGCCCATCGATGATGATGGCATCCACCCCATCCAACCGGTTGATCATCGCCAGCCCCTTCTCCACCCCCAGCACGAACACGGCCGTCGACAGCCCATCGCTGGTCAGCGCATCCGGCGCCAGAATCGTCACGCTCTGAACTCCCTGGGCCGGCTTGCCGGTTTGCGGCGACAGGATGTGATGCACCCGGTTACCCGACTCATCCACAAAGAACCGCTCGTAATCCCCCGAGGTGGACACCGCCGTGTCGGACAATGGCAGCACCACCGCATGCTTCTCCTCCGCCCGCGGATCACGGATACCGACGATCCAGGGCTTGCCACGCTTGTCGCCCAGCAGACGCATATCCCCGCCCGCGCTCAGCCGCGCATGACGCACGCCTTCCCGCTGCAGCGCCGCAATCCCCAGATCCCCCGCATAGCCCTTGGCAATGCCGCCCAGATCCAGCACCAGCCCCGGCTTGCGAAAGG
>JAEZAA010000051.1 GCA_023430625.1 Pseudomonadota bacterium
CCCCTCCCCCCCCGCCCCTCTCCCAGAGGGAGAGGGGAGCTAATGCGTGCTAGGGATGCCGTCACAGAAAAGTGCGTCTGGCAAACGATCAGGGCAGGTCGGGGCTGGGAGGCCGTTGGCCGCTTAGCAGCAGGCAGGCGCTACTCAAAAGCTGCCAGGGATCGCCGCCGGCACCCTTCACCGACTGATCAGCGGTCCGCAGCAGATTGGTGAGCTCCAACAGGCTGGTGAGGTTGTGGCGCCGTAGTGCGGCGCGCAGCACCGGTACCCGCTTCTTGGGAATGGCGGGATGGTTGAGGATCTGGTCGATTCCCTGGCCCTTTTCCAATTTGCCGCGCAAGCCGTCCAGGCTGCGGGTCTCCCTGGCCAATGCCCAGATCACCAGAACCGGCTCAACCCCTTCCGCCCGCAGGCCGTTCAGCATGCGTAGGGCATGGGCGGTATCGCCCTTCAGGCATTCATCCACCAGATCGAACAGGCTGTAGCGCGCACTGTCCACCACGCAGCGGTTGACCTCGTCCAGGGTCAGATGGCTCTGGTCACTCAGGACCCTGAGTTTCTCCACTTCCTGATGGGCCGCCAGCAGGTTGCCTTCGACCCGCTCGGTCAGCAGCTGCAGGGCGTCCGGGTCGATGCTCAGGCCTCGTTGCTGCAGGCGCTGCTCGATCCAGCGCGGCAATTGGGCCAGCTCCACCGGCCAGATCTGGATAATCACACCGATTTCATCCAGCGCCTTGGCCCATTTGGTCGACAAGGCCTTCTTGTCGAGTCGACCGCAGCGGATGAGCAGGAGATTGTCTTCGGGCGGCTTACTGCAAAAGGCCAGGATAAACTGCGCCGCGGGTTCCGTGATCTTCGCGGGAACCTGCAGTTCGATGATCTTGCGTTCGGCGAACAGGGAGACGGATTGAATGCTCTCGTGGGGGCGGCGCCAGTCCAGGTTGTTGTCGACCTGATAGACTTCGCGCTCGGTAAATCCGCTGGCGCGGGCCTGCGCCCGAATCAGGTCACAGGATTCCTGCACCAGCAGCGGTTCATCGCCGGTGACCAGATAGACTGGTGCCAGCTTTTGTTTCAGGTGAGTCTCAAGCTGTTCAGGCTTCAGTCTCACCGTGGCCCCTCCGGCATCCTGTCCTGATTGGCATCCACGGGAGCGGTGTCTGGTGAGGCAGTATTGGCCTTGGCCAATTCCGCCAGGCGCTCCGAGGTCAGCGCGCCGAGTCGGTTGAGGATCTGCAAGGCCATCTGCTGGCTCAGATCACGCCGGATCTGCTGTTCCTCGCGACCTTTTCCCAACACCTGGTTCTGGTCGTTGCGATAGGACTGGGCGGCAGAAACCCGGGTGAGGGGAAGGATCGGCGCGCCGCCCGTTTCAGCCAGGGTAAAGCCGGCGACGAGGTCCAACTGAACTTCGCTGGCGACGCCGCGCTCATTGATACTGAGCGCCCGCCGCTGTGCCTCCACATCCTGGATTTCCAGGACGTAGTTGGGCGAGGCCGCCTCGCTGTCGATACCGTTCAGCGCCAGCTGTCGCTCCAGCGCCTGGCAGAAGACGCGCTCCTTCGCCGTTGGGCACTCCAGGCGCATGGACTTCAGTTCCGCCGGCAGCGGGGTGGCGCCTCGCAGCTGAAAGCCACAGGCGCTCAGGCCCGTGAGCAGAATCGGAGCAATCCAGACCAGGCGCGACATGCTGTCTCTCCTCCAGAGAATCGACGGACCGATCCTTTAGTTTGCAACGATATTAACGAGTTTGCCGCGCACCACGATCACCTTGCGGACCGTCAGGCCTTCGGTAAAGCGCTGCACGTTCTCGTCACTCAGTGCCAGTTGCTCGATCTGCGCCTGCTCGGCATTGGCCGCCACGTTCAGGCGAGCCCGTACCTTGCCGTTGACCTGCACCACCAGCTCGATCTGATCGCGCACCATGGCGCTCTCGTCGGCTTTCGGCCAGGTCGCATCAATGATCGGATCCTCATGTCCCAACGCCTGCCACAGGGTGTGGCTGACGTGGGGGACAATCGGCGACAGCAACAGAACGGCGCTTTCCAGCGCTTCCTGCATGACTGCGCGGCCCTGCTCGGAGTTATCGTCGAAGCTCGCGACCTGGTTCATCAGTTCCATCACCGCCGCGATGGCGGTGTTGAAGATGGTACGCCGGCTGATATCGTCGCTGACCTTGGTGATGGTCTCATGGGTCTTGCGGCGCAGATCTTTCTGGGCCTGGTTCAGACTGGCCACGTCCAGTTTGGGCGCCGGTCCTTGCGCGGTATGGCCTTGAACCTGTTTCCACAACCGCTTGAGGAAGCGGTGCGCGCCTTCCACGCCGGAGTCGGACCATTCCAGGGACTGCTCGGGCGGCGCGGCGAACATGGTGAAGAGCCGCACGGTGTCGGCACCGTACTGGTCGATCAGGTCCTGCGGATCCACACCGTTGTTCTTGGACTTGGACATCTTCTCCTTGGCGCCCGGGATGACGGGCTGGCCGTCGGCCAGCAGAGTGGCGCCGGTGACGCGGCCCTTGTCGTCGCGCTCGATGCGGACCTCTTTGGGGTTGTACCAGGTCTTCTTGCCGGAGGCGTCTTCGCGATAGAAGGTTTCCGCGATCACCATGCCCTGGCACAGCAGGTTCTTGAACGGCTCGTCGCTGGTCACCAGGCCCAGATCGCGCATCAGCTTGTGGAAGAAGCGTGAGTAGAGCAGGTGCAGGATGGCGTGTTCGATGCCGCCAATGTACTGGTCCACGGGCAGCCAATAGTTGGCGGCCTGGCCGTCGAGCATGCCTTCCTGATAGTTGGGGCAGCAGTAACGGGCGTAGTACCAGGAAGACTCCATGAAGGTGTCGAAGGTGTCGGTTTCACGCAGGGCGGGCTGGCCCTGGTACTGGGCCTTGGCCCAATTCGGGTCGGCCTTGATGGGGGATTTCACACCGTCCATCTCCACGTCTTCCGGCAGCAGGACCGGGAACTGGTCGGCCGGCACCTCGGTGCCGTCTTCCAGGGTCAGCATGGGAATGGGCGCGCCCCAGTAGCGCTGACGGGAGACGCCCCAGTCGCGCAGACGGTAATTCACGGTCTTGCGACCCTTGCCTTCGCTGGCCAGCTTCTCGGCAATGGCGTCGAAGGCTTCTTCGGAGCTCATGCCGGTGAAGGCGCCGGAATCCACCAGGATACCTTTCTCGACGTAGGCCTGTTCCTGCACGTCGATTTCCAGGTGATCGCGGGGCGCGATCACTTGGCGAATGGGCAGTTCATATTTGCGGGCGAACTCGTGGTCGCGCTCATCGTGGGCCGGAACCGACATGACCGCGCCCGAGCCGTAATCCATCAGCACGAAGTTGGCGACCCAGATGGGCACTTCCTGCTGGGTGATGGGATGGATGGCATAGAAACCGGTGGCCATGCCCAGTTTTTCCTGGGTCGCGATGTCCGCTTCCGCCGCCTTGGTATGGCGGCATTCTTCAACGAAGGCGGCCAGTGCTGAGTTATTCTCTGCCGCCTGCAGGGCAAGGGGGTGCAGTGCCGCTACGGCCACATAGGTCACGCCCATCAGGGTGTCGGGGCGGGTGGTGTAGACGGTCAGCGGGGTGTTCTGGCCCTTCACCTCGAACTGCAGCTCGACGCCTTCGGAGCGGCCGATCCAGTTGCGCTGCATGGTCTTGACCTGCTCGGGCCAGCCTTCCAGCTGATCCAGGTCGGCCAGCAGCTCATCGGCATAATCGGTGATCTTGATGAACCACTGGGGGATTTCCTTACGCTCCACCAGCGCACCGGAACGCCAGCCGCGGCCATCGATGACCTGTTCATTGGCGAGGACCGTCTGGTCGACCGGGTCCCAGTTCACCGTGGCCATCTTCTTGTACACCAGGCCTTTCTCATACAGCTTGGTGAAAAACCATTGCTCCCAGCGATAGTATTCCGGCTGACAGGTAGCCAATTCACGATCCCAGTCATAGCCGAAGCCCAGCTGTTTCAGCTGGTTCTTCATATAGGCGATGTTTTCGTAGGTCCACTTGGCGGGTGGCACGCCATGCTTGAGGGCGGCGTTCTCCGCCGGCAGGCCGAAGGCGTCCCAGCCCATGGGCTGCAACACGTTTTTACCCTGCATGCGCTGGTAGCGGCTGATCACGTCGCCAATGGTGTAGTTGCGCACGTGGCCCATGTGGAGCTTGCCGCTGGGGTAGGGGAACATGGACAAACAGTAGAATTTATCCTTGCCGGGTTCTTCCCGAACCTTGAAGGCCTGGCTTTGTTCCCAGAAGGCCTGGGCTTCTTGCTCGATCGTGCGCGGATGATAAAGTTCTTCCATCATTCTCTTGCTTGTCATTGTGCTGTTGAACCCATGTGGCCTATCGCGGATCACCCGAACGCCGTCTGGCGCCCGGGCCGCAGAATGCGCAGGGCGCGCAGGAATTTGGCCCTGTGGCATTACCAAAAAAAGGGGACTATTGTAACCCAATGATGGGGTATTCGATAGAACGGGAAATGGAGAGCGCCATGGCACGTCAAGCATCGTCACCCACCCATACGGCGGAATCCGCCAAGGCCTATAACCGGATTCTGGAGCGAACCGAGCGCGCCCTGGCCGAGTTCGAGATCAACACCTGGGAAGGGGTCCAGGAGGAAATCAACCGGGCCGTTGCCCTGGAAGCCGAGCTGGCCGAACTGACCCGCGACGAGCTGGATCTGCTGCGGGCCTACGTGGAGCGTGACCTCAAGGATCTGCGCGGTTACGTGCGGGAAACCCGCGGCGGACTGGCCGATTGGCTTGGGCTCGATCTCAAGCTGGTGGAATACCGCATCCGCGACCTGTTGCTCTCGATTGCCGATAAGACCCTAGTGGAGCAGGTGGAGCTTGATCAGAAGCTGCATCACGAGCCGGGTGATTATCTGGCCGGCGAGGTGGCCTGCGCCGGCATGCTGCGCTGCCTGAGCTGCGGGCATATGGCCTGTCTGGTGGAAACCGCCGTGATCGAACCCTGTCACCGGTGTGGCGAGCATTACTTCCAGCGCGTGACCGCCCGCTGGCCCCGTGAGCCGGAAGTGGCCGAGCCGTCGGATCACATGTAGGAAAGATGCCCAGGGATGACGATGAGCTTACTGGAAATCGTGGTTTTATTCGTCGTCATGGCCCTATTGGCACTCCTCCCCAGTACGAGTGTCGCACTGGTGGTTGCCCGATCGTCGACGGCGGGGTTTCTAAACGGTGCCGCTGTTGCGGCCGGTATCCTGCTTGGCGATTTGCTGTTTGTTGGTCTGGCCGTTCTTGGCATGGCCGCGCTGGCCGAAGTAATGGGCAGCTTTTTTCTAGTCTTGCGGTACCTGGCCGGTCTGTATCTGATCTGGTTCGGGATCGGCCTGTTGAGATCGAACAGGTTCCTGCAGGCCCGGTCTGAAGGCTCCGCATCCACCTTGTCAGCCAGTTTTCTCGCTGGCCTGCTTGTCACCCTGGGTGATGTAAAAGCCATTCTTTTCTATGCCAGCCTGTTTCCCGCCTTTGTCGATCTGAGTGCTGTCCAGGCTTCAGACATTGCAATGATCGCCGTTATCACGGTGGTCGCAGTCGGTGGTGTGAAGTTGGGCTATGCCTATTACGCGCGGAGACTCGTATCGCTCATCAGGGGCGTCAAAACGCAGCGCGCTGTCAGCATGGCCGCGGGCGGGGTGATGGTGGGTGCGGGTACATACCTTCTAACAAAGTCTTAGCGAGAGCAGGCAGGGCGGCCGTCGCGGTCTGATCGACGCTCTGATCAAGAGCGTTCCGTACGCTGACTGATATTAATGCATACGTGACAACTTCTCATGGCAAGAAAAGATGTGTCGTGCTTCACTTAGGAGGACCTCATGCCGGAGGACATGTGCGGATTGCAAGGGCGGTCAGCCGCTACGCGAACGATAGGCAACGCCCGCCACATCACCGGGCAACAGGATGGTAAGTGGTCGGCTGAGACCTGACCCCGAAGATTGTCAGCGGAGATCTGACCCTGAAGATTAGCTGTATTAGGGGAAGTCATGCACAGGCTATTGGGAAACCTGAGAACAAGAAACAAGCTTTGGCTTATGCTCGTGCCCACCATTGCTGGCATGTTGGCATTGGCGGTCGTTGCTATTGCGCAGCTAGAGCAGACCATGCTGGATGATCGCAAGGCGAAAACCCGCAATCTGGTCGAGGTCGCCTTCACGCTTCTCGCCCATTACGGTGATCTGGCGGAGCGCGGTGAGCTTGAGCGGGACGAGGCGCAGCGTGCCGCCATAGCCGCCGTCAAGAAGCTCCGGTATGACAAAGCGGAGTACTTCTGGATCAACGATATGCATCCGTTCATGGTGATGCACCCCTACAAACCCGAGCTCGACGGCACGGACCTGAGTGGTTACAAAGATCCCACCGGCAACCGTCTCTTCGTCGCTTTCGCCGATATCGCACGCGCCGAGGGCGAGGGCTTTTGGGAGTACCTCTGGCCAAAGCCAGGCATGGACCAGCCAGTATCCAAGATCTCCTATGTCAAAGGCTATCAGCCGTGGGGCTGGGTCATTGGCTCCGGCATCTATCTCGACGACGTGCAAGCGATGGTGCGACAGGAAGCAATGAAGCTGGCGTTGCTCACGGTCCTGTTTCTGATCCTGGGGGTGGTCACTGCGCTTGCCTTGGTACGCAACCTGACCGCGCCCATTGAGGAGTTGGAGCGAGCTATGCGGGAGGTCGAATCCACCGGCGATCTGACCCGCCGTGCCGCCGTGGAACGCAACGACGAACTTGGCCGGATGTCCGGCTCGTTCAACCGGATGCTGGAAGGACTAGGGCGGGTGTTTGGTGAACTCCACGCAGCCGTGGCCTTGTTACGGGGCGCGGCGACCCGACTGACGACGGTCACCGACGAGACCCGTCAGAGTATGGAAGAGCAGCGTTCAGGCACGGATCAAGCCGCCACTGCGATCAACCAGATGGCTGCAACCAATCAAGAAGTCGCCGCCAGCGCCGGGCAGGCAGCGAGCGCCGCCCAAGCTGCCGATGAAGAAGCGCGCGAAGGTGCGCGCGTAGTGACGGCCACAATCGAGGCAATCGATGGGCTGGCACAGGAGGTGGAGCGTGCGGCGGAAACCATCCATCGGCTGGAGACCGACAGTGAAAATATTGGTACGGTGCTCAACGTGATCCGGAGCATTGCCGAGCAGACCAACCTGCTGGCGCTGAACGCAGCCTTCGTGGCGGCGCGTGCCGGCGAGCATGGCCGTGGGTTCGCCGTGGTGGCGGACGAGGTGCGTACCCTGGCACGGCGAACCCAGGAGTCTACCCAGGAAATCCAGGCCATGATCGAAAGCCTGCAAAGCGGCACGCGCAACGCGGTGCAGGTTATGACGGAAGGGCGTAGTCGTGCCGCAAGAAGTGTGGAGCAGGCGGCGCTGGCCGGCCAGAGCCTGGAAAATATCGCGACGGCAGTGAGCCGGATCAACGACATGACCACCCAGATCGCCACCGCGACGGAAGAACAGAGCGTTGTGTCTGAGGAAATCAACGGTCATGTGACCAACATCGCCCGTGTCGCCGACCGTACCGCTGACGGCGCCATTAGCGCATCCGCAGCGGCTGGCGAACTGAGGGAGTTGGCAGAAAAGCTGGCGACACAGGTCGCACGTTACCGCGCCGCTGAAGTCTAGGCTGTAGGGGCAGGCTAGAGGAGATTCAACTTGTCCCGTTTTCTGTTTTTTGCTGAAAGGGCAGGGAGCTTATGAAAGTCGTTCTTCTCGGCAATGCCGGTGCAGGAAAAAGCACGCTGGCACAAAAACTCATCGCACAACAACCGGCCGCACGCCTGTCGCTGGATGAGGTGGCCTTTCTGAACGGTCCGGAAAGGCGTCCTCTTCAAGACAGCATCGCGGCTGTGAAGCGTTTCATTGCAGCGAATGAGAGCTGGATCATCGAAGGCTGTTACGCCGACATCATTGAACCGGTTTTAGCGGAATGCGATGAGCTCATTTTTCTCAATCCCGGGGTGGAAACCTGTGTCGCCCATTGTCGGGCACGGCCTTGGGAGCCTGAGAAGTTTGGTTCGCCCGAGCAGCAGGATGCAAACCTGGAGAATCTGATCGAGTGGGTTCGTGCGTATGAGACCCGTGATGATGAATACGGCTTACGCCGGCATCGGGCGTTGTATGAGGCGTTTACTGGCAAAAAGCGTGAACTCAGTCATCCGGCTCAATATGAAGCGGCATGCTACGTCAGGTGCTGACCCGTCGTGGCACTGGCCGCTTTAATCCTTTTGCGCCCGTCGGCGCGTATCCCGAGCCAGCAGACCGAGCACCGTGGCGATGACCAGAATCGGTACGGAGCCGGTGCGGGAGAAGAGTGTCTTGCCTTCGTGAGGCACGGCTTCTCCGGTTAGGACTTCCTGAGTGAACTGGCCAGACACTTCGGTCAGCTGACCCTTTTCATCGATGATGGCGGAGATGCCATTGTTGGTGCCGCGCAACATGTAGCGGGCATTTTCCAAGGCGCGCATCTGGGCGATTTGCAGGTGCTGGTGCGGGCCGATAGAGGCGCCAAACCAGCTGTCGTTGCTGATGGTGATCAGCACGTCCGAATCCTGCGCATTGGCCGCGACAAAGTCCGGATACACCACTTCATAACAGATAAAGGGCATGGCGCGGGTGCTGTTGGCCTGCAGCAGAGACTGGTTTTCCGGACCGGGCGTGAAGCTGGACATGGGCAGGTTGAAGAAGTCGATCAGGCCGCGCAGCACTGATTCCAGCGGCACGAATTCGCCAAAGGGCACCAGCTTCTGCTTGTGATAGAGCCCTTGGCCGTTGCCCAGGGCGAGGATGCTGTTGTGCAGGTCATAGCCGTCGCCATTGGCATGGGGGATGGCCGAGGGAATGCCGGTAATGAGCGTGGTTCCTTGTTCCTTGGCCTCCTGGGACAGGGCCTCCAGCAGCGGGCGGGCCTGTTGCTGGAACATGGGGACGGCGGTTTCCGGCCAGAGCACCAGATCATAGCCCCAGTAAGGCTGGCTCAGTTCGCGGTAGGTGCGCACGATGTTCAGCTGCTCCCGCTCAAGCCATTTCAGCTCCTGCGCGATATTGCCCTGAACCAGCGCGACCCGCAGCGGTTCGCCGCTGGGTCTGCTCCATTGCTTGTCCTGCAGGAGGAAGCCGGCTCCCCATACTAGGAAGACGGCTGCCGCCGTTGCGACCTGGAGGACACGGCGGCTGTCGGCGGCAACCAGAATTGCGGTAGCCGTGAAGGCAGTGAGGTAACTCAGGCCATAGACGCCGATCACCGGTGCCCAGCCGGCCAGGGGCGTATCCAGGTGGGCATAGCCCAGGTAAAGCCAGGGAAAACCGGTAAAAATCCAGCCCCGCAGCCATTCCGTCAGAACCCAGAGGGCGGGAAACGACAGCAGCAGCCAGAAGCCGTCCCGGCGAAACAGGCGCGCCAGCAGCCAGCCTTGCAGGGCGGTAAAAAGCGCGAGCCCCGCGACAAAGATCAAGGTCAGAAACAGCGCCAAGGGCACCGGCGCATAGCCGTGCACGTGGATGCTGACATACACCCAGGAGACGCCGCTGCCAAACAGGCCGAGCCCGAACAGCCAGCCGGAGAGTGTGGCGGCGCGAGGTGTCTGCCGGCGCCAGATCAGCGCCATCAGGAACGCGCCGACGATGCCCAGCGGCCAGAGGAAGAAGGGCGCGAACGAAAGCGTAACCAGGACGCCTGCGATCAGTGGCGTCAGCCACTGCAGGGCAACGACGGATTTTTGCATAGGGATTAGTTAGCCGTGGCTCGATTCACTTGCAGCAGGCGTACCTGACGGTTGTCGGCGTTGAGGACCTTGAAGCGGAAGCCTCCGAAGGAGACCGCTTCACCGCGCCGTGGCAGGCGACCGAACCGCTTGAGCACCAGGCCGCCCACGGTGTCGAACTCCGAATCATCGAGGTCCGAGCCAAAATGCTCGTTGAACTCTTCGATCGGCGTCAGTGCCTTGACCACGAATTCGTCGGTTCCCCGGGACTTGATCATGCTTTCGTCGTCGAAATCGTGCTCGTCCTCGATTTCGCCAACGATCTGCTCCAACACGTCTTCAATGGTGATCAAACCGGCCACGCCGCCGTATTCGTCCACCACGATGGCCATGTGGTTGCGGGTACTGCGGAACTCCTTCAACAACTGGTTGAGGCGCTTGCTTTCCGGCACGAAGGTCGCCGGGCGCAGGATATCGA
This sequence comes from Pseudomonadota bacterium, assembly GCA_023430625.1. Classification (GTDB taxonomy): domain Bacteria; phylum Pseudomonadota; class Gammaproteobacteria; order Pseudomonadales; family Oleiphilaceae; genus JAEZAA01. Next base: position 10,209 of record JAEZAA010000051.1, read on the forward strand.
TCACTTTTTCCTTGGTGAGACTTCCGTTGAGGGTAAAGTTCAGGAGGTCTTTGGCCAGCAGGATACCAATCACATCGTCCGGATCCTCATCAATCACCGGGAAGCGGGAGTGGGCGGATTCGATGATCTTGGCGATGAATTCGGCGGGGCTTTCGGCCAGGTCGATCGTCACGATCTGGGCGCGCGGGATCATGATTTCGCGCACCTGCATGTCGGTGACCTGCATGGCGCCCTCGATCAGGCTCATGGCGTCGGAATCGATGGTGCCACGCCGTTCGGCGGCCCGGACGATTTCGAGCAGGTCTTCCTTACTTTGGGGTTCACCGGAGAAAGCTTGAGACAACTTTTCGAGCCAGGTTTGGCGACTCTGGCTGGAATTCGAAGGGTCGTCACTCATTGGGGGTTCCGTCATTCATCCTCATAGGGGGCTGGGAAGCCGAGTTGGAGCATCAGTTGGGTCTCCAAAGATTCCATAATCTCGGCGTCATTGTCGAGAATATGATCAAATCCTTGGAGGTGGAGCATACCATGGATCACCATATGCGCCCAGTGAGCCGCCAGGGTCTTGCCCTGTTCGGCAGCCTCCCGGGCGACCACGGGCGCGCAGATCACCAGATCGCCCAGGGGGCGTTCCGGCAGTTCCACGTCCGGTGGTAAATCAAATTCGAACGACAGCACATTGGTCGGTCCCTGCTTGCCACGATAGGCCTGATTCAGGTCGGCACATTCGGGTTCGTCGACGATGCGCAGGGTCACCTCGGCGGGGCTGTCGGTCTCGCGCAGGGCGATGCTGGCCCAGCGCTGCAGATCGGACTCGGCAGGCAGGTCCTTGGCGTCGGAGGCAATTTGCAGATCCAGGGTCAGCATCACTTAGTCCTGACCCTTGCTCTTGTTCTGGTTGGCGCCTTCATGATGGTCATAGGCCTCAACAATGCGTTGTACCAGCGGATGGCGTACCACGTCCTTGCTCAGGAACTGGGTGAAGCCAATGCCCTTGACGCCGTTCAGCACCTGCATGGCATGGATCAGGCCGGAGTTGGTGCCGCGTGGCAGGTCCACCTGGGTGATGTCGCCGGTAATCACCGCGGTTGAGCCGAAGCCGATCCGGGTCAGGAACATCTTCATCTGCTCGCGGGTCGTGTTCTGGCTTTCATCGAGAATAATGAACGCATTGTTGAGCGTGCGTCCACGCATGAAGGCCAGTGGCGCGATCTCGATCACGTTGCGCTCGATCAGGCGGGTGACCTGATCGAAACCAAGCATTTCATACAAGGCGTCATATAGGGGGCGCAGGTAAGGGTCGACCTTCTGGCTCAGATCGCCAGGCAGAAAACCCAGTTTCTCGCCGGCTTCCACCGCCGGGCGCACCAGCAAAATGCGTTTCACTTCCTCGTTCTGCAGGGCCTGCACGGCGCAGGCAACCGCCAGATAGGTCTTGCCCGTTCCCGCCGGTCCGATCCCGAAGTTGATATCGTGAGTCCCGATGGTGCGAACATAGTTGATCTGGTTGCCGCCCCGGGGCCGCACGTGCAGACGTGGGGTGCGGATCACCAGGATCTCGGAGGAATCCACCGTCTCGTCGCCATCCTCGATCGCTTCGATTCCGGATTCCTGAATGAACAGGTGGATCAGTTCGCGGGAGATATCTGGGTTCGCCTCGGTCTCGCGATACAGGTGCTTGATGATCTCGGCGGCGGCCTGCGTCCGACGGGGCTCGCCCTGGATGCGAAAGCTGTTGCCGTGGTAGCTGATGTGCACCTGCAGGCGCTTTTCCAGCAGGCGATAGTTTTCGTCGAACTGGCCACCCAGGGCGGACAGGCGCGTGGCATCGGCCGGTTCAAGATGAAATTGCTGTGGTTTGTCGGTCAAGAAATCTTCTCTCGTAGCGCAGGCTCGCGTCGCGCTGAATGTTGGGTTATGGACACCGCGTACGGCTTCTTTTCATATCGTACGCTTGGGTCCGTTGTGCTACTAACCCATGCCGGCAGCCTCTGACTGCCGGCGGTCTGTGACGAAAATGGGGGCTGCCGGGAAAAAATCAATAGCGTGCGCTGTCGATCCATTCGCCTCGCAGGGAATTGGCATAGGCCGTGGTGATGCGGACATCGACAAAATGCCCCACTACGCTGGGGTCATCGGTCTTGAAGTGGACGATCCGGTTGTTCTCGGTCCGGCCCTGGTACTCAGACGGGTCTTTCTTGGAGGGACCTTCCACCAGGATGCGCTGGACCGTGTTCACCATGCGACGGCTGATCTGCTGTGCGCTTTGGGTGATGCGGTCTTGCAGGATCGCCAGGCGCTGCTTCTTGGTTTCTTCCGGCACATCGTCCGGCAGATCAGACGCTGGGGTGCCAGGCCGGCGGCTGTAGATAAAGCTGAAGGAGTGGTCGAACTCCATCTCGTGAATGAGCTTCATGGTCTGCTCAAAATCGAAATCGCTTTCACCGGGGAAACCGATGATGAAGTCCGACGACAGGCTCAGGTCCGGGCGCAGTTTGCGCAGGCGGCGGATCTTGCTCTTGTATTCCAGCACCATGTGGCCGCGCTTCATCAGCGCCAGGATACGGTCGGAGCCGCTCTGTACGGGCAGGTGCAGGTGGCTGACCAGCTCCGGCACCTGGCCATAGACATCGATCAGGCGATCACTGAATTCCACCGGGTGTGAGGTGGTGAAGCGGATGCGGTCGATGCCTTTGATGGCGGCGATGTAGGTGATGAGTTCCGCCAGGTCGGCGGTGTCACCGTCATGCATTTCGCCCCGGTAGGCGTTGACGTTCTGGCCCAGCAGGTTCACTTCGCGCACGCCTTTGGAGGCCAGGTGTGCTACTTCGGCGATCACGTCGTCGAACGGACGGCTGACTTCCTCGCCACGGGTATAGGGTACGACACAGAAGGTGCAGTACTTGCTGCAGCCTTCCATGATGGACACAAAGGCGGTGGGGCCATCGACACTGGGCGGTGGCAGGCTGTCGAATTTTTCGATCTCGGGGAAGCTGATGTCCACCATGGGAACCTTCAGATCCTTCGCGGCATCCACCATTTCCGGCAGGCGGTGCAGGGTCTGGGGGCCGAACACCAGGTCGACGTAGGGCGCGCGCTCACGGATGGCGGCCCCTTCCTGGCTGGCCACACAGCCGCCGACACCAATGACCAAATCTGGCTTTTTCTGCTTGAGTTTTTTCCAACGCCCCAGCTGATGGAAGACTTTATCCTGCGCTTTCTCGCGGATGGAGCAGGTGTTGAGCAGCAGAATATCCGCTTCGTCGGCGTTTTCCGTCAGTTCCACCTGATGGCTCTCACCCAGCAGGTCGGCCATGCGCGCCGAGTCATACTCGTTCATCTGGCAGCCGTGGGTTTTGATGAAAAGCTTTTTCGCCATGAGGTACACCAATGTCGGGAGGGGTTGGAGCGGTCAAATCAGGCGGCAGATTATAAACCGAACAGGCCGGGCAGGGGTAGCGGGACCTGAAGTTCGAACCTAGAACTCGGGTGGGCGCTTGAACTCGAACAGCCAGGTATCCGTAGAGTCGGGCTCGGCGACAAGAGAGCGGCCATTGTTGTCGATGATGATGAAAATTCGCTCGCCCTGTATGAGTAGCCCTTCGGCCTGACCATGGCGCACCTTGGCATGGGCAAAGCGGGGGTTGTGCTCGGTCGTGCGAAAGCGCACGCACTGTTCGATGCGAAAATCGCTCGGATTGCGACGACACACCCGGGAGAGATAGCGTTCCAGGGTATAGAGTCTGTCCCCGTCGCGGCTCAGGCCGCTGAGGTCGTCGGCGCGGAAGGTGGCGGGTGTCTTGTCCTCCGAGAGCACCACCACCTGGAGCGGGTTACAGAGTGCGCCGTCTATCTGGCAGCGGATCAGGCCGACAGGCCGGCTTTCCGCCGCCAACAGGAGCTGATTGCCCGGTAGCCACTGCACGCCTTCGATGCCGGTATTTTCGCCCATGAGAAGTTTGTGATGCTGGATTGCTTCGTGGGGGGCAAGCGTGATCCATTCGGAATCACCCTGTAGCGGCACCTTGAGCACCGCAGAGAAGGATTCACTGGCGAGATAAAGGTTGTGCTTGTCGTCGCAGGTGATGCCTTCCCAGTCGTATTGTTTATGGAAAACCGTGAGGATCATCTGGCGCAGAATCGCCACCGGCGAGTGCAGCGGTGGCGGTTCCGGGATTCGTTCCAGTTCTAGATAACGCCGCAGCGGCTGTTCGGGATTTTCCAGGTCGAGCGCTTGGATTTCCAGGTCATGGCGGTCGGACAGGGTCAGCAGACGACCCCGGCACCAGGTCAGGCCGGAGGGCTGAAAGTTGCCGGGCCATTGCAGGCGATGGGCCTGAACCAGCTCCAGCTGCTGTTCCGTTGGGCGTCGCGGAACTGGCTTCGGACCGGCGTTTGCCTCTGCTTGAATAGGCGCAGCCTCGTCAGCCACCAGAGTGTCAGCCAACAGAGTGCCGACGAGACCGGTCGTCCAAAGGATGCTGACGAGAAGGAGCCTAAGGACGTAGGCGAGCGCCCGGTATGCCATCAAGCCTCGCCTTGGTCCTGCTTGAGATAGCGGGCCAGCTGCTGGCGGAGGGAAGCGGGCAGCTCTCGGATCGTGAGTGATCCGCTGGCAGGGTCGTAGATCACCGTCTGGTCGATGGCGTCAGAGGAGAATGAAAGGCTGACGCCTTTGACCTTGCCGCTGAACTTGACCAGCGACTTCAACCGGCGACGGTCGGGGCGAATCTCCGTACCCAGCGGTTGCTCCTGGCTGCGGGCAAAGCCAGCGAAGGCTTCGGGATGGTCTTCATCGATCACCCGGGACAGTTTCTCCAGTTCCACCGGCTCGCCGAAGCGTTCCTGTTCCACGCAATAGTCATAGACCTTCTTGCGGTACTGGGGCGCCTCTTCCTGGGGCAGTTTGCTGGCGTATTCCTCCACCGCCTGCAGGAAAGTGCTGGTTTCCTGCTTGGTGTCCACGGCGCTCTCAAAGCCCAGGGCGCCCAGCACAATTTCGGCCCGTTCCCGGGCACCAGGGCCGGTCAGGGCGGTGAAATAGCTGTCGGTGCGGTGCTTGCCTTTCCAGGCATCCAGTTCAATGCGTGCTGCCACATCCAGCCGGGTCGGGTCCAGATGCTCCACCAGGGTCAGTTCAAGATCCTTGGTGAGCTGGAAGCTGGACTGGCCGGGAATCAGGGCAAAAAACAGGTCCTGGCCTTCGGGGCGTTGATCCAGCGCCAGCAGGATGGAGCCATCGAGATTGACCGGCGCCTGTTGCAAGGCCTGCTGGATGTGCTCCACCAGCAGGTGGGAGAACTTGGCGAAGGAGATCTTTTCATCCAGGAACTCCTGCAGCCAGCGGCTGACCGGGAAGCTCGCGTAGTCTTCCTGAAAACGCCCATAGCCCTTGCCGGCCTTGCCGTTGAAGGTACGGCGCAGCGCGTTATAGAGGGATTCGGCGTCGGCGCCGACCGGATGGATATCGGGACGCTTGGTCAGGCTGACGTCGCCGTCTTCCTGCCACTTCTCAATGCGATGAAATATCAGATGTTGTAGTGCCATGTGCAGCCGAACAGTAAAACCAATGGATGCCTGCAGGCAGTTGCGAAACGATGGGCCGGGCAGGCGGAACTGCGCTGACGGTAACGGATTGGTCTGCGTGACGCAATGCCCAGTCCGGTGAATTTTGCGTAGGGTCGGCCGGCAACGCCGTGCTAGGTTTGATGGACAACGGATTGTTCCAAGAACAAAAAAGAGATAACACCTTTATGGATATTCAATCGTTCCAGGCGCCCCGGCGCCTGCTGATGGGGCCGGGGCCGTCGGACGTGCCGGAGCGGGTGCGGGCAGCCATGGCACAGCCCACCATCGGTCATCTGGATCCTGCCTTTATCCGCCTGATGGATGAGATCAAGGTCATGCTGCAGGCCAGCCTGCAAACCAGCAATGCCCTGACGTTACCACTCTCGGCGCCAGCGTCCGCCGGTATGGAGGCCGCGCTGGCCAACCTGCTGGAGCGGGGCGACAAGGTTGTGGTCTGTATCAACGGCGTGTTCGGCCAGCGCATGCTGGCCAACGTGCAGCGCATGGGTTGTGAGGCGGTCGTGGTGGAGTGTCCTTGGGGGCAGCCGGTGGATCCGGAGGCGGTCGAGGCGGCGTTGCGGGTACATCCGGACACCAAGGTGCTGGCATTCGTGCATGCCGAAACCTCCACCGGTGCCGTCAGCGATGCAGCGGCCTTGTGCCGGCTGGCGCGCGAGCATGGCTGCCTGAGTGTCATGGATGCGGTGACCTCCTGGGCTGGCATGCCGCTGATGGTGGATCAATGGGGTGTGGACGCGGTGTACAGCGGCACCCAAAAGTGCCTGTCCTGTGTACCGGGGCTGTCACCGATCAGTTTCAGCCCCCGCGCGCAGGAGCGGATTTTGTCGCGCGCAACACCGGTGCAAAGCTGGTTTCTCGATATGCAACTGGTGATGGGCTATTGGCAGGCGGGCGAGCAGCGGGTCTATCACCATACCGCGCCCATCAACGCCCTTTATGCCCTGCACGAATCTCTGGTCATGCTGCATGAAGAGGGGCTTGAGCAGGCCTGGGCACGGCACCAGACTCAGCACGAGCGCTTGCGGGATGGCCTGGAAGCAGCGGGATTTGAGTTCGCGGTGGCACCAGAGCATCGGTTGCCCATGCTGAATGCAGTGCGAATACCCGAGGGTGTGGATGATTTAGCGGTGCGCCAGCGTCTGTTGCAGGAGCATGGCCTGGAAATCGGGGCCGGACTCGGGCCGATGAAGGGTAAGATCTGGCGAATTGGCCTGATGGGGGCCAGTTGCCGGGCGGATTATGTGGATCTGTGTGTGGAGTTGTTGCGGAAATATGCGGTGGCAAGGTAGGAGGCGGCCCCACCTCTCAGGTTGCCGTATTTGTTCCCTCCCCTGGCAAGGGGAGGGTTAGGGGGGGGGCGTCTTTCAGGCAGGGGGAGGAGTTAGTCGCGTTAAAGCGGTATCAAAGCAACTTCTGTCCCCGCAGCTGTTCGGCCAAGGCCTTCACGGCATCCGCCAACTCCGTTTCCTCGCTGGCCTGCGCTACAAAGCGTACGGGCGCCGTAACCTCCTCGCCCTCGGCAACCGGCACAATCGCAATCACGCCAGCCCGGTTCAGCCAGTGCGCGGCATCCTGACGCCGTGCCAGTTCCGCTTCTTCCACCACATAAGAAGTCTTGCCGGCATCGAACAGGAAGCGCTCGACGGCAAAGGCGAGCTTGTCGGCCAGCTTGCCTTGGGTGATCACCGCGAACGGCTTCTGTCCCAGACGGTTTTGCCGCTCTTGTTCGGTGACTGGCTGGAACTCCGTGACGGACGTTTCCGCCACGGCATCTTCGATCATGCCGGCAGCAATCGTCACGTTGCTGAGGCGGTCGATCAGGATGAACGCGCCGGTGGCCTTGTTCTGACGGTAAGGGTCAAACGCCACCGGTTGATTCAGGGTGAATTCGCAGAGTCCGATTTCGTTGAGCTTGAGCTCGTCCGTCTCAAGGCGCTCCAGGGTATTGACGTCGGTCTGGTAGCGGATCTTGCTGACCATACCGCTGACTACCTTGGTGCCCAGCTTGATGTAGTACTGCTTGCCCAGTTGCAGGGACTGCTCGTTCATCCACACCAGATTGGCGGTGAAGCGGTTGGAGACCGGCGGCAGGTTACCCGGCTTGACGATGATGTCGCCGCGGGAAATATCGATTTCGTCATTCAGTGTCAGGGTCACGGCCTGATCGGCAAAGGCCTGCTCCAGTTCGCCATCAAAGGTGACGATGGATTTGACGCTGCTGGTTTTGCCAGACGGCAGCACCTGAATGGTCTCGCCCTTGCGGATAACGCCGGAGGCTATGGTGCCGCAATAACCCCGGAAATTGAGGTTAGGGCGGTTCACGTACTGCACTGGATAACGGAAGTCGTCCAGGTTCTTGTCGGCGGAAATCGCGACATTTTCCAGGATCTGCATCAGCGTCTGGCCTTGGTACCAGGGTGTGTTGTCGCTGGCGTTCACCACGTTGTCGCCATCCAGTGCGGAGATGGGGACGAAGTAGACATCTTTCAGGTTCAGACTGCTGGAAAACGACTGGTAAGCATTGCGCAGCTCGTTGAAGCGCGCTTCGCTGAACTCCACCAGATCCATCTTGTTGATGGCCACCACAATGTGGCGAATACCCAGCAATGAGGCGATGAAGCTGTGGCGCTTGGTCTGGGTCAGTACGCCCTTGCGTGCGTCCATCAGGATGATGGCCAGGTTGGCGGTGGAGGCACCAGTCGCCATGTTGCGGGTGTACTGCTCGTGGCCAGGGGTGTCGGCAATGATGAACTTGCGCTTGGCGGTGGAGAAGTAGCGATAGGCCACGTCGATGGTGATGCCTTGCTCGCGCTCGGCCTGCAGGCCGTCTACCAGCAGGGCGAGATCCACCTTGTCGCCGGTGGTGCCGACCTTGGCGCTGTCCTTGGTGAGGGCTTCCATGTGATCTTCGTAGATCATCTTGGAGTCGTGCAGCAGGCGCCCGATCAGGGTGCTCTTGCCATCGTCGACGCTGCCGCAGGTCAGAAGGCGCAACAGCTCCTTTTGCTCGTGCTGCTTCAGGTACTCGTTGATATCGGTGCTGATCAAGTCGGATTGGTGTGACATGGTCGTACTCTATTAAATCCCGTGCATGCGCTCGAAGCGATGGCTTTACAAATGCTCTGGCGCGTTACCTGGCTCAAAGCCCGCTTAGAAATAACCTTCCCGTTTCTTCTGCTCCATGGAGCCGGCCTGGTCGTGGTCGATGACCCGACCCTGGCGCTCGGAGCTACGGGTGAGCAGCATTTCCTGGATGATCTCCGGCAGGGTGGTGGCGGTCGACTCCACGGCGCCCGTCAGCGGATAGCAGCCCAGGGTGCGGAAGCGGACCATCTTCATCTCAGGCGTTTCGCCTGGGTTGAGCGGCATGCGGTCGTCGTCCACCATGATCAGGGTGCCGTTCCGCTCCACCACCGGACGCTTGGCGGCGAAGTACAGGGGCACGATGTCGATGTTCTCCAGGTGGATGTATTGCCAGATATCCAGCTCGGTCCAGTTGGATAAGGGGAACACGCGAATGCTCTCGCCCTGGTTGACCTTGCCGTTGTACAGGTTCCACAGCTCGGGCCGCTGGTTCTTGGGATCCCAGCGATGGAACTGGTCACGGAACGAATAAACCCGCTCCTTGGCACGGGACTTCTCTTCATCCCGACGCGCGCCACCGAACGCGGCATCGAACTTGTACTTGTTCAGCGCCTGCTTGAGTCCCTCGGTTTTCATCACGTCGGTATGCTTGGCGCTGCCGTGGGTGAAGGGGCCAATACCGGCTTTCACGCCTTCTTCATTGATATGCACGATGAGGTCCAGGCCGTAGCGCTTGGCCTGCTTTTCCCGGAAGGCGATCATTTCGCGGAACTTCCAGGTGGTGTCCACGTGCATCAGGGGGAAGGGTGGCTTGCCCGGATAGAAGGCCTTGAGGGCCAGATGCAACATGACCGCGGAATCCTTGCCGATGGAGTAGAGCATCACGGGACGCTCGAACTCAGCCGCGACTTCGCGAATGATATGAATACTCTCAGCTTCGAGCTGCTTCAGGTGTGTCAGGTTGTACTGGGCCATGCGATCACTCATCAATGCTTGCGATGGGCTAGGTGCAGGGAGTGAAACCCCGCCCAAAATGATGCGGTACTATACCAAATGGGGAGGGATTATAAGTAGCGGGAGATCTATACCGAAGTGTTATAGATATATACCGTTGTTTCGCAGCTTGGTAACCAGGTCTCTGCTCAATCCGCTTACGGCCCAGTCCGTTTACTGCTCTGCGTCCGTAGGCTGATTGAGCAGCTCGCGGCCAAGATCCTCTGCTTTTCGGACTTTCTGCTCTGGAGTGAGGTTGGGGTCGGCCTGAATTTCACGAGCCTTGAACATATACTGCGCGCCAGCGTCTTCCTGGGCGAACAATTTGTCGGCGACGTCCTGCCCCAGATAGGTTTGCCGCAATGCCCGAAGCTCTGCGTACTGTTGTTCAACCGTTGCGTCGGCGGGTACCTGGTTGGCAGGTGCGCGGTGCGCGGAGTTGAAATCTTCCTTGGCCTCCAGGTATTGATAAAAGTCGCCAACGATACGTGCCGTCTGCTCGCCAGCTTTGCCGGGCAATCCCACTTGGATGAGTTCCTGCAACGCCGCCAGTTGTTCTTCGCTCAGCTCGACTTGACCATGCTTGAACGTCTTGTTCAGCGCCTCCAATGCCTTATTGTCCAAAACCACATCGCCATTCTCATCGATCTGGACCTCCTGCAGTGCCTCGTAAATTGCGTCCGCGCTAAATGGCAGATGCTCGGGAATGGCTTCGGATGCTGTGGGATCGGTCTGACCGGTCATGGCTGCGGTATTGCGCCACTGCCATGCGGAACCAACCGTGCTGGTTTGAGACGGCTTGGGCGCTGGTAGCTCTGCAGCGGATGACGTCGGCTTAGTATCAGGCTGGGATTCGGTCTGATTGAACCAGATGGCGAGGAGAAGCGCGGCCGATAGGCCGACGCCTAGCCCGAGCGCGATTTTGGAGGAGGCGCGGTTGCCTGATTTCATGATGCGAGCTGCCTGTGAGTTATTAATTCTACCCGTTTTACCAGAGCCTCATCGACAAAGGTTTTCAGAAACGGTGGCTTCATAAAGGGTGTCGACGGCGTTAACCCGTTGATGGCGCGAAACGATCGCGAGAAGTGGGCGGCGTTGGAAAATCCGGTAATCAGCGCCGCATCCGTGACAGAGAAGCCCAACGCTAACATCACCACGCTCCAGAATACACGCTGCTGTAAGCGGTGCTGGGTAATGGGCAGGCCACTCTGATCCTTGAAGAGTTTTTCCAGTCGGGAATCGGACAGATGCACCGATGCGGCTAGGTCACTCAGCGACAGGTTCTCGCTCAAGGACGTCTGGATTCGACGCACCACCTCAAGAGCGCGCGGGTCGAATTCCTGGAATACCCGGTTAGCGACGTTGGATGGAAGCATCAGGTCGCGAACGAGTTGGCGTGCATCCTGCGGCGAGCAGTCAGGCCCGTCGCGCAGGGCCAGCATTTGCTGAATCAGGGCGTCCTCCTGCGGATGATCGTATAAGAGGCCGGAAGCGGCTTCTGTCATGATGCTGGCAAGAGCAGGGTAGTCTTGGGAGAACGGCGCCAGATAATATACCGCCACAATGGTGTCGCGCCCTTCCAGCAGGGTCTTGTCGAGCATAAGTCCGTTGCGCAGAAGACAGCTACGGGTGCGAATGCGGCTTCCGTCGGGGGAGCGCAGGGAAAATGACCCTTCGAGGCAGACGAACAGTTTTTCCTGAACAATCCGGTGGGCGCGATGAGAAAGCCTGGATGTGCCTAAAAACAGCAGGTCGCCGTTCCAGATGTAGAGTTTGGGCGTGGCCGGATTGTGTTCTGCGTCGTGACTGCTCATTTTTCTGATTGTTCAGTCGTTCATAGACCTGGCAGTGTGGCATATCAGAAACAGGCACGCCGAATCTGGGTCTCAGGTTCGGCGTGCGGGCCGTCCCACATTGGGAATCTGTTGATCCCCAATGTGGTCACGCGGCTTAAAACGGGCAGGTGCTGCGGAAATCGGACACGATCGGATTGGAACCGTAGTCGGTGCCACAGACGAAGGGCGCGTAACGCTGGTCCTTGTCTACATGCAGTTTCATCCAGGAGACGCCGAGCGTGCTCAGCAGAGCGACATTGGCACCGCCACCATTGGCGCACGAGTGACCTGCGCCGGCAAGTTCCACATAGGCCTTGTCGGTGGACGCTGGAATCAGGTTATAGAAAGGATCAGCATGGCTGCTAACCGGGGCAACCGAGTCGCTTTCACAGGCGATGATCAGCGTCGGCGCGTCTATGCTGGCGAACTGGTTGCTGTTGCTGGCGTTCCAGGGAGCCAGTGGGATTGCGGCACTGACGCGCTCGCCAGTGGCCAGTCGTAGAGACGCGCCGCCGCCCATGGACCAACCAACGACGGCCGTGCGGGTGCGGTCGACCATGCCGTTGATCGGGCTGCCGGCGGTTTTGCTCTGGGCAACCAGATAATCGAGTGCGCTGGTCAACTGATCGGCGCGGGCCGGGGGGAAATCCAGCAGGGTGTTGGTCTCGATGGTAATGACCACAAAACCGTGCGACGCCAGATGCGGACCCCACCAGCTTATGGAGGATTCAGGTGAAACAAAGCCGGGAACGACAGCAATGGCACCCATGGTGCCGGTCGTGCCCTGGGGATAGTAAATAGTGCCGCCACCAAAGCCGTTGCCGCGGCCAACGCTCTGAGTGCTCACAGCAAAGGGGCCGGTTTCCGCTTCCAGCAAGGCTTGCGTGGGGTTGGGGCCACGCTCGAAGCCGCAGTTGGCTTTGCAGGGGTTGGCCGTATCGCCGCCGGGCTCTTGCTCAGGCGGGTTGAAACTGAAGGCGGATGTTGAAAACAGCAATGCGCCCGCTGCGCACAGCGAAAGGAGCGATTTCTTATAAGTGTTTGCGTACATGAAGAGTCCTTGTGACGTCGATTCTGGTTCTTGTCTTTGAGGGTGACAGTCACTAGCAACCGTATCTGATCTGGATGCGAACAGGCTTTCACGTTTTGGCACTCCGACCGTGCCTACTTCACATTCAAGACAAAACATCCTGTGTTGGATGGTGTTAGAGGGAATCAGGCAGAGCAGACGGAACAAGCGGGGAGGAGCGGTGCAATCCGTCGCGGCTGCTACCGCCTTAACTCATAGATGCAGATGTTCACCGCTGAAGCCAGGTTCAGTGATTCAATGGCACCGCCACCGGGGATGGTAAAGGATTTTGCATTAAGGGCGGCAAGCTGGTCCCGGGGCACGCCTCGGGCTTCATTGCCAAACAGGTAGCAGTCGAATGCCTGAAACTCGGGTTCGTGCACGGCGCGACCATCCATATCGAGACAGGCTACGCGGGGATAGCGTTGATGCACCTGGTCGAGCGTGACATCCAGCTCAATCGGCACATGAAAGATCGCCCCCATGCTGGAGCGGACCACCTTCGGATTGTAGGGATCAACGCTGCCGGGGCTGAGCAGGCAGCGAAAACCACCGAACCAGGCCAGGGTCCGCAGGATCGTACCCAGATTGCCCGGGTCCTGGACCTCATGCAAATAAATGGCGCGCTCGGACGCCTGCGGCCGCGGTGGCGGCAGAAACGGCACTACGGCCAGAATCCCCTGGGGGGTCTTGGTGTCGGAGAGCTGGGCCATCTGTTTGGTGCTGACCAGGGTCCTGGCAAACGGGCTGACCCAGTCGGCATAGGCGTCGGTCACGAACAGCTGACTGTCACTCAAGGCTGGCTGACGGCTGGCGGCCTTCTGTAACTCCAGCACCAGATGTTCGCCTTCTACCAGGAAATGGCGCAAATCCGTACGGTATTTTTTCTGATGCAGCTTTTTGACATCGTCGAGTTTCATGGCCGTGCCGTCTCGTCACCGGTTAGACCCAGCATGGCCTTGGCCACGGCCTCCGCCACCTTGATGCCGTCAACGCCAGCGGACAGGATGCCGCCGGCATAGCCCGCACCTTCACCGGCCGGATACAGGCCGCGCACGTTGAGGCTTTGCAGGCTGACGGTGTCGCGGGTGATCCGAACCGGTGAGGAGGTGCGGGTTTCAATGCCGGTCAGGACCGCGTCGTCCCGGTCAAAACCACGAATCTGACGGCCAAAGGCGGGCAGTGCCTCGCGGATGGCCTCAATGGCGTAGGCGGGTAGAGAGGTGCTCAGGTCGCCCAACTTGACGCCCGGTTTGTAGGAGGGAATGACCTCCCCCAATTGGGTGGAGGGCTGGTTGCGGATAAAGTCGCCAACCAGCTGACCGGGCGCACAATAATCCTGTCCGCCCAGTTGATAGGCGACAGATTCCAGGCGTTCCTGCAGTTCAACACCTGCCAGCGGGCCGCCCGGAAAATCCGTTTCCGGATTGATGCCCACCACGATGCCGGCATTGGCGTTACGCTCGTCGCGGGAATACTGGCTCATGCCGTTGGTTACCACCCGCTCGGGTTCGGAGGTTGCGGCGACCACCGTGCCACCAGGACACATGCAAAAGCTGTAGACGGCGCGACCGTTCTTGGCGTGATACACCAATTTATAGTCGGCTGCGCCCAACTCCGGATGTCCTGCGTATTTACCCAGGCGCGCCCGGTCGATCAAGGATTGCGGGTGCTCGATCCGGAAGCCGATGGCAAATGGCTTGGCTTCCAGGAAAACGCCCTGGCGCTCAAGCATCCGGAAGGTGTCGCGCGAGCTGTGGCCGAGGGCGAGCACCACATGACGGCTCTGCAATTGCTCGCCATTTTCCAGGACCACGCCTTCGATCTGACCGTTGTCGATCAGCAGATCACTGACTTTGCTGCCGAAGCGTACCTCGCCGCCCAGTGCCTTGATCTCCTCGCGCATGGTGGAGACGACGCCAGTGAGACGAAAGGTACCGATGTGGGGCTTGCTGACATACAGGATTTCCTCGGGCGCACCGGCGCGCACGAACTCCCGCATTACCTTGCGGCCAAAGAACTGCGGATCCTTAATCTGGCTGTAGAGTTTACCGTCGGAGAACAGGCCTGCGCCGCCTTCGCCAAATTGCACGTTCGATTCCGGAGTCAGGATCTTCTTGCGCCACAGGGCCCAGGTGTCCTTGGTCCGCTGGCGCACATCCTTGCCCCGTTCCAGAATGATCGGCTTGAAGCCCATCTGGGCCAGAGTCAGCGCGGCGAATAGGCCGCAGGGCCCAAAGCCGATAACGATAGGGCGCTCAGTGAGCCCGGCGGGAGCCTGGGCAACAGGATGGTATTCGGTGTCCGGCGCGGGACGGATATGCGGGTCATCGGCAAAACGCTGCAGGATCTCGGCTTCGTTGCGGACTTCGAGATCGATGATATAGACGAACTTGATTTCCGTGTTCTTCTTGCGGGCGTCATAGCTGCGCTTGAATACGGTGAAGTCGAGAAGATCCGCCTCTGGAATCTGCAGGCGCTCAATAATGGCGGCACGCAAGGCGGTATCGGGATGGTCGAGCGGCAGAGCAAGTTCGGTAATGCGCAGCATGTCAGATTCCTGGCCGGTGACTCCGGCAAAGGTCATAAGGTGCGCGCATTGTAGCTTGTGCAGGGCTGGCTGTCAGGCCAGCATCGGGGTTCAGGACGAACGTCAGATAGGCAGGCGGTTAAGCGTTCTCGCGCCCCGTCTCGCGATAGCTCTCGATGTAGCCTTCCAGCACGGGCACCAGGTTCTCATCCACCTGCTTGAACTCGACGCCCACATGATATTGCTCGCGGGACAGACGGCGAACATGGACCACGCCGCACTGGATGTTCAGGGTCAGGTTGCCGGTAATTTCGCTGTTCAGGGTGAAGCGCACCAGCAGCGGCACATGGCGATTGGGCGAGAAGGGCGCGTCCTTCATATGGATCGACTCCAACGTCTCCCGGTCGCAGGCCAGCAGCAGCCCGGTGCGGGACAGGTTGGCGATGTCGGCGCTCAGGGTCGTGCCGGTTTGCGTCTCCAGGGTAGCGGGCATTTTGGCCGGCACGCGCAAGTGATGTCGCAAGTTCCTTTTGGGTGTAGTCATCGATGGAGTCGCCACGCTACTGGTTTGCATTACTGCCCCTATTGTATAGGTGTGCCTGGTACAGGCGAAAAAATTATTCGGGATCAATGTCTAGCGGACCTTGCTGGAGAGTGTAGCGGTATCCCCAGGAAAAAGAAGTGATCAAGTGGTCAAAATTACACCACGTTACCAAATCACAAAACGCCTACATACTTAGGAAAACCGCCGTTAGCCGCTACTAACGTGGCGGCAGGATACGAAACTTCCCCTAGCGATGAACCGTTCAAGTCCTGAACAGCTTGATGTAGAATGCTCGCCCTTTCTTATTTGCCAGGCGTTAGCTGGAGGTTGTTCATGTCGGCCCAAAACGGGAAAGTCGGATTCGTCAGTCTCGGATGCCCGAAAGCACTAGTGGATTCCGAGCGGATTCTGACCCAGCTGCGCTCTGAAGGGTACGAGATCGTACCCACCTACGACCAGGCGGACGTGGTCGTCGTCAACACCTGCGGCTTTATCGACAGCGCCGTGGCGGAGTCCCTGGATGCCATCGGCGAAGCCATGGCGGAGAACGGCAAGGTCATCGTGACCGGCTGTTTGGGCGTGAAGGAAGACGAGATCCGCCAGCAATACCCCAACGTGCTCAAGGTCACCGGACCCCAGGCTTATGAAGCCGTGGTGGGCGCGGTGCATGAGCAGGTACCGCCGAAACACGATCCTTTCACCAGCCTGATGCCGCCCCAGGGCATCAAGCTGACGCCGCGCCACTACGCCTACGTGAAGATCTCGGAAGGCTGCAACCATCGCTGCACCTTCTGCATCATCCCCTCCATGCGTGGTGATCTGGTCAGCCGCCCGGTGGGCGAGGTGCTGGAAGAAGCCAAGCGGCTGGTGGACAACGGTGTTAAAGAACTGCTGATTATCTCCCAGGACACCAGCGCCTATGGCGTGGACATCAAGTACCGCACCGGTTTCTGGGACGGCCGCCCGGTCAAAACCCGCATGCTGGATCTGTGCGAGCAGCTGGGCAAGATGGGTGTTTGGGTGCGTCTGCACTACGTGTATCCCTATCCCCATGTGGATGAGGTGATCCCGCTGATGGCGGAAGGCAAGATCCTGCCGTATCTGGATATCCCGTTCCAGCACGCCAGCCCCCGTATCCTGAAGCTCATGAAGCGTCCGGCGCATGCCGAGAACACCCTGGCGCGCATCAAGAAATGGCGCGAGATCTGTCCCGAGCTGACCCTGCGTTCGACCTTTATTGTCGGTTTTCCTGGTGAGACCGAGGAAGATTTCCAGATGCTGCTGGACTGGCTGGACGAAGCACAACTGGATCGGGTGGGCTGCTTTGCCTACTCGCCGGTGGAAGGCGCGCCTGCCAACGAGCTGGCCGATCCGGTGCCGGAAGAGGTCAAGCAGGAGCGTCTGGAGCGTTTCATGGCCAAGCAGGCGGAAATCAGCGCCGAGCGTCTACGCCAGAAGATCGGCAAGACCATCCAGGTGATCGTCGATGAAGTGGACGAAGAAGGCGCCGTTGCCCGCAGCCAGGCTGACGCCCCTGAGATCGATGGCTTGGTGTATCTGAACGATGTGACGGATGTGAAGCCCGGCGACCTGCTGACTGTGGTGGTGGAACATTCCGACGAGCACGACCTCTGGGCAAGCCCCGTGGCTTGATGCCTGATCGATAAACAAAAAGCCAGCCGGCAATGCCGGCTTTTTTGTGTCTGGCCAATTAGTCCGGCTGCGCCGCCAGCCAGGCTTCACTTTGTGAGCGCGCCAACTCCACGAGGTTGCCCTGCACAAGTCCGATGTCCGCCAGATGCATGCCCCAGCCGCTGCCACCCAGGAACTCGGCGGGGTAATCGTCGGCGCGCGGATCACTGGAGTCGGCGGCAATATTGATTTCCAGATAACTGACACCCGCCTCGTTCACTTTACACTCACCCGTCAACTGGCCCGGTACCGCGAAAAATGGCGTATAGCTGGTGGCCAGCAGCGTATTGCGTAGGCGGCTGGCATAGGGACCACCGGAGCCTTTGGAATACATCAGCGTCTGATAGGCCGGTGCGTACCGGAACGGCAAATAGGCCTGTAGCGCGCCGACTCCACCCGCCAGTGCTGCCGGATTAACGCAGAGAGCTTGGGTGTTTGGTGTGGCAGTCACGCCAAAGCGCGCCGTTGCGAGCTCAGGGTCACCTTTTCGATAGCTGGCGAAACTGATCACACAGCCGGTTTGATCCGCGCTGCGGCAGGCCGGTGTGCTGGCGAAACTGCCGCCCACGTCCGCGCCCAGGGGTACTTCAATCGAGAAGCCCGGCAGGTGGGCTGCAATCAACCGCTTGGCTAGATAGGGGTGCTGTTCCACCTCTTCCGCGATGACCTGCCGCAGCAGACGGGAACCCTGGCTGTGACCGACCAGAATGAAGCCACGCCCCTGGTTGTGATAGGCGATGTACTCCCGAAAGGCATCCAGCACATCCGCGTAAGCCTTTTCGGTAGCCTTTCTGGCGGACTCGTCGCTGACCAGATTATCCGCCAAGGTGTCGAGTGCCAGGTAGGTCAGGGTCCGTTGCCGATAGATCGGCGCAAAAGTACGGCAGACTTCGCTGTAACGGGTGAACTGGGCGAGGGTGGTTTGTTTCTCCTGCGCCGTGGCCAGGAAGTTGGAGTTGGGGCCCAGGTCCAGGCTGGTGGTGGGGTACACATAGAAGCAATCCACTTCGGGGGCGTCCGCCGGTCGAGATTCCACGACGTTGGAGGAACCGTCAGCCTCCACCACCAACGCACGGACATTGTCGTCACACATATTGCGGGAACTGCTCAGGCCCGGATGGCAAAGCCAGCGGTTGGTGTCGCTGTAATTCGCGCTCATGTAGCCGTCGTAGGGGTTGGTTTCAGAGTCTGCGAGACTGGTTTGCGGTGTGAGTATTGCCAGGCTCAGGGCGAGCGGTGTCATCCGGGAGAAGAGCGTGCGTAGGTGAGTCATTTCCATACCCGTTTCTTTGAGTGTTGTTATGGGGTGTTCTGAAGATATCTGCGGGGATGGTAGCGGATGGATTCAGCCAGATCTGTTGCAGGTGTCATGCATTTGCGGGCGAGCGTTGGGCGCTCCCTCCTTTCGGAGGGGGAGGAACACCACATGAGAGGCGCGTTATCGACCACGGAGCTATTGGCATACAGCTATGCCTGCAACATCGCATCAGTCAGTTCAAGGCGAGGCCTCATCAAGTCCGGCCGGTACAGGGTATCAATGGCGTGTACCTTTTGGTTCATATCCATGAGTGTTTGCTCCCAGGTCTTGTCGTCCATGTCCCGCCAGTAACGCGGGGGGCGTCCGGTGCGGCGATCATGTTCGGCCGTGACCGGGTCCTGGTCCCGGTACTCTTCCCAAAGTGGGATATCCGGGAGCGGGCGGCTGGTGTCCATGTAGTTCTGCCACATGTCCCAGAAAGCATAACAGTCGACGGCGTTGCGGCGGCCGCTGATCAGATCACCAATGGGGACATTGATGTTGCGGTAGCGGTGTACGAAATAGAGATAGTGCAAGGGACCCTGGCGGTCACC
>JAEZAA010000127.1 GCA_023430625.1 Pseudomonadota bacterium
TAACCACTGTGGTCGATATGAGCATGGGTCAGCACCACCGCGTCGATATCACGGGGATCGAACGGCATGGGTTTCCAGTTCCGTTCCCGCAGGTTCTTGACCCCCTGATATAGGCCGCAGTCCACCAGAATCCGTCGGCCCTGATGTTCGATCAGGTATTTGGAGCCGGTGACGGTGCCGGCGGCGCCGAGGAAGGTCAGTCGTTGCATCGGGAATTCCTTCTGTTAAAAATGAACGGTTCAAAAAATGACTCATCGAATTATACCAACGCTCGATGCCGCATGTGTGTCGCACCATTCCGTCAGCCTAGAACAAATGGCAACGCTTTGGCTTGATCCGGCGCAACAAATTTTTTAAAAGCTGGCATACACTAAAGCAATTCCGATCATCCGCCCCTTGCAATGGCTAATCCTTGATGGATCACACCAGCGACACCGTCCACAATTTCCTCTACCTCCGCCGCCTGGGTATCGATACCCATCAGGAGCCGGTGGTCTACATGCGCCAGGACTGCGATGTCTGCAAGTCGGAAGGTTTCAACGCCCACTCGCGGGTACGGGTCAGTAGCGGCGGGCGCAGCATCATCGCCACCGTCAACGTGGTCACTCAGGATTTTCTGTCCCATCAGGAAGCAGGCCTCTCGGAAGCCGCCTGGCGCCTACTTGGCGCCAGCGATGGCGACAAGGCCCACTTCGCCCACACCCGGCCGGTGGACTCCATGAGCTATGTGCGCGGCAAGCTCTATGGCAACACCCTGGATGCCGTCGCCGCCGACGCCATCATCCAGGATGTCACCCACGGCTATTACTCCGATATCCAGCTCACCGCCTTCGTCACCGCCTGTGCTGGCAGCCGGCTCAGCCCGCCGGAAGTCACGGCCTTGACCCAGGCCATGGTGCGGGTGGGCGAGCGCATCGACTGGGGCCACCTGCCGGTGATGGACAAGCATTGCGTGGGTGGCCTGCCCGGCAACCGCACGACGCCGCTGGCAGTCGCGATCGTGAGCTCCTGTGGCCTGATCATGCCCAAGACCTCGTCGCGCGCCATTACGTCCCCTGCCGGAACCGCCGACACCATGGAAGTGATGGCGCCGGTTGAGTTGAGCCTGAGCCAGATGCGCCGCGTGGTGGAGCAGGAAGGTGGCTGCATCGCCTGGGGCGGTTCGGTGAGCCTGAGTCCGGCGGACGATGTGCTGATTCGCATCGAACGTGCCCTGGATCTCGACAGCGAGGGTCAGATGGTCGCATCCGTCCTGTCTAAAAAGATCGCCGCCGGCAGTAGCCATGTCCTGCTGGACATTCCCGTGGGTCCCACTGCCAAGGTGCGCAACCGAACGTTCGGCGAGCGGCTGGCGGCGCAGCTGACGAGCACTGGCGAAACTCTGGGGCTGACCATCCGCACGCACCTGTCCGACGGTAGCCAGCCCATCGGGCGCGGCATCGGCCCGGCACTGGAAGCCCGCGACATCCTGCAGGTGCTGCGGGGCGACCCTCAAGCACCCCAGGATCTGCGCCAGCGGGCCCTACAACTGGCCGGTATGATTCTGGAAATGGGTGGCGTGATGGCGGCGGGCGAAGGGTTGGGCAAAGCCACCGAGGTGCTGGACTCAGGCTTGGCGCTACGGAAGTTCCTGGCCATCTGCGAGGCCCAGGGCGGCTTTCGCGAGCCAACCCTGGCGCCACACCGGTTTGAAGTGTCGGCCTCACGCCGAGGCATCGTCTCCCAGATCAACAACCGTTTCGTGGCCAAGCTCGCCAAGCTGGCGGGTGCGCCGGCCGATCCGCGGGCCGGTTTGGATTTTCAGGTGCAGTTGGGGCAGAAGGTCGATTTGGGCGAGCCGTTGTTTGTGATTCACGCGGAATCTCCGGGCGAACTGGCCTATACCCTGGAGTTTCTACGAGAACATCCCGATGAAATCAGTATTGTGGATGAGAGCCTGTAACCATGATTCCGGCCAGGAGAGTCCGAGCGTGAAACCCTTCGTCTACAACTACAATGGCCTGCCCTGCTACGAACAGAGCCTCTGTCAGGCCCTGAATGCCGACTCCGGCCGGTTTGAAATCCGTCAGTTTCCGGATGGCGAGACTTACGTGCGGGTGCTGGATACCCAGGTGTCAGAAACCGTCATCCTGCTGGCCGACCTGCATGCGCCGGACGCCAAGTTCCTGCCGGTGGCGTTTCTGGCGGAATGCCTGCGGGAGCTGGGTGCCCAAACCATCATCCTAGTCACACCCTACCTGCCCTACATGCGCCAGGACATCCGCTTCCACCCGGGCGAAGGCGTCACCTCGCGCTACTTTGCCAAATTGATTTCCGGGCTGTTCGACGGGCTGATCACTCTGGATCCGCATCTGCACCGCTACCACAGCCTCGACGAGATCTATGGCATTCCGTCACGGGTGGCGCATGCCGATGACCTGGTGGCTGAATGGATCGCCACCTATGTGCCTTCGCCAGTTATTGTCGGGCCTGACGAGGAAAGCGAGCAGTGGGCGGGTGAAACCGCCATGCGGGTGGGTTGTCCGGCCATGGTGCTCCGCAAGACCCGGCTCGGCGATCGCGAGGTTCAAATTGAAATTCCAGATCTGGAACAGCACCGGGGACGCACGCCGGTTCTGGTGGACGACATCATCTCCACCGGCCATACCATGCTGGAGACTGCCCAGCACCTGCTGGATGCCGGCATTCCCCCACCCGTTTGCGTTGGCATCCACGGCATCTTTGCCGATCAGGCGTTCAACGAGCTGCAACAGGGCCCCATCGGCCGGATCGTCACCGGCAACAGCATTCCCCACGCCAGTAATGGGATAGCACTCGAAACCGTCGTGGCGGCCGCGACCGCGGATCTGTTGAAAGCCTTGCGAGAGACAGCCTAACTTACGAAACTGCCTCAGGCATCGAGGGTGCGCAACGCTCCATACCGGGGCGGCGAATTTCCACCGGCATCCGCGCCACCCGCTCGTACAGCCGAGCCCGCCCCAAATGCGGCCACCAGTCATAGAGAAAGATCTGCAGTGGCTGCCACATGGCCACCCAACCCATGATCAAGAGGCTTTCGCGAATGATGGTGCTGCCGACGGTTTCCAGGCCCTGCACATAGTTGCCGATACCAAAGCAGAGCGAGAGGAAGCTCAAGCCCACCAGTAGACTAATCCGACCGCGCCGCAACTCCAGGCGCAGGCGCTGCCGGTTCACCTTCGCGCGATAACGGAAAAAGCTGTTCAGGGTGCTGCTGACATGCTCCTGGGCATTGGCGGGATGCTCGACCTCTACATGGACGACCAGCTTAACCGGCGCGCGCCGAGGTAACTCCTGCACACTCTCCAGGATGTAATCCGCTGCGGCCGGATCCAGATCGCGGCGCCAGAAAGGTGCGGGATCCAGATTACTGAACAGCTGCTCCAGCCGATCGACCCGGATTTCCACCAACCAGGTATCACCCTCCTGGCAGTAATAGTGACTGTGATCGTCCCGCAGCATACCGCCGTCGTCCTGCCTCAATTTGGCTGTCTCCAATCTGCCCATCCTCGGTGCGC
>JAEZAA010000138.1 GCA_023430625.1 Pseudomonadota bacterium
CTTGATAATGATGTCCCGCCCGGTTTTCGGATTCTTTATCTTCATCCAAGGCCCGCCGTCCAACAGTTCGCCACCAAAGCGCTCTGCCGCCAGTTCATAGCCCCACTCTTTAAAGGCACCCTCGGTATATTTCATGATGTTGCCCTTGTGAACCAGAGTCACGGAGGGCTTGTCATTATCAATGGCGTACTGAATCGCCTTGCGCACCAGACGCTGCGTGCCTTCACGGGACACCGGCTTGATACCAATCCCGCACCCTTCGGTGAAGCGGATCTTCTTGACTCCCATTTCCTTTTGCAGAAACTCAATCACCTTCTTGGCTTCAGGGCTATCGGCCTTCCATTCGATACCCGCATAGATATCTTCCGAGTTCTCGCGAAAGATGGTCATATCGGTTAATTCGGGATGGTTGACGGGGCTCGGAACGCCTTTGAACCACCGCACCGGACGAATACAGGCGTAAAGATCCAGCTCCTGGCGCAGCGCAACGTTCAACGATCGAATACCGCCGCCGACAGGTGTCGTGAGGGGGCCTTTGATACTGACCGGGAATTCCCGCAGTGCTTCCATCGTTTCATCTGGCAGCCAGACGTCCGGGCCGTAGACCTTGGTTGCCTTTTCGCCGCAATATACTTCCATCCAGACGATGGAACGTTTAGTTCCGTAGCTTTTGGCCACGGCACAATCGACCACCTTGCGCATGACGGGCGTGATGTCGACACCGATCCCATCGCCTTCAATGAAAGGGATAATTGGAAAGTTTGGTACATTCAGGGACAGGTCCGCATTAACGGTAATTTTGTCACCGTCTGCCGGAACCTTGATCTTTTGGTATCCCATGCTCACTCCGTGTGTTGATTATAAATTGCTTAGCCGTACCATCTGGCGCTACCTGAGCCCACAGAAACATATGGCCGGGGAAGAAATTCCCTGCAAAAACATGACATGTAGTATTATTACAGCGGCGCCAGTATAGCATCATTTTTCTGTAATTTTATTACACACATCCTTGGTCTCCAAAGTGGCAAAGTTAATCCTTTTTAATAAGCCGTACGGCGTCCTCAGCCAGTTCAGTGATGAGCAGGGGCGCAAGACGCTTGGTGACTACGTCCGGATACCTGGGGTCTATCCAGCCGGACGCCTCGATTACGACTCAGAAGGCCTGCTACTGCTGACCGACGATGGGCAGTTGCAGCATCGGATCGCGCACCCCCTCCACAAAATGGCGAAAACCTATTGGGCACAGGTGGAAGGCGTCACCACGGACGACGCACTGGAGCGTCTACGAAAAGGCGTGGTACTCAATGACGGCCCCACACAACCCGCCAAGGCCCGCCGGATTGAGCCGCCAAGCGTCTGGGATCGGGATCCGCCGATTCGGTTTCGGAAAGACTCCCCAACCAGTTGGATTGAACTGGTGATTAGCGAAGGACGCAATCGCCAGGTTCGTCGCATGACGGCGGAAGTCGGCTTCCCCACCCTGCGGCTCATCCGCTACAGTATTGGCCCCTGGTCTCTGGAAGGAATTGCCTTGGGAGAGTTCCGGGAAGAACAGGTTCATCTGCCCAACCCGCCATCTGGCAATCGCCCTCACCGCCCGAGCACCAACCCAGCTCGCGCCAAACGACCAGCGGCAACCAAGCGCCGCCCGAAATAACGAAGACGGGCCAGCCAAGGACACATCTATGATCAAAGATCCAAGAATCACCGTCGCCACGTTGGTGGAACGAGACCAGCGATTTCTCTTGGTTGAGGAAAACAGCAACGGGAAGATCGTTTTCAATCAGCCCGCAGGACACGTTGAAGAAGGCGAAAGCCTGTTTAGCGCGGCAATTAGAGAAACCCTGGAGGAAACCGCCTGGCAGGTGGAACTGACAGGCTTCCTGGGCGTGTACGTGCTGCCCGTGCCCAACCAGGGCATGACTTACTATCGTTTCTGTTACGTTGCCTCTCCCATCGCTGATACCGGACAACCGCTGGATGCCGACATTCTCGGCGCACACTGGTTCACTTACGACGAGGTTCTGGCAAAACGCGACCAGCTTCGCAGCCAGCTGGTGCTTCAGTGCATCGAGGACTATCGCCGAGGTCAGCGCTTCCCGCTGGACTTGGTTCACGAAGCCGAACCGAAGGTCGACTAGGAAGCAGCCACGCCACGCATTTTCATGCACTGAGCCAGCTCAGCAAGTCACGGCGTGCATCCATCCGCATGCAGCATTATCTCGCCCACCGTCGGGCCTGACTTCCAGGCTCAGTTAAGGGATAATGCTCGCCCCTTGAATAGATAAGTCACCAAAGATTTCGATGATTGCAGTAGAGCCAGGCGCAAAAGTCATTGTAGGTATGTCCGGCGGGGTCGACTCCTCCGTGGCGGCCCTGCTCCTTCTCCAACAGGGCTTCAAGGTTGAAGGCCTGTTCATGAAAAACTGGGACGAAGATGACGGCACCGATGCCTGTACTGCCATGGAAGACCTGGCAGATGCACAAGCCGTCGCAGCCAAGCTTGGCATCAAGCTTCACGTAGCCAGTTTTGCGGCCGAGTACTGGGATCGTGTTTTCGAGCACTTTCTGACCGAGTATGGCTCTGGTCGTACGCCGAATCCCGACATCCTCTGCAACAAGGAAATCAAGTTCAAAGCCTTTCTAGACTATGCCCACGTACTAGGCGCCGACTACATCGCCACCGGGCATTACGCCCGCAACCAAAGCCAAGACCTGGACGGCCGCGAAAGCGCACTCCTGTTAAAAGGACTGGATCACAACAAGGACCAGAGCTACTTTCTGCATGCCGTGTCCGGCGACCGCATTGCCAAAACACTGTTTCCCGTGGGTGAACTGGAAAAGACCGAGGTTCGGCGACTGGCGTTTGAAGCCGGGCTGATCACCCATGACAAGAAAGACAGCACCGGCATTTGCTTTATCGGTGAGCGCAAGTTCAAGGATTTTCTGAAGCGGTACCTGCCGGCACAACCTGGTGCCATCGAGACAGCCGACGGCCAGGTGATTGGGCGCCACGAAGGCTTGATGTATCACACCATCGGCCAGCGCCAGGGCTTGGGAATTGGTGGTCTCAAGGACTTCAGTGATGAACCCTGGTATGTGGCCCAAAAAGACCTGTCCCGCAATGTTCTGGTGGTTGTCCAGGGAACTGACCATCCCCTGCTTTACAGCGAAGCGCTCCTTGCTACAACCATCGACTGGGTCGCGGGCGAATCACCCACCCTGCCTTTACGCTGTCGCGCCAAGACGCGGTATCGCCAGCCGGATCAGGACTGCGTGGTAGAACGTTCGGAGCAAGGCTGGCGGATCACCTTTGATCAGTCACAGCGGGCTGTGACGCCCGGTCAATCCGTGGTCCTGTATCAGAATGAGATCTGCCTGGGTGGTGGCATTATTGAAGAGGTCATTGCCTCATCCCCCCAAACCTTTCCGCACGCTCTCGGCGACACCCAGTAAACCACAGGAGTAGTGATTGTGGCTCACACCTTTGAAGAACAGGTCATCGCACTGGGCGGCGTTTTTCAGGCAGCGTCTCTGGTCAACCAGCTCGCCAGAAATGGCAATGTGGCGGATTCCGCCTATGAAGCAACCATCAACAGTCTGCTGATCACCAACCCAGAGAGCACCGAACAGGTGTTCGGTGATCGTCCGGGTATCCAACTGGGACTGCGTGAACTGGTTCAGGCGTTGGATCGGGGTCAATCCAAGCAACATGCGGAAGTGGTTCGCTACACACTAAGCCTGCTGCACCTGAGCGCCAAGCTGCGGCGCTCGCCTGCCATGATCGATGTGCTGGCAACGCGCATCAAACAAGCCGTGGAACAAGCCCGCCATTTTGGGCCGACCCACAGCAATGTCATCAAGAACCTGGCCAGTATCTACCTGGATACCATCAGCACCTTCAGCCTGCGCATTCAGGTGTATGGCGAGCCCAAGCACCTGCAGGCCCAGGAAAACGCCGATCGGATTCGGGCGCTCCTGCTGGCCGGTATCCGCGCGGCCGTACTCTGGCATCAGGTTGGAGGACGCCGGTGGCATCTGCTGTTCCAACGCAGCCGCCTCGCGAAGGTCGCCGACGAACTGGCCCGTTAGAACGGCACGCCGAGCCCAGAACCTAGCCGGGCGTCTCGCGTCGTTTTTGACGCCTCAGCCTGATATAATTCGCCGCTTATCGGCACCTGCGTCCATCGTGCCACCTGATTCATATGCCATGATCTGACGCCATTTTGGATCCACTAAATTCGACAACCGTGAGAGACCAGGAATGAACCTTTCCTCCCTGACCGCGATATCGCCCATCGACGGCCGCTACGGCGACAAAACCCAGGCCCTGCGCCCTATTTTTAGCGAATTCGGCCTGATTCGGGCACGGGTGGAAGTGGAAATCCGTTGGCTTCAGCAGTTGTCGCGTCATCCTCAAATTACCGAGGTGCCCGAATTCGACGCGGCAACGCATGCCTACCTCGATCAACTGGTCAGCAGCTTTAGCGAAGAAGACGCCAGCCGCGTCAAAACGATCGAGCGCACCACCAATCACGACGTCAAAGCCGTTGAATACCTGATCAAGGAAAAGTTCGCCGCCTGCCAGGCGCAATTCCCTGTGCTTCAACAAGTATCCGAGTTCGTGCACTTTGCCTGCACCTCGGAGGATATCAACAATCTGTCCCACGCCCTGATGCTCAAGCAAGGACGGGATCAGGTTCTGCTGCCCCAGATCGAAACCGTCGTCAGCCGCCTGGAAAATCTGGCCCACGAGCTTGCCCCCCAACCCATGCTGTCCCGCACCCATGGCCAACCCGCGTCCCCCACGACCATGGGCAAGGAGCTGGCCAACGTCGTTTATCGCCTGCGGCGCCAGCTCGACCAGATCCACTCGGTCCCCCTCCTGGGTAAGATCAACGGTGCGGTCGGCAACTACAACGCGCACATTTCCGCCTATCCGGAACTGGATTGGGAAGCCCACGCCAAAGCTTTCGTCGAAAGCCTGGGCCTGAGCTGGAACCCCTACACCACCCAGATCGAGCCGCATGATTATATTGCCGAGCTGTTCGATGCCCTGTGCCGCCTCAACACCATTTTGATCGACCTCGACCGGGACATCTGGGGCTATATTTCATTGGGTTACTTCAAGCAGCGCACGGTGGAAGGCGAAGTGGGCTCCTCCACCATGCCGCACAAGGTCAATCCGATCGATTTTGAAAATTCCGAAGGCAACCTCGGTCTTGCCAATGCCATTCTCGAGCACCTGGCCCGTAAGCTGCCCATTTCCCGCTGGCAGCGCGACCTGACGGATTCTACGGTGCTGCGCAACCTCGGCGCCGGCCTTGCCCATGCGCTAATTGCCTACCAGGCAACACTCAAAGGCCTGAACAAACTGGAAATCAACCCGGCTCGCCTGGCGGCAGATCTCGACGACTGCTGGGAGGTTCTGGCGGAACCGATCCAGACCGTCATGCGGCGCTATGGCATCGAGCAGCCTTACGAGAAACTCAAGGCGTTTACCCGTGGCAAGCGGACCGATCAGAACAGTATCCGGGAATTCGTTCAAACCCTGGATCTGCCCGAGGAAGCTAAACAGGCACTGCTGGAAATGACGCCCGCCACCTACATTGGCAACGCCATCGCCCAGACCAAGAAAATCTAAACTGACCCAAGAGAAACTGAAATGGTAAACCTCGGCGGAATCAGCCCTGAAGAGTTCCTCAGGGATTACTGGCAGAAAAAGCCACTACTCATCCGCCAGGCATTTGCGGACTATCAGTGCCCGGTTAGCCCAGATGAACTCGCTGGGCTCGCCTGCGAAGAAGGGGTCGAGTCCCGCATCGTGGCGGAAACCGATAACGGCAAGCCCTGGCAGGTGAAATCCGGTCCCTTCGCCGAGGACCATTTCAGCACCCTGCCCCCCACCCACTGGACACTCCTGGTGCAGGGCCTTGATTATTGGGTGCCGGAAGTCTCGGACCTGTTGGAGCAGTTCCGCTTCATCCCCAATTGGCGCATCGATGACATCATGGCCAGCTACGCGCCGGATCAGGGAAGTGTCGGTCCCCACTATGATCACTACGATGTCTTTCTACTCCAGGCCCAGGGCCGAAGAAGCTGGCGCGTTGGCCCCCGCTGCACAGGGCGGGAGCCTCGGGTTGAAGGCACGCCCCTGCGGATCCTGCAGGATTTTGAAACGGTGGAAGAGTGGGTGCTGGAACCAGGTGATATGCTGTATCTGCCGCCACTCTATGCGCATTACGGGGTCGCCCAGGGCGACTGCATCACCTTTTCCATAGGGTTCCGCTCACCGACTCACCAGGAAATGCTCTCTTCCTGGGCAGACTTTGCCTTTGACCAGATCAAGGATGAAATCCATCTGGACGACCCGAACCTGCAGTTCCAGGCGAATCCAGGGGAAATCACGCCCAAAGTCCTGGATGAGGTGGAGCAGATCCTGACATCCCATGTTCAGCGCCGGCGGATGCTGGCCGAATGGTTCGGACGCTTTACCAGCGAAGCGAAACACCCGGGTATCGTAGAGCCGCCGGAGCAGGCGTTGAAACCGGCAGAGCTACGGGATGCTCTCGACGAAGGCGCGCTGCTTCGCCGCAATGAAGGTTCCCGCTTCAGCTTCACCGAAATCGATGGCTGCTTTCTGTTTTTTGCGGACGGAGACTGCCATGAATTGATCGGGCCAGCTTGCCAGCTCGCCCGCCAACTCTGCGCGACCAACCAGTATGAACTGGATGAGTTCGGTGAGGCGTTGGCAGATGAAACCTGTATCAACCTCCTCACCCGCCTGTTTAACGAAGGCAGCCTGTATCTCGAAGACGATGCCGATTTCGACGATGAAGATCAGGACTGGGACGACGAGGAGCAGGAATGAAGCTCCGGATTCTGCGCACAGACTGGCAGACGCACCGCACTGAGCTTTCGGGGCTAAGAAGACAGGTCTTTATTGAAGAACAAGGCGTCCCGGAAGATCTGGAGTGGGATGACCAGGACCCCAGCGCGGTCCACTTTCTGGCTTTGGATGAAGCTCATGCAGCCGTTGCAACAGCTCGCGTGATTCCCGAATCCAATGGTGAAATCCGCATTGGTCGTTTTGCGGTACGCGCGGATCAGCGCCGGCGTGGAATTGGCGCGGAACTGCTTAAGGAAATTCTGATCTGGGCACGGGAACAGCGCTACGAAAAAGCCGTCCTCAGCGCACAGCTGTCCGCCTTGGCGCTTTATGAAGCTGCCGGCTTCACAGCCTACGGTGACACCTACCTGGATGCCGGAATCGAGCATCGCTCTATGACACTCAAGCTCTAGCCACTTCAACATTTGCCCATCGAAGCAAGCCGCTCATTCGGCACCCGTGTCACCAATAAATGTGTCACCAACAAAAAAGCCCGACTTATGTCGGGCCATTCTGTGAGCACCCTTCCCTGGACGCTCATTACTAGCAGCTAATCACTTAGCAGCCGTACTTGGCCTTTGCTTCGCGACGGCGGCGGTGCAGGACCGGCTCAGTGTAGCCGTTGGGCTGCTTCACGCCCTCCAGCACCAACTCGTAAGCCGCCTGGAAGGCGACGCTGTCATCGAAGTTCGGCGCCATGTTGCGATAGGCAGGATCACCGGCGTTTTGACGATCAACCACCGCAGCCATGCGCTTGAGCGTTTCCAGAACCTGCTCTTGGGTGCAGATGCCGTGACGCAGCCAGTTCGCAATGTGCTGTGAGGAAATACGCAGCGTTGCACGGTCTTCCATCAGGCCCACATCATTGATATCCGGCACCTTGGAGCAGCCAACGCCCTGCTCGACCCAGCGAACCACATAGCCAAGAATGCCCTGCGCGTTGTTGTCCAGTTCCTGCTGAATCTCTTCTTTGCTCAGCTTGCTCGGATCAGCCAGCAGCGGGATCGTGAGGATATCGTCAAGGCTTGCGCGCGGACGCTTCGCCAGTTCTTCCTGAACCTCGGCCACATTGACCTTGTGGTAATGCAACGCGTGCAGCGCAGCGGCGGTGGGTGATGGTACCCACGCGGTGTTGGCACCAGCCTTGGGATGGCCGATCTTGGCCACCAGCATGTCTGCCATCTTGTCCGGCATGGCCCACATGCCCTTACCGATCTGGGCGCGGCCTTTCAAGCCACACGCCAGGCCGTTGTCGACGTTCCAGTTTTCGTAGGCAGCAATCCAGGCGGCAGATTTCATGTCGCCCTTGCGCACAACGGGGCCCGCTTCCATCGAGGTATGGATCTCGTCGCCAGTGCGGTCCAGGAAGCCGGTGTTGATGAACACCACACGTCCCTTGGCTGCACGGATACACTCTTTCAGGTTAACCGTCGTACGACGCTCCTCGTCCATGATGCCCACTTTCAGGGTGTGGCGGGCCAGACCCAGGGCATCTTCGATGCGGTCGAACAGCTCATTGGCGAACTTGACCTCTTCCGGACCGTGCATCTTGGGCTTCACGATGTACACAGAACCGGTGCGGGAGTTCTTCAGCTTACCGGTACCCTTCAGGTCGTGAATGGCGATCAGAGAAGTTACCATGCCATCCAAAATACCCTCGGGCGTTTCGTTGCCGGCCTGATCCAGTACCGCTTCGTTCGTCATCAGGTGACCAACGTTACGCACGAACATCAGGCTGCGACCTGGCAGCGTCAGCGTGCCTCCGGTTGCAGAGGTATAGGTGCGATCCGTATTCAGAGTCCGGGAGACGGTTTCGCCGCCCTTGCTGAATGACTCGCTCAGGTCGCCTTTCATCAGGCCCAGCCAGTTGCGGTACACCAGAGTCTTGTCTTCAGCATCAACCGCCGCGATAGAGTCTTCACAGTCCATGATGGTGGTCAGTGCCGCTTCCATCAGGACATCCTTCACGCCTGCTTCATCAGTCTTACCGATGTTGCTGTCGCGATCGATCTGGATTTCAAACCGCAGGCCATTGTTGGTCAGCAGAACTGCCGTCGGATCGTTGGGGATACCGTTGTAACCCACGAATTTTTCAGGCTGGGCCAGGCCAGTTTCGTTGCCGTTACGCAGGCTAACGACCAGCTTGCCATCCTTGATAGCGTATTGGGTCGCATCTTTGTGGCTGCCCTGAGCCAGCGGTGCTGCCTGATCAAGGAAATCACGTGCAAACGCAATGACCTTTTCGCCGCGGACAGGGTTGTACCCGCGACCTTTCTCGGCACCATTGTCTTCGGGAATAGCGTCGGTACCGTACAGCGCGTCATACAGGCTGCCCCAGCGAGCATTGGCTGCGTTCAGCGCATAACGTGCATTCATTACCGGAACGACCAGCTGAGGACCGGCCATCGTCGCGATTTCAGCGTCAACGTTCGTGGTTTCAGCCTGGAAATCAGGACCTTCTGGCAGCAGGTAACCCAGATCCTGAAGAAACTTTTTGTAGGCGGCCGCATCGTGGGCCTGTCCCGTACGCTCCCGATGCCAGCTGTCGATCTTGGCTTGAATCTCATCGCGCTTGGCGAGCAGCGCCTTGTTACGGGGTGCGAACTCATTAAGAATATTTTCCAGCTCGGCCCAAAACTTGGCCGGCTCGACTCCCGTGCCGGGCATCGCCTCGTTGTTCACGAAATCGTAAAGGACCTTGGCGACTTTCAAGCCACCTACTTGAACGCGTTCTGTCATCTGTCTCTGCCTCAATTTCCTCTGTGAACGGTCGTCGGCCTACACTGCAATGGAGATAAACTTCGAGTTGTGACCAGGCCGGCCCGAAACAGCCGCGTGAGCACCGGCCGCCTCTACCAAGGGGCGGGATTCTACATGAAATGGGAAAACAAATCAGCATCCAAAGGATTCGGCGAGGCATTGCGCAAACTCGGCGTAACGATGTATCCGGTTCGGAAAGGCATCTCACCAACTCAAGCCGTAGGGGCCTCCATTACAATATCCCGCAAATTTTATCAGGATTTGTGTGGAAGCAAGATTTATACTATATCCATCGTACCAATAGAGGCTGAGTGTCCGACCTCTACCCTTTGGTATGGCCGTTATCTGAATCAAGTAGGCATGCTGCATTTGTTGCACGCCCGATCCATGGACTATCCGTTTCCTTTGAGGAAAATTTCGGATTTATGTCAAGCTCACTGATCGCTATCATCATTATCAGCACGATTGTGGCCCTGCTGGCGCTCGTCTTTTTAATCCAGAT
This sequence comes from Pseudomonadota bacterium, assembly GCA_023430625.1. Lineage (GTDB taxonomy): Bacteria > Pseudomonadota > Gammaproteobacteria > Pseudomonadales > Oleiphilaceae > JAEZAA01. The sequence continues at coordinate 10,152 of JAEZAA010000138.1, forward strand.
GCGCCAGCGTGTTCAGGACGATCGTGTTCGCCTTGTAAACACATTGGTCGATCGACGCCACCGCCTGCGCGACATCCTTGACCAGTTACCGCCATCCTATATCAGCCCTGCAATTCGCATCCGCCTGCTGGAACGATTGATCGAGACGTCGGAAGCGCTCGCTGCCATTCGGAAAAACGCCGTCAGCGGTGACGACCTACAAAATCTGAATGCGGAACTGAGTGCAGCCCGGGAACAGACACACCCGAACAGCCACGAAGTTGTGATCCCTAACGAACAGCGAGCAAAGGAAATCCGCACGCTTTTGAAGGGGTTATATCGTTTTATTGAAGTGGAAAAACAGGAGCATCGTCTCGATGGCGCTGTGGCCCAACAGAATTTACGGGATACGTCTTTTCTGATTGCCCGTACTGCAGCCGACTTCCAGGTCAGTCAGGCCAAGAGAGCGATTAACCAAGGGAAGCTCCGCGTCGCCATTGATTACTATCACAATGCCATCGATGCCATGGCGAAGTTGCATGAGCACCCGGAAGCATACCAACGTCTACTCGAGTACCGACGCATCGCCAAGGAACTGGATCGTGAAGCCAGCACCGACGCCGATAAGGTGATAGAACCCCAGGCAGAGCCGGTACCAGTGCGAGAAGAAGATCCCAATGTACTCAGCGAACAGTGGGATCGTCTGGTATCAGAGGAAGATAAGTGGAAAAAGCGTAAGAGTTACGACGATTAAGCCCAGCAACACGAGGTCTGCAGCAAGCGCAGAACGCCAGCATCACCGCGCCACGGACCTTATCTGTTATCCAGTTCCGCCCCGCTTCAGCGCTTTAGACGGCCTCGACACTCTCGGCACGTCCGCTCGATACTTTCAGCTGAACATTGAGTGCTTTCTGGATAGCAGGCTCAATCTTCTCCGGTGTCGCAGTCGGCGGAAAGCGTTCAATGACGTTGCCGTCCCGGCCTACCAGGAACTTGGTAAAATTCCATTTGATCGCCTCGGAACCCAATAGCCCTTTCGCCTCGCCTTTCAAGAAACGAAAGAGGGGGTGGGCATTCGCACCATTGACCTCGACTTTGGCATGCATCGGGAAAGAAACGTCGTAGGTCAGGCTGCAAAACTGCGCGATTTCAGCATCCGGCGCCGGATCCTGACTGAGAAATTGATTGCAGGGAAAACCCAGAATTTCGAGCCCCTGGTCACGGTATTGGCGATACAGGCGCTCCAGCCCCTCGAACTGTGGCGTGAAACCGCACTTGCTGGCCGTATTTACAATAAGAAGCACCTTGCCCTTATAGTCCGCGACAGAGTGGACGTTGCCTTGAATGTCCTTAACATCGATATCGTAGATCGTATTCATGCAAATCTTCCTCGTTGTGCGTATGCGGCCCGGCGCTCAGGGCGAGATACTTGAACATTGGCGGGACTAAATCGGCCGGTTAAGAGGCGCAAATTTGCCGCCCCTGAATATACTTAGGCCTTCAATAACAGGCTGGAGTTTATTGCGCCAAATTACATTTCGCAACGAAACTATGCGAAACCGTTACAGAGCTATCATTCTGACATCTCCGCCTGACTCGCCTCTTGCGTATTCGCTGATTTTCTCGACGCCTCCGTAAATGCGCGTCCCTCCTGATGCTTTCCATATTGGCAATTACCGAAACTGCATTCGCGCGACCCTTTGCCAGTGTCCGGAAACGAACTATGATGAGGCTTTATGCCAACCTGCAGACCCAGACCATGTTTGAAGTAAAGAAATCCAACAAGCTCCAGAACGTTTGCTACGAAATTCGTGGTGAAGTCATGCGCGAGGCCAAGCGCCTGGAAGAGGACGGTCATCGCATTCTTAAACTGAATATCGGCAATCCATCGCCATTCGGTTTCGACGTACCTGAGGAGATTCAGCAGGACGTTATTCGTAACCTGCCGGACGCCCAGGGTTATAGCGATTCGAAGGGTCTGTTTTCTGCGCGCAAGGCGGTACAGCAATACGCACAGCAGTTGCGCATTCCCGGCGTGGACATTGAAGACATATATCTGGGCAATGGCGTCAGCGAACTGATCGTGATGGCCATGCAGGCACTTCTGAACACGAACGACGAAGTGCTGATTCCCATGCCTGACTATCCGCTCTGGACCGCTGCGGTTACCTTGTCCAGCGGCAAGGCCGTGCATTACCGCTGCGACGAAAAAGCCGACTGGTTCCCGGATATCGACGATATCCGCAGCAAGATCACCAGCCGCACCCGCGCGCTGGTCATCATCAACCCGAACAACCCGACCGGCGCCGTGTACAGCCGTGAACTGCTTCAGCAGATCGTGGAGGTTGCGCGCGAACACCGTCTGATCCTGCTGTCCGACGAGATCTACGACAAGATCCTGTACGACCATGCGCAGCACATCCCGATTGCATCGTTGGCTGAAGACCTGTTGGTTTTGACGTTTAATGGCCTGTCCAAGAATTACCGCGCCGCCGGCTATCGGTCGGGCTGGATGATTCTTAGTGGCACAAAATATCATGCTACCGACTTCATTGAAGGCCTGAACATTCTTTCTTCCATGCGCCTCTGCGCCAATGTGCCCGCGCAGCTGGCGATCCAGACATCGCTGGGAGGTTACCAGAGCATCAACGACCTGGTGCGCCCCGGCGGCCGCCTCTATGAGCAACGGGAAACGGCCTGGCGCATGCTGAACGACATTCCCGGTGTTTCCTGTGTGAAGCCAATGGGCGCCCTTTATATGTTTCCCCGTCTTGACCCGAAGCACCATCCGATGGTCAATGACGAGCGCATGATTCTGGACCTCCTGCGTCAGGAGAAGATCCAATTGGTACAAGGATCCGGCTTTAACCTGGACGACCAGCAGCATTTCCGCCTGGTATTCCTGCCCCACCAGGAAATCCTCGAGGATGCGGTCGCCCGCCTGGGACGCTTTCTCTCGTACTACAAGCAATAAGATAAGGCTCGCAGGACTCGGTCTACGGTCATGGCAGATATCCACATCGAGGATTTTTACAAGGATTGCGCACGGATTCTGGTGCAGCTTTACAACGCCTTTCCGCGCAAGATCATGCTCTACGTTGAGGATATCGCCGGACCTGACGAGCCGGACGAGTATGGCATTCACAGCCCACGCCATCAGTCCTGCTTTGCCGCCATGCTATGGCTCGCGGAAGAGAACTATCTCCGATACACGGACGTGGTGCGCCAGGACGCCATGGATCAGGCGACACTGACGCAAAGGAGCTTTCTCCTTCTCAGTGGTGTCGCCGAGCCTTTACCGGACACGGCGACAGCCTCATCCCTGCCACCGTCCGTGACCGAAGAGCTGCATACCCGGATTTCCGCCCTGCGGCGAGTCCTCGCCGAAGGCTCCTCGACGGAAATTGCCCGCCTGATGCGGAACTTGTTTTCGCTATAAGCCTGGAAGCAATCGCTCAATCATCCCGCCCCACCTGCGCCGCCTCTCTGTCCAGTTTTGAAATATTTCCCCATTCCATTACGCAGGTTTAATTGGGCCCAGCCTGAAACCATCTTGTCGTCCGCCGAAAATGGCCACATCTTGTAACGAGACAGATCCTCGGGAGCTATCCAGATGCTGCGGATTGTATTGTTTCTTGCAACAAATCTGGCGGTCGTTCTGGTCGCCAGCATCACCTTGAATCTGCTTGGCGTTGGTAGTTACCTGGGCCCATCGGGCCTGAACCTGAATGCGCTGCTTGTCTTCTGTGCCGTATTCGGATTTGCCGGCGCTTTCGTTTCCTTGTTCCTGTCGAAATTCATGGCCAAGCGTTTTACGGGCACCCAGGTCATTACCCAACCCCGCTCCTCTGCTGAACATTGGCTCATGGATACCGTACGCGAGCTGTCTACGCAGGCAGGTATCCGAATGCCGGAAGTGGGGGTCTTTCCCGCCGCGCAATCCAATGCGTTCGCAACCGGGTGGAACAAGAACGACGCCCTGGTGGCGGTGAGCCAAGGCCTGTTGAGCCGCTTCAACAAAGAAGAAATCCGGGCCGTGTTGGCCCATGAGATCGGGCATGTGGCCAATGGCGATATGGTCACCCTGACTCTGATTCAAGGTGTGGTGAACACATTCGTCATGTTCTTTGCGCGCATCATCGGCAGTGTGGTTGATCGCGTCATCTTCAGGAGCGAGAACGGCCACGGCCTCGGGTTCTATGCGGTGACTTTTTTTGCGGAAATCGTGCTCGCCTTCCTGGCCTCCATCATTGTTGCCTGGTTCTCACGTCGGCGCGAGTTCCGAGCCGATGCCATGGGGGCAAAGCTGGCCGGATCGGGCGCCATGGTCGCTGCTCTGGAACGTCTGAAAGCGGAAACCCAGCTACCCAATGCCCTGCCCGATACCTTTACAGCGTTTGGCATCACCGAGGGGCTGAAAGAAGGATTCTACGCGTTATTTTCAAGCCATCCGCCCTTGGACTCGCGCATAGCCGCTTTAAAGGCGGAAGGCGCCTGGTAACTGGTTTTTAGCCGTTGAATTCGATCGTGTAGATCACCCGGTCGTCATACCCCGTAAGCACCGGGATCAACCCTGCTAGCGTACGGTTGAGTCGCGCATCGCCGGTATCAAGCTGTAACGGCCGCCCCTCCAATGTTGCCAGTTTGGCCCTGGTGCTGATGACCTGAATGTGCTCTGACCCGATACTGCGTAACACCCGCGGACTGAGTTGCTGGTTACCGCGACCGAATAAGTGCCCCTGCCCGCCAATAAAGGACAAAATCAGGCGGCAGGGCTTCTCGGTGACCAATGCATAAAGCTCCGGTTCGGTGGCATCCTTCAGCACCAACTGGTGATCACAGACCACGTCCACGCCCAGTAAAGTGCCGTCGATCCCGAGTTCCTCCTTGACGGCATACGTGGTTTTACCGGAGCCAATGAGGTAGTGGCAATGTGGCTCCATATGTTCAGCGAGATAGGTCGCGATATCGAGTACCACCAAGCGCTCGTCTTCCCGCCCACTGCATTTGACCTGTTGCAGGTAGCGCCCCTCATCCGGCACCCGTAGCTCACCAAAGTAACGGGCTTTTACATTGCCTTGCCGATACGCCTCCTCATCCAGATCCCGCACCTCCCCTAACCGTTCGCTCACCAACTGACCGGTGACGATCTTACGCACCACCTCCGCGCTGGCGGCAGGCGTGACGCCGTAGACTGCCGAATGCATCTTGACGCCGGCGGGCACCCCCAAGCAAAGCTGAGTCGAGCCAAGGGTGGAATAGAGATCGCGAGCGGTGCCATCACCACCGACGAATACCAACAAATCGACCTGGCCCTGCAACTGGCGAGCCGCTTCAATGGTGTCTTGAGCGGTGGTTCTGGCCATTAAGCCCACACCCTCAATGAGGGCCGGCGTGATACCTGACTCCAGGCATGCACGTTGCCCCATCTCGCCCGGGCAAGTAATCCATTCCAACTGATCACGCACCTCGCCCAGTGCTTGGAGAAACTCCATCGCGCGAGCCGAAGCCAGCGGCCTTACGCCTCGCGCCAACGCTTCTGCAACCACTGCCTCTCCGTCACTTCCCTTTAAAGCGGCCGGACCGCCAACACCTGCCCAGGGATTGACGATCAGCCCTATTCTGATCCGCTTCATTGCATCTCATTCCCTGTCCTGATCTTCAGGGACGCCCCTGACCAGGCATCCCCAAGACCAAATTAACAAACTTTTACCAAATGGTTTGGAATTGCAGAGCGCCTGATCCGCAACCGCAAGAAGTTAGTAGTCGCTTATTTTTAAAGACTTTAAAACATGCAGTGTCTTGATGATTCCATCGAGACTGAACCTGACGACCAATCGCATTGACCTCACTCATTCAATGTCTCCCGCCAGAAAGGCTAAAGTTAAGGTACCTGGTTGCAGACATGAGGTTTTTATTTTTCGCGGAATGGCGTCATCAAATCGTCAAATGACCCGCCTATTCTGACCGCTGATTCGGCAAGGAGTATGAACCATGAGAGATTCAAGTACAGTACACTCGGGATCCAGCTATAGCTCTGCCAGCAGCAATCCCCATTTAAACGGCGCGGCACTCATCGATGCCAGTGGACGGGAAGTCCCCATTACGGAAGAAATGATCTGCGCTGCCCTCGACGCCCTGAATCAGGACGCCTTTTACCGACCTCAGGCCTGTGGCCGCGCAAATCCGTTGCGCTGAATCAGGCCTGCTCCACCGGGAAACCGCTCGCTTCCAAATACTGGCGGAGCTGCCGCTCCGCAGCACCGACCTGGATTTGGGTACGAGCGAACTCCCGGCGCACCCGATACTGCTTGCGAAGCTGATCAAAGGCAGCAGCTTGCTGCTCATTCGGGACGGCTAGCGCACGACGCAGCAACGCATCGTCCGTTCGCACGTCATAACAGGCGCGAATCGCGATATTCAGCGCCTCATCGACGTCCGCGGGCGCACCGAAGCGCAGATGCGTTAAGGGTGGCGCTGGCAGGAGCTCGTCCAGGCTCTTTCGCGCCGGCACCTTCAGGTGGGCACAGAGCGCCTGATAAATCATTTCCGTGCCTCGCATCTTGCCATCGAGGCTGTAGCCGGCAATGTGGGCGCTACCGAGACGAACCCGTGACAGCAGTTCCTGATTAACCCTCGGCTCGAACTCCCAGACATCAAGCACCACAGGCCACTCTGGATGCTGACGCAGCTTCTCCAGCAGTGCGACCTCTTCAATGACAGGGCCTCGCGCCGTGTTAATCAACAATTGGTTGCTCTGGATGCAGTCCAAACGTTCCTTGTTCAACAGATGATGCGTGGGATGATCGCCAGCACGGGTCAACGGGGTATGGATACTGATGGTGGGGCACGTCAGAACCGTTTCCAGATCGACCAGGCCACGGACACCTTGATCTCGCAGGGGCGGATCGCATGCCAGAACCTCATAACCCAGTGCTTCCAGCGTCTGCTTTAACCGCCCACCGACGTTACCAAGGCCAACGATGCCGACCCTGGACTCTCCCCAGCGGCGCCCCAGTTGCTCGTTCATTACCGCCAGCGTACTGAGCACATACTCCACGACGGAGGTTGCGTTGCAACCCGGCGCATTGGCAAAACGGATGCCCTGCTGCTGAAGATAGGCCTGATCCACATGATCACAGCCGATGGTGGCTGTGCCGACGAAACGAATTCGGCTGCCCGCCAATAGATCTGCGTCGACCCGCGTGACGGATCGCACCAGCAGGACATCCGCATCCCGCACGTCCTCCGGGCGCAAAGTACGCCCGGGCAGCGCCGTGATCTCGCCGAGCTCACCAAAGAACTCATTGACTAGCGGGATGTTCTCGTCGGCAACGATACGCATGGCGGCGTCCTAAGCCTCGATTCCAAGCGACAACTAGGCCACCAGCTCAGGGCCTGGATGAACCAGACTCAGCTTCTGACCGATATACTTCTCGATTTCCGGAATCAGGAAGGAATCGTCCTCGCAGGCGAAGCTGATGGACACACCGGTGCTGCCTGCCCGGCCTGTGCGGCCAATGCGGTGCACGTAGTCTTCCGGGTCTTCCGGCAGGTTGTAGTTGATCACATGGGAGACACCTTCGACGTGAATACCACGGCCAGCCACGTCGGTGGCGACCAGCACACGCACCTGACCATCCCGGAACCGCTCCAGGGTCTTCAGGCGCTTCTGCTGGGGCAATTCGCCTGAGATCATGGCCGAGCTAATGGATTTCCGGCTGAGGTATTCATGCAGGCGGCGGGTTTCATCACGCCGGTTGCAGAAAATAATGACACGCTCCGCGTCCGGCTGCTGACGGAGCAGATTGACCACCAGCTTGGGTTTTTCGTCAGACGAAATCATGTAGATGATCTGCTCGACCCGCTCCGCGGTGACCTGGGTCGGTGCAATCTCGATCATGGCGGGCTTGTTGGTCCAGCGGTCCGCCAGGGCCAGGATGTCCTCACTAAAGGTGGCACTGAACAGCAGCGTCTGGCGGCCCGGCTTACTGGCGGCGCGGACAATCCGCTTCACGTCTGGGATGAAGCCCATATCCAGCATGCGGTCGGCTTCGTCAATGACCATCACTTCCACCTGATCCAGATAAACATCGCGCGAGCCTGCAAAATCCAGCAGGCGCCCGGGAGTTGCGATCAGAATATCGATCGCCTCGTTCCGCAGGCGCTCGCGTTGCTGGTCGTAGGACATACCGCCTACCACCGCCAGCACGTTAAGCCCAGCCGGTGTTGCCAGCGCCAAGGCATCCCGCTCGATCTGCAACACCAGCTCGCGGGTCGGTGCGATCACCAGCGCCCGCGGTTCGCTCGCATAACGCTCTGCCAAGGGGATTGGATTCTTCAGGCAGCGCTGGATAACCGTGATCAGGAAGGCCGCAGTCTTACCCGTACCGGTCTGTGCCTGGCCGATAATGTCTTTGCCCTGCAGGGTTTCCGGCAGCGTTTCCGCCTGAATCGGCGTGCACTGGGTGAAGCCTTGCGCAGCGATGGATTTCAACAGCCGCGGGTCCAGGCCGAGTTGCGCGAACGTAGTCGGCTCAACCTCCACCGCAGGCTGCTGAGCGGGCGCGTCGCTGGCCGGTGTGCTGGCGCTGATTGGTTCATCTTTAGAAACCATAGATTCTCCGTGAGACATAGATGTCTGATCGATAGTGGCCTTGGATACCGCACCTGTACCCGATTCCAACGGGCGTTTCGGCGGCATCGAAGACTCTGGATGAGAGCTCGCCAGCGGCGAACCCTGAATAACGTTGGCCGGTGCCCCAGACAATGCCTGCACCGGCTGGCCAGCAACCTTGGGGGCCTGTTTGGCCTCACTCATGTTCTGCTGCCAGGGGATCAGAAAGCCCAGGCAGCGTTTCAACCATTCCCAAAACTTCTTCAATACGTGGTTGTTCATGTCACTCATAGACAATCCGTTTGTGTCAGTACAGCCTCCGGCCATTTCCATCCCAAGGCTTTTCCAGAACTTCCCGTTGCCAGGTTCGGTGATGGCCTGGCCGGCGGCCCTCGGTTCACAACCGCTGAGCCGGAGTTCTGCAATCAACCATCAGCAGGGGTATAATGTCCGCCACCACGCTGCTACAGCGGTGGGTTGCCGGTTCCATGCTACCGCGACAAATGGCGAGGAATGATACCCTTATAACTGACCAGGGTGTATGACTTTATACTCAAAGCCTTCATTACCCTCCACTTTCGCCCCGGCCAGCTACCTTGGCGCCATGGCCGGTTGCGCCAATACCGACAGGTTTACCCTTGCACACGTCCCATAACCTAAAGGCGCGCCCTATTAAAACGGAGATTCGGGCACTGTTCCAGATCGGTGGACCGATCGCTGTCACACAGTTGGCCCATAATGGCATCTCCGTGGCGGATACGCTGATGGCTGGCCGGGTGAGCCCCGAAGATCTGGCAGGGGTTGCCGTTGGTGCCAGCATCTGGGTTCCCCTATTTCTATTCATGACCGGCGTGATCATTGCCACCACCGCGCTGGTGTCCCATGCGTTTGGCGGGGGCCGCCACGACCTGATCGTACGCCTGGTCCGCCAGTCCGCCTGGATGGCGACCGCCCTGGCAATCGGCGCTATAGTGCTGTGTCGTGCCGCACCCTTCTATCTCGCCTGGTTCCAGCTTGAGCCCGCCGTCAAGGAAGTGGCGGAAGGTTACTTGCGCGGCATTTCCTGGGGCGTGCCAGCCATTGCCCTTTATCAGGTGCTGCGGTGTTACTGCGAAGCCCAAACCGATACCCGTTCCGTGATGGTGCTGACGCTGATCGCCCTGACGATCAACATCCCTGCGAATTACCTGCTTATTCATGGCGGTTTCGGCATTCCGGCCCTCGGCGGCGCCGGATGCGGCTATGCCACGGCACTCGTCATGTGGATCAGCCTTGGGCTGATGATCGGTTATATACGTAGCAGCCAACGCTATCGTCAGCATGATCTGTTTGGGCGTTTCGAAGCGCCAGCGCGTGCGCAGTTGAGCGAACTCTTCCGACTGGGCCTGCCAATTGGACTGGCGATTTTCTTCGAGGCAGGCCTGTTCTGCGCGGCCACCCTCGCGCTGACGCCATTTGGTGCGGTCCCCATCGCCGCCCACCAGATCGCACTGAGCATTACCTCCCTGACCTTTATGATTCCGCTCAGCATCGCCATGGCGACCACCGTGCGCGTGGGCAACCTGCTCGGCCAGGCCCAACCTGGCGCGGCGCGCTTCAGTAGCTTTTGCGCCATCGGTCTGGGCCTTGCGTTTGCCGTCCTCACCGCGACCTGTATAGTCCTGTTTCGCGGCATCATCGCCGGTTGGTACAGCCCCGATGCGCTGGTTCAACAGTTGGCCGGCCAGATTCTGCTGGTTGCCGCGCTGTTTCAGTTCTCCGATTCTATTCAGGTCACCTGTTCCGGCGCACTACGTGCCTATAAGGACACGCGTGTGATTATGCTGATCACGCTGGTGGCCTATTGGTTCGTCGGTTTCCCCACTGGGCTCTATCTTGGCTATTCGGGACCGATTCCCACACTGCAGGGCGCGACTGGGCTCTGGGTCGGTCTCGCCATCGGCCTGACGGCGGCTGCATTGTTGCTTTTGAATCGGCTAAACCGGCGTAGTCGCGTTGCCACTTGAGCGAGGTCCGTGCGAGGCATCGCAATGCGAAGCCAAACTCAACATGCAAAAGCACCCCCAGCCACCACGGGAACCAAAAGCGCGTTACACTGTCTTTAACAGCGCCGTCCAACACAGCAGCAAGGTGAGTATCCGCTTGTTATCCATTCGACATAGTCTCAGCCTGTTTTTCGCCTTCCTGATGGCCCTCAGTTCGCTTGCCCAGGCCAGCTTTTCCTTTTCCAATTCCAGCTCCCTAAGCAGCGGGCAACCTCAGTTTCTCCCGGTCGACGAAGCCTTTCGCTTTTCCTCCTCCGTCGAACCCGGTGCTCTCAAGCTCCACTGGCAAATTGCCGATGGGTATTACCTGTATAAGGAACGTCTACAGGTCAAGATCCTCGAATCCGGTGTGGTTCGTGAGGATCTGAAATTCTTCCAGCCCGGAATGCCCAAGGATGATCCCTATTTCGGACCCGTCACCGTCTTCTATGACGAACTCACGCTGGAACAGCCGATCATCAGTACCGGCGGCCATGACGAGCTGACGATCCAGGTTACCTACCAGGGCTGCGCCGATGCAGGCCTTTGTTATCCGCCAAAAACCCAGACCGCCCTTTATCTGAATCCTGCCGCAGCCAACCAGGCGGATGCCTCGGATACAACAGCCCCCGAGCCAGCGCAGGCCCAGCCACGGAGTCCCTCGCCAGAGAGTCGCCCGTCACTGACAAACGCTGCGACCAACCCCTCAGCATCCCTGCCACCAAGCCCTGCACTGAACACGGAATCAGCTCAATCGCTGGCAGGCTTCATCCAGGCGGCGGCACTGTGGCAAACCCTGGGGGTATTTTTCCTATTAGGCATTGGGCTCGCCTTCACGCCTTGCGTATTTCCGATGATCCCCATCCTGTCGACCATCGTCGCGGGGCAGAAACACGCCACCACCCGCTCCTCCTTACTGTTGTCTCTGGCCTATGTACTTGGCATGTCCGCTCTTTATGCAGCGCTCGGATTTGTCGTAGGCCAGGCGGGTGCCGGCATCAATCTCCAGGCCTATCTACAGGAACCCTGGGTGCTGTCTGTATTCGCCGCCCTGTTCTTTGTCTTGGCACTGTCCATGTTCGGCCTTTATGAACTTCAGCTGCCGGAGTTCCTGCGAAGCCGGCTTGGCGATCTGCAGCACAAACAACGCGGGGGAACCTTGTTCCAGGTCTTTTTGATGGGCGCCGTCTCCGCCCTTGTGGTCTCGCCCTGCGTATCCGCCCCCTTGGCGGGCGCCATGATTTATATCGCCAGTACGGGCGATGCAGCGCTTGGCGCACTGGTTCTGTTTGCCATGGCTCTCGGCATGGGGATTCCCCTCGTATTGTTTGGTACGGGTGCGGGCCACTGGCTGCCAAGAGCAGGCGCCTGGATGATCGCGGTGCGAGCCCTGTTCGGCGTCATGCTGATTGCAGTCGCAATCTGGCTGCTCGAGCGGTTTCTGGCTGGTCCTTTCACGCTCTTGCTCTGGGCACTTCTCGCGGGTATATCCGCTGTTTACTTGGGTGCTTTCGAGCCCGTTCATGACGGCTGGCAGCGGCTGTGGAAAGGGGTGGGACTGCTTCTATTCGTCTACGCCATTTTCCTGCTGGCTGGTGCGGCCACGGGCGCAAGCGACCCTCTCCGCCCCCTCACGGCGCTCCCTTCACTGCAGGCACAGACGCCGGTCACCTCACCCTCGCTGGAGTTTCGCACGGTTTATAACCTGGATCAGCTCAATGAAGAAATCACCGCTGCCCGCACGGCCGGGCAACCTCTGATGCTGGATTTCTATGCGGACTGGTGCGTGAGCTGCAAGATCATGGAAAGAGATACCTTCCCGCACCCGAACGTCCGCGCCCAACTTAAGGATGTCCGATTGATCAAGGCGGATGTGACCGCCAACGATGCTGGCAACCAGGCACTACTCAGCCACTTTGGCCTCTATGGTCCACCGGGCATCCTGTTTTTTGATGTGAATGGTGCGGAACTAAAAGATCAGCGAATCTATGGCGAGATGAAAACCCAGGAGTTCGTGGCACATTTGCAGCAACTTGCCTGGCGCTAACCCAGCTGTTCGGTAGCTGTCGCCAGCACGCCCATTATGTGACAGCCAACCCACCGGGCGACCTGGATCATTCACCCTTTGCGAATGTGATAGAAAAACAGATTATCCCGCTCACCCTGAGCCAGTAACTCATGCCCCAGAAAATGGCAGAACTTGGGGATGTCCCGCTGGGTAGAAGGGTCCGTTGCCAGCACCTCCAGCACCTCACCGGAGCCGATATCACGAATCTTGTTGTGCAACATCATCACGGGTTCCGGACAGAATAGCCCGGTTACGTCCATCTCATGATCAATCGGATAATGACCCATCACCAGTCTCTCATTCAGTCTGCTCAGATCCGCGAATCTTCTGTCGTTAAACCATAACTCAAGTAAGGCGGACGCTTCGGTTAAAGCCCGCACATTCGTTACGGCATCAACTCCACGTATACCGTCACTTCCTCGCGATCATGGTAAAGCTGACGGGCCCTGAGACGGAATTTCAACCCTGCCGCCTCCAGGCGCAACTCAATCCGGTTGAGACAGCTACGCAGCTCCTCGTAGCGCTTCTTCATGGGAAGCTTGAGGTTGAAAATAGTCTGGCGACACCAGCCCTGCGCCAGCCAGTCGCCCATCAGCTCAGCGACACGGCGAGGCTGTTCCACCATGTCGCACACCATCCAGTCCACCGGTTGTTTCGGCTGAAACCGGAACCCATCCTCCCGCTTATGGGTGACCTGGCCAGTTTCCATCAGGGCTGGCGCCATGGGCCCGTTATCCACGGCCGTCACGAACAATCCGCGCCGAACCAACTGCCAGGTCCAGCCGCCAGGTGCCGCCCCAAGGTCCACCGCTTTTCCGCTGGGTCGCAGCAGTCGCTCCCGATCAGCCTCCGACAGGAAGGTCAGGATCGCCTCATCCAGTTTCAATGTTGAGCGACTAGGCGCTTCACCTGGGAACTTGAGGCGCATGATGCCACCCTGGTGTTCTGAGCCGTTTTTGGGCAGGTGGTATCCGACGAACGCACGTCTGGAATCGAGAAAAAACACATGCCCGACCGGCAGCGCCTCGTCCGACTTAGCCGACAGCAGCCGAGCCTTTTTCATTGTCTGCGAGAGGGGCGCGGTAAATTTGCGGCAGAAGGTCGCGAGCTCCTTCCCCTCGTTGGTATCCGGCGACTCGATCCACAAGTGCCCAAACCGCACACCCAGCTGATGATAACGCTCAACCAGGGGCTCGACCCGGTTACGCTCGGGCAAGTCTTCGATCAGCGCATTGGTCAGGAACCATTGCCGGGCAAAGACCAGACGCTCAAACGGTACATTGCGGTGGATTGTGAGCGCCGCACCGGGCATGGTTTCAACAAACTCCACATAGCCCGTCTCCTTGTGGGCGCGCACATAGCCGGCACCACCGGACTCGACCGCGAGATCCATAATCTCCTGGGCGCACTCGCTTTCGAACCCAGCCCGGCAATACAACAGAATACGATCGGGTGACATGCTTTCCGTTCACAAGAAGAAGTAAGTTGGAGACTGGTTCAGCCCCGGACCAGGGCGCATTATACGCGGGTAACTCCGAGCCGTGACGGCTTTTTCTGTGTCCGTGCTGATCGTTAGCTCATGTTGCGTGCCTGAGCATAAAAGTGGCGGCGAGATCGATCGCCCGGTTCATGTTGTCCTGTGCGCTGATGCCGGACCGCTTTAAGGGCACCCAGTCATGGTTCCCTCCAGGTAACCACTCCACAGCCAGGGTCTCGGGTAAGTCATATGCCGCCACTTCACCCAGCGAGCCAAACGGATCCCGCGCACCCTGAAGAATCAGCGTAGATACAGGAATCCGGCTGAAATGCTCCGTACGCAAGCGATCAGGCTTACCCGGCGGATGAAATGGATAACCCAGGCATACCACGCCATTTACCGGTGGCTGCTCTCCGGCAATGATCGTGGCCATCCGCCCACCCATGGATTTACCGCCTATAAATAGTGGTACCAGGCCCTTGTGGTCGTTGATCACCTGACGCCAGCAGTCCAGCAATTGGGGTTGGCGGTCCGGCGGACGCTTGCGCCCGTCCTCGCGCCGCATCCTCATGTAGGGAAATTCAAAGCGGACCACACCGATATCCTGTGCGCACAATCCTGCACTGAAGGCATCCATGAACTCACTGTCCATGGGGGCGCCCGCGCCATGGGCAAACAGGAACAGAGCCCTGGGGTTGGCGGGCAGATTCTCTAGGTACATCCCCCTAACTCCAATTCATGTAAAAAATAGACTTCTTTTATCCACAATCTGGCGAAAATTTGCTACACTCTTCGCCGTCCACGAAACCCTTCAAATAAAAACACACTTCAATTTCCCGCTAAGGGCGTTAAATCGCTTGTTGTTTCAAGCACTTCAGGATGGCCCGCGATCATAGTTGATCTAGATCATCAGGGCACGACAAAAATCGGAATAGTCATTGAAAAGCAAGGGGCATTCTTGGATACTTGCGCGCGCAAACACTTTCACATCAGGACTCGGTATTTCTCATGAGCAACGTAACCAATCACGCAACGTACAACTACAAGGTGGTGCGCCAGTTCGCCATCATGACAGTTGTCTGGGGCATCGTCGGTATGGCGGTGGGCGTATTGATCGCAGCTCAGTTGGTTTGGCCCCAACTGAACTTCGATACGGCATGGTTTAGCTTCGGCCGCATCCGGCCCTTGCACACCAACGCGGTGATCTTTGCATTCGGCGGTTGCGCCCTGTTCGCAACGTCCTACTACGTAGTGCAAAGGACGACGCAAACCCGCCTGTTCTCGGACGGTCTGGCTGCGTTTACTTTCTGGGGCTGGCAGGCAGTCATCGTTGCCGCCATCATCACCCTGCCGATGGGTTACACGTCCACCAAGGAATATGCGGAACTGGAGTGGCCGATTGACATCCTCATCGCCGCCGTCTGGATTACCTACGCCATCGTTTTCTTCGGCACCATCGCCAAGCGCAAGACCAAGCACATCTACGTTGCAAACTGGTTCTTTGGTGCATTCATCATCCAGATCGCGTTCCTGCACATTGGTAACAGCCTGTCGATTCCCGTCAGCTGGATGAAGTCCTACTCGATCTATCCAGGCGCCATCGACGCCATGGTCCAGTGGTGGTACGGCCACAACGCCGTCGGTTTCTTCCTGACCGCGGGCTTCCTCGGCATCATGTACTACTTCGTGCCGAAGCAGGCTGAGCGTCCAGTTTACTCCTATCGCCTGTCCATCGTTCACTTCTGGGCACTGATTTCCATCTACGTCTGGGCCGGCGCGCACCACTTGCACTACAGCGCCCTCCCCGACTGGGCTCAATCGGCTGGTATGGTCATGTCCCTGATTCTGCTCGCGCCCTCCTGGGGTGGCATGATCAACGGCATGATGTCGCTGTCTGGTGCCTGGCACAAACTGCGGACTGATCCGATCCTGCGCTTCCTGGTGGTTTCCCTGTCGTTCTACGGCATGTCCACCTTCGAAGGCCCGATGATGTCCATCAAGACGGTTAACGCCCTTTCCCACAACACCGACTGGACCATTGGTCACGTACATGCCGGTGCACTGGGCTGGGTTGCCATGATCACCATCGGCGCCATCTACCACCTGATTCCGCGCCTGTTCGGACTCAAGGAAATGTACAGCACCGCTCTGATCAATGCTCACTTTTGGCTGGCGACCATCGGTACCGTGTTCTACATCGCTGCCATGTGGGTCAACGGCATCATGCAGGGCCTGATGTGGCGCGCGGTGAACACCGACGGCACGCTGACCTATAGCTTTGTCGAGTCAGTCCAAGCCAGCCACCACGGCTACGTCGTACGGATGGTGGGCGGCGCAATCTTCCTCACCGGCATGTTGATCATGGCCTACAACGTGTGGATGACCGTACGCCAACGCAATGCCGTTGCGCTCGACAACGTCGCGCACGCTGCTACCTAAGAGCCTGTTAGGAGTTACTCATGAATCATGAAGTAGTAGAAAAGAACCTTGGGCTCATGATCGTACTGATCATCGTCGCTTTAAGCTTCGGTGCTCTGGTGGAGATCGTTCCCCTCTTCTTTGCCGATGAAACCAACGAGCCCGTGGAAGGCCTCACGCCCTACACAGCCCTGCAACTTGAAGGTCGCGATATTTATATCCGGGAAGGCTGCCACGTCTGCCATACCCAGATGGTGCGCCCCTTCCGTGCTGAGACCGAGCGCTATGGCCACTACTCCGTGGCCGGCGAACACGTCTGGGAGCACCCCTTCCTCTGGGGCTCCAAGCGGACCGGTCCCGACTTGGCTCGTGTAGGCGGCCGATACAGTGACGATTGGCACCGTGCTCACCTGTACAACCCGCGTAACGTTGTGCCGGAGTCAATCATGCCGTCCTACCCCTGGCTGTTCGAGAAGTCTCTGGATGGCAAGTACACGGCGACCAAGATGACGCAACTGCGCAAGCTGGGCGTACCTTACTCCGATGAAGATATTGCCGGCGCCAAGGAAGCTGTAGAAGGCAAACGCGAAATCGATGCTCTCGTTGCCTACCTGCAACACCTGGGAACCGTCATTACCAACAAGCGATAAGGCTATGGATATCAACACAGTGCGCGGGATCTCAACGATCCTAGTGATGATCGCTTTTATCGGCATCGTCCTCTGGGCCTATAGCCGTAAACGTAAGTCACAGTTTGACGAAGCGGCGAACCTTCCGTTCGCCGACGAAGAAAACAACGAGCGCTCCCTGAAAGAATCGGAGAAAGAGCAGAAATGACAACTTTCTGGAGTATTTGGGTCTCTGTCATCATCCTGGGATCCATCTTTGGCAGCTGGTGGCTGTTGCACGCAACGCGTAAGAGCCAGACCACCGACACCGAAACCGAACGTACCATGGGGCACTCATTCGATGGGATCGAAGAGTACGACAACCCCATGCCGAAGTGGTGGCTCTACCTCTTCATCGGCACCATCCTGTTCGCGCTGGTTTACCTGGCGGCGTATCCTGGACTGGGCAACTACAAAGGCTTCTTGAACTGGACGTCCGCAGGACAGCACCAGCGGGAAGTCGAACTGGCTAATCAGACCTACGGCCCGCTCTATGCAGAACTGGCACAGCGTCCGATTAGCGAGCTGGCCGAAGACCCGCGTGCACTGAAAATGGGGCAGCGTCTGTTCGCCACGAACTGCGCCCTGTGCCATGGATCTTCAGCGACTGGTGCCATGGGCTTCCCCAACCTGACCGACGATGACTGGCTGTATGGTGGCGATCCAGAGATCATCAAGACCACGATCACTGGTGGACGCAATGCCATGATGCCGGCACGCGGTGCTGCGGGGAACTTGTCCGATGCGGAAGTGTCTCAGGTAGCGTCTTATGTACGCAGCCTGGCAGGCGCCGAAGATTTCAAACCTGCTCTGGCTGAAGCCGGAAAGGCAGTCTTTGAAGGCAAGGGCGCCTGCTTTGCCTGCCATGGACAAAATGCCGAAGGTAATCAGGCGGTGGGCGCTCCCAACCTGACCGATAACATTTGGCTCTACGGCAGCACCCAGCAACAGGTAGAATTCACGATCCGCAATGGACGCAAGGGTCAAATGCCGGCCTTCGAGAACACGCTCGACCCGGAAAAGATCCACCTGCTGGCAGCTTACGTTTACAGCCTCTCCAATAAGAACTAACCGCACTTCCCTGCGTGGGACGCGAACTCGGGTTCGCGTCCCCTTCTAGTCGGCCTAGCCATAGTGCTGCTTCCCGGCGTTATCGCTAGCCTGATTAAGAAGAGAAGCGTATGAACCAGAAAATTCCTGTGCACCAGATTGATCCGGCAGCGGAACAACCCAAGGCGGTTGACCTCTATGCCAGCCGGGAAAAGATCTACGTCAAGGAGATCAAGGGCTTCTTTCAGCGCATCCGAACAGTCTCGCTCTGGCTGTTGATGGGCATGTACTTTGCGTTTTGCTGGATCAACGTCAACGGCCAGCAGATCGTCTACTTTGACCTGCCGGGTCGCCAGTTCCACCTCTTTGGTGAAACCTTCTTTCCCCAGGATTTCATGCTGCTGTCCTGGCTGCTGATTATCTGCGCCTTCGGCCTGTTCTTTGTCACGGCCCTGTTTGGACGGGTCTGGTGCGGTTATACCTGCCCGCAGACGGTCTGGACCTTTATCTTCATGTGGATCGAAGAGCGCGTGGAAGGCAGCCGCAACCAGCGCATGAAGCTCGACAAAGGCCCCACCGACGCCAACAAGATCGCCCGCAAAGGTATCAAGCACAGCCTTTGGCTGCTGGTTGCATTTGCCACTGGCCTCACCTTTGTGGGCTATTTCTATCCGATCCGTGAGCTGATACCGGATTTCTTCGCGCTGGATGCCGGCAGCTGGGCGTACTTCTGGATTGCCTTCTTCACGCTGGCCACCTACCTGAATGCAGGCTGGTTGCGCGAGCAGGTCTGTCTCTACATGTGCCCCTATGCGCGCTTCCAGTCGGTGATGTTCGACCGTAACACCATGATCGTCTCCTACAACCCGAACCGGGGCGAGCCGCGCGGCAGTCGTAAGCGCGGTATCGACCCACGTCAGGCTGAGCTGGGAGACTGCATCGACTGTGGTATGTGCGTGCAGGTGTGCCCGACCGGGATTGATATCCGCGACGGCCTCCAGTACGAGTGCATTGGCTGTGCGCTCTGTATCGATGCCTGCGACTCCATCATGGAAAAAATGGATTACCCCAAGGGGCTCATTAGCTACACCAGTGAAAACGCCCTGGAAGGAAAGCCTTCGAAGTATCTGCGCCCACGGACCCTGATCTATGCAGCCCTGCTGCTGGGTATGATCAGTGCGGTGGTTTACACCATCACCCACCGTCATCCGGTGGAGCTGGACGTGCTGCGTGACCGGGGTGCCCTCTACAATGAAACGGCCGACGGTGACATCCAGAACAACTATGTTCTGAAAGTCATCAACAAAGCCGACGCCACTCGGGAATTCCAGGTGGAGGTTCGCGGTCTAACCGGGGCTGAGTTGAAAACGGGTGTACCGGTACTGCTGTACCCCTTTGAAGTCATGGATGTGCCGATTCGGGTAGAGGTTCCGCCCGAGAATATTCAGGGACGAAACACGGAAATCCAATTCGTCATTACGGCCAAGGAAGACAGTACCATCCAGGCGAGCAAGGAAAGTCGTTTCCTCGCGCCTGAACCCAAGCATTAACCTGGTCTCGGGAGGCTGGCGTAAGCCGCCTCCCCACGCATAGGATATTCAGATGTCGATTACGCCGTCCCAACTCCAAAAGCCTTGGTACCGCCAGTTCTGGCCCTGGGCGCTGCTGTCCGTGCCCATTACCTCGGTCATTCTCAGCATGATCATGCTGACAGTGGCGATCAATGGCCAGGATACGGTTGTAGTCGACAACTACTACAAGGAAGGACTGGGAATCAACGAAGCGCTCGGTAAGGATCAGTTTGCCAAGGATCTTGGCCTCACTGCCGAAATTCAGTTTCTCGACGATCAACGGGTGGATGTTCGCGTGAGCGCCAATGAATCCATTGCGCCCGAATTTCTCACATTCAAGCTGTTCCACCCCACGCTGGCCGGTCAGGATACGAGCGTTCAGCTGGCCCAGGTCGGACCACTCCAGTTCGAAGGTACCCTGCCGCAACCATTGAGCGGGCGCTGGTATTTCGACCTGCTCGACGACCAGGAACTCTGGCGCCTGAAAGGTCAAGTTCACCTGCCTCGTGAAGATGCCATCATCGTCGGTGGCACCGACAGTCCCTGATGATGGAACCCGATCTGACCACCTCCTGCTACCATTGCGGTGCGCCGGTTCCTGCTGGAGTCCATATCCAGGCACGCATTGGCGATCAGGACGTGGCTATGTGTTGTCATGGCTGTCGAGCGGTGGCCGAAGCCATTGTCGGTGGCGGCCTGGGTGATTTTTACCGTCATCGCACCGCTGCGGCGGCAACCCCCGTGGAACTGCCCGAAACCAAACAACGGGAACTTGCCCTGTTCGATCGCGACGACATCCAGCAGGATTTCGTCCGCCGTATTGCTCCCGATCAGAGCGAATGCACCCTGATCATCGGAGGCATCACCTGTGCCGCCTGTATCTGGCTGCTGGAGCGTTTTGCTGCGGAGCAACCGGGTGTCCAGAGCTTTCAGGTCAACCATTCCACCCATCGGGCGCTGCTGACTTGGGATCCAACGCAACTTGCGCTGGGAACATTCCTACGTCAGTTGCACGAAATTGGCTATGAAGCCTATCCATATCATCCCGACCGGGAGCAGCAACTGCAGGAAAAGCTCAATAAGCAGATGCTGATCCGGATCTGCGTCGCCGGTTTCGGCATGATGCAGAGCATGATGTTCGCCATCCCCCTGTATCTGCACCTGATCGAGGACATCTCCGGCTCTATGATCCAGCTGTTTCGCTGGTTCAGCCTGGTACTCACGATCCCAGTGATCCTATACGCTGCCAATCCCTTTACCCAGGCAGCCCTGCGCGATCTCAAGCTGCGCAGCCTCACCATGGACGTACCGGTCGCCCTCGCCCTCTGGCTCGCATTCCTAGCCAGTCTCTGGGTCACCCTCTTCGGCGGACGCGAGGTGTATTACGAGTCCGTCTGCATGTTCACCTTCCTGCTCCTGCTTAGCCGTTACATCGAACGCAAAGTGCGCCAGCGCAGCAGCCTCAGTACATCCCGCCTGTTGCATGGCCTGCCCGCCAGCGCCATTCGCATTGTCAAGGGCGTTGAACAGGCGGTAGCAGTCAAAGATTTGCAGAAAGGGGATCTGGTACGGGTAAAACCAGGCGAGATCATCCCGGCCGACGGCATCATTCGAGAGGGCCACAGCAGTATCGATGAGGCGGCATTAACCGGTGAGTACCTTCCGGTCAACAAGCAACCTGGCGATACGCTGATTGGCGGGACCGTGAACATCGAAACGCCCCTGGTGCTTGAAATTACCGCTGTTGGGGAAGATACCCAGCTATCCGCCATCCGCCGCATCATGGAGCGCGCCGGGCGTGACCGGCCGCCGGTGGCACAGCTGGCCAATCGCATCGCTGGCTATTTCATTGCCGGCATCCTGATCATCTGCCTGGTCATTGGCTGGTACTGGTGGCAGCAGGATCCCGCACTGGCCTTTCGCATCGTGCTCTCGGTACTGGTGGTCACCTGCCCTTGTGCCCTCTCGCTGGCCACGCCAACCGCCTTGACCGCGGCTACAACCGCCCTGCAGCAGAAAGGATTCCTGATCACGCGCTCCCACGTGCTGGAGGGATTAGCCGGCGCCACAACGCTGGTATTCGATAAAACAGGCACGCTCACCGAAGGCCGTCTGGTCATTGAAGAGGTAATTCCGAGTGGCCCCTATAGCCGGGAAGAAGTACTGGCTCAGGCGGCCGCCTTGGAACGACACTCCGCACATCCAATCGCAGCGGCATTTCGCCCCTACGCCAGCGAATTCGCACAAGACGTCCAGGCCTACCCCGGCCTGGGGCTTGAAGGCCTGGTGAACGGCGAGCGGTTGCGCATCGGTGTGGCCGAGTTTGCCCTGGCCGATCGTGCGCAGGGCCAATGGCAGGCACCGGAAACGCCCGGGCACTGGATTGCGCTGGCGGATCAGCAGAACGTACGGGCCTGGTTTCGGCTGAATGACCGTCTACGATCAGAGAGCTATGAGGCGATGGACGCCCTTCGCCAACTAGGCCTCAAGCTCATGATTCTGAGCGGCGACCGTTCAACGATGGTGACGCAGGTTGGGCAGCAACTTGGCATGGATCACGTGCAAGGCGGCTGCTCGCCGGAAGACAAGCTTCAGTATTTGCAGGAACTGCAGGCTGCAGGGGAGCAGGTCGTCATGGTCGGTGACGGCATCAATGATGTGCCGGGTATGGCTGGCGCCCAGCTGTCCATCGCCATGAACAACGCCAGTGACCTCACCCGGATCAACGCGGATGCGATCCTGCTGTCCGGGAACCTGCTCGGCTTGGCGTCGGCACTTGCCACGGCGCGCCGGACTCGGGCCATCATCCGCCAAAACCTGGGCTGGGCCCTGTTGTATAATGTCCTGGCGTTACCGCTGGCTGCGATGGGTCAGGTTGAACCCTGGCAAGCCGCAATCGGCATGTCGGTGAGTTCGCTGGTCGTCGCCCTGAACGCCTTGCGCCTCAATCGCCGCCCCAACCTCCTCGCCGGAACGCCCGCGCGTTTGGCGAACACGGCCACTTCCTGACGAGAGGACACAGCCATGGAAATCTTTCTGGTCATGGTACCGCTATCAATCCTGCTGATTGGCCTCTGTATCTGGGTCTTTTCCTGGGCGGTCAAGAGCGGCCAGTATGATGATCTGGAAGGCCCGGCCCACAGCATCCTGTACGATGACGATGAGCGCATGATTCCCCAGCAGGCTGGGCGTAAGAAATCACAGGACGATCAAGACCAGTCCCACGACGAAGCAAAATGACAGAGCCGGTCAGTTTCCTCTCGGCCTTTATCGTTGGACTGCTTGGGGGAGCTCACTGCATTGGCATGTGTGGCGGCATCATGGGTGCGCTCACGCTTGCCATCCCGCCGGAAAAGCGCACTTTCGTGCGCCTCACGCCTCTGCTCCTGAGTTACAACCTCGGCCGCATTTTAAGTTACACCCTCGCTGGCGCCATCATGGGAGCCATCGGCTGGTGGCTGGCCGGCCAGCACCATGCACTGGGCTCAGGGCTGCGCTGGGCCGCAGGATTGATGTTGATTGCCCTCGGACTTTATCTTGCGAACTGGTGGGCGGGACTGACCCGAATTGAAGCCGCCGGCCGCTACCTTTGGCGCTACCTGCAGCCTCTCAGCCGAAAATTGTTGCCGGTGCAAAGCCCTTTGCAGGCGCTTGCACTTGGCACGGTCTGGGGCTGGCTCCCCTGCGGACTGGTATACAGCGTTCTGATCTGGTCGGCGAGCGCCGCCAATATCGGAGAAGCTGCTCTGCTCATGACGAGTTTTGGAGTTGGCACACTGCCGGCCGTCCTAGCCACCGGCTATCTGGCCCGCCAGATTGCCTCCATCCAGCGCTCCCGTTCGGTTCGAGGCCTCGCCGGCATCATGCTGATCGGCTTTGGCCTCTGGACCTTACCAGTCTGGCACGGCTAAGTTCCCTTCGCTCTCTATTCTTCCCGCTCTATTCGTGCAGACCCGGTATGGAAAGCAGCGGTTTGGCGCTACAGGTTGACCACATCCAGACGATCAAACCGGTCCACCGGCTCGGTCGATTCCAGACGCTCGAAATCAAACAGACTGGTATCCGCCAGATGAGACGGCACCACATTCTGTAAGGCACGGAACATGTTCTCGATGCGCCCTGGCGACTGCTTATCCCAGGCCTGCAGCATCACTTTGATATTCTGGCGCTGAAGGTCTTCCTGGGAGCCGCACAGATTGCACGGAATGATCGGAAACTCCTTCATCCGCGCATAGCGCTCGATGTCCTTCTCCCGACAGTAAGCCATGGGGCGGATCACCACGTTGCGGCCGTCATCGCTACGCAATTTGGGCGGCATCGCCTTCATTTTTCCGCCATAGAACATGTTGAGGAACAAGGTTTCGAGAATATCCTCGCGATGATGCCCCAACGCGATCTTGGTGCACTTATGTTCAACCGCGAAATCATACAGAATGCCGCGCCGCAGCCGGGAGCATAATCCACAGGTGGTTTTACCTTCCGGCACCTTGTCCTTCACGATGCTGTAGGTATCCCGTTCGATGATATGGAACTCGATGCCCAGCTCTGTCAGGTAATTGGGCAGAACCTCTTCGGGAAACCCGGGCTGTTTCTGGTCCAGGTTGACCGCAATCAGCTCAAACTTGATCGGTGCGTGCTTCTGCAGGTTCAGCAGGATATCGAGCATGGCATAGGAGTCCTTCCCTTATACGCAATATATTCTTGGATTATTTCGCCCAGAGTGAGCGAAAAGGCTTACACATTAAGCCTTCTTACCCTTGCCACCTTTACAAAAAACACCAGAAATGGAAAGAAAGCAGCTTTTTTGGCTTTTTTAAACACCCTCCATCGAAGATGGTAGGTCAAACCTTTACAATTATCGATGCCATTCCATTGCCCTCACTTCCCCCACATGACGAAACTGTCACCCCACCAAATGGGGCTTCTGGCCTTGCCATGGAACGATCAATTGCGAGTCCCACGAAATCGAAAAGATTTGCATCGGCAAGTTGAGAGGGGCCTACATTTTGGATGCTGTGAAAAATATTCTCTACACACCCAGGGTTCTGAACGTCCCATTCGGCGATCATCGCTTTGATCTTCTTCCTCTGAAGATTCTCCTGAGAACCGCATAGGTTGCACGGGATAATCGGGACAGCCATGTCCGCAGCAACCTTTTCTATGTCCTTTTCTCGGCAATAGGCGAGAGGCCGAATAACGATGTTCCTCTTATCGTCGCTTAGCAACTTTGGAGGCATGGCCTTGAGCTGCCCTTGGAAGAACATGTTCAGGAATAGGGTTTCAACAATATCATCCATGTGATGGCCCAACGCTATCTTGGTCGCACCAATCTCATCTGCAAACCCATATAAAGAGCCCCTTCTCAGTCTTGAGCAGAGGGCGCATGTGGTTTTACCTTCTGGAACTTTCTGCTTTACGATTGAGTACGTGTCCTTATCGATAATGAAGTAGTCAACGCCTATCGAGCTGAAATACTCAGGCAGAACATGTGCTGGAAACCCTGGTTGCTTCTGATCCAGATTCACAGCCACAACGTCAAAGTGAACCGGAGCCACGCGTTGCAAATGGAGCAAAGAGTCCAGCATTACAAAGGAGTCTTTCCCTCCAGATATGCAGGCCATAATTTTATCGCCATCTTCAATCATAGCGTAGTCCGCTACAGCGCTGCTCACCGCACCTCGCAGTTGCCTTCTTCGTTTATTAGCGGAGTTACTCATCTCTGATCCTCTAGCAATAAGTTTCGTTATCTGCATATTAGCTATTCTATTCCCCATCAAACCGCCTGGCGCTCGTTCGCATGTGCCACAGCACATTTCGTATACCAATGTGCAGAAGCGAGCACTGCGGGACCTTTACGTCGGTCCGCCGTTCCGTCCTTACGTGACCGCACTTATTACCACGAAGCTGCAAAAAGTGCCAAATTCTCGTTGAGCGTCTGTGACGTTGGACCAGTACGCTCGAACGTGCGAAAAGTGCCAACCTTTAAGAGGTGCGGCCACAATGCATGGACAAGAACAGTCACTTCTCTCGTAACGAGCTCTTACAGAAAGGTTTTCAAGCAGTTCCGTAGATGGTATTTGCTTACTCGTAAGAACAATCCGGGCTACCCCACTCGTTTCCGACCGGGCCGCCCGCAGCGCCTTGGAGTCTCCGCTTTTTGATCCAAGCTATGGCGATTTGATCCATGATGTCGGCCGGTATAGCCAAGGTGGCAGTGAGCTGCTGGCTGAAGAAGTCCTTCTCGATCGTCGCCCCGATCGGGTTATCCATCTGGAGAAAGACTTCTTTGATCTGAGCCTGGAAGGACAATTCTTCGTAGAAATGAAAGGTCTCGCCTGAGGCAATTGAAATCTTGGTGCTCATCGTCGTCGCTCCAGGGCTAAGGGTGCGTAGAATCTGTGGTAACGAGGCGCTCCAGCTCAGCCATCAGCACCGTGGCCACATTATCAGCAAACCTGCGCCCCTCGTCGATGTACTCTCGTACGGTGGCGTCGTTCTTCCAGCCGCCTTGCTTCTTGATGGTCTCAAAGTCCAGGTTTTCCCGCGCCGAGCTGGTGCTGAGCCCCCGGCGAAAGCTGTGGCTACTCAGCTCCGGAACGAAATCGAAGCCGCAGGCCTCGCCCAGGGACTTGAGCAGGTCGTTGATGGCGGCGGGCCGCAGCGTCCGGTATTGAAGTTTATGCCAGCGGCTGATCGGCCGGAACACCGGACCGGCCTCGATGCCGGCAGTCTTTAGCCAGGTCTTGAGCGCGCGCACCGGACAGATCTGGCCGAATCCCCTTGGCAACGCCCGCTGAAGACCTTCTCCTTGCTGATCGGTCTTGGAGCGCGGCAGCTTGATGATGACGCCCTCCGGCTCCCACACCAAATCCTCAACCCGGATTGCCACTAGTTCGCTGCGCCGAAAGGCGCCGAAGAATCCAACCTGCACCAGGGCCAAATCGCGGACCTTTTTCAGGTGGTCTGGCTGGGTGTTGAGCCAGGCGAGCATGGCGGCGAGGTGTTCCAGCCGCAGGGCTTTCGCCTTGCGCTTGGGTTGGCCGTGCACCCGGCGCATGCCTTCCAGGGTCTTGCGCACGGTGGGGTCCTGAGCCGGGTCCGCAAAGCCCTGGAACCGGTGCCACTGGCTGAGCGCCGTCAGATGCACGTCCAATGTGCGGGTGTTGCGCGTGTCCGCGTGATCGAGCAGATAGCGGATCAGGGTATCTCGATCCGTCGGCAGGTGTCCGCCCCAGCGCTCGAACTGGCGGATGGCCGAGCGGTAGGTGCGGCGGGTGTTATCGGAGGTCGCTGCCTGCAGGTAGCGGCGGTGTCGCTCCTGCAGTTCGTTATCGGCAGTCGTAGGTAGGACCGCTTCGGGCGGCAGCGCCGGCGGATTGGTGTTGTTTTCGGTCCTGGCCATGGTGGCTTTCTCCCCTGTGGCTGTAAACCGGCTTCTGTACCCCGATTACAGAACGCAATTTTACCTAATAATGCTCTAACCGACGATAAGACAGTTTATCGATGGTTATTACAGAGAGCAACTAGGCTACCACGGGAACATGAAATAACGTATTATTACATACTACATAATACGGTACTTAAAAATCAGAGGGCATCCCTATGGCTCGCACAGGAGTTCGCTATTACGACGTTGCACAGGCGGCAGACGCCTTACAGGAAATAGGGTTGGAGCCCACCATCGACCGGGTCCGCGAACGCTTGGGCACCGGCTCGAAAAGCACATTAGCGCCCCTCCTCAAACGCTGGAAAGAGCAACGGGAAACCTCCGGCACCGGCCAAGGGTTACCGGCTAGCCTTCTCCAAGCGGTGAAAGGCCTACATGACCAAGTACAGCAATCGGCGGTGCTTCAAATTGAGACCGCGCGGCAGGAGTTTGCGGCCACGGAAGCCGCCCTGCGTCAGCAGGTAACCGATAGCCAGCGGGCGTTGTCTGACCTGCAGCAGCGCTATCAAGCGCTGGAGACGGATCACACCACCGTAAAGGAGGCGCGTCAGCAGTTAACCGAGGTTCTGAGCCGAGAGCGGACGAACGCAGCCACGCAGGGTGTCGAGCTGACAGAGCTCCGGGCGCGATTGACTGATGCCCAGGCTGCCGCAGCCGATCTCAAGCAGGAACTCCGCCGGGCCCGTGACAGCGCGGAACACTATCAGCAGGCCGTGGCCGAAGAGCGCCGCTTGGAGAGGGAACATGTCCAGCAGCTCAAATCGGAGTGGCAGGCGGCGCGAGACGACTTGAACCGGCGTTTGACTGCGGAAATCACCGCACGCCATGCCGCCGAGTCCGAGGCCCGCCAGCTCCGGACTCGTAATCAGCAGCTGGAGCGGCTGAATGTGGAACGGCAAGTTGAAGTGGATCACCTCCAGCCGGAACTCCAGCGCCACCGGCAGTTGCTTGAAGAGCTGCAACCCCAGTTGCAGTCGCTCCAGGAGGAGCGTCTGCGGGACGCAGCTGATCTCGCCGAGCTGCGTGCTCTGAGGGACCAGCAGGAGGCGTTCAAGGCCCAGCAAGAGCAGCAAATGCAGGCTTTGGAGGCGAAATTGACCAAAGCGGAGGATCGGATTACTCAACTCCTCGATGAAAGCCGGTTCTTGCTGCAGGAAAAGGCCGATCTACAACTCCAAGCGCAGCTACTGCAAACTGATGCGAGCAAGCGCGGAAACCGGACTCGGGAAGGCTAAATGGCGATTGGCGCACCGAATGACATTGCTAAGCCCTTCTGGCTTAGCACTCTGCCTGGGGGCTCGCCCTGGTGCCTCGGCACGACTGGCCGGCGGGGTTCCGTATTCTGCCCGCATGACTTTGGAACCGGATCCCGCATCTCTACACTTAATGCCACTACGCCCTTTATAGCAGTTGGCCAATGACAGCCGCTCAGATTTCCCCTCAGCGTCTGCCACCCATGGACGGCAAGGATACACGGCGTGTTGAGAATCATCTTTCAGAAAACGCTGGCGACACTTCTGATCATTGCGCTCCCACTGATGGGAATACCGAGCTTCGCCCATGCGTCCTGCGATGAGCCACCGGCCGCCGCGTCAACCCACGCCGAACATGCGGACGCGGATCATGCTCATCACGATCACGGCGAGACCCATTCCTCTCTCCATAAACGAACGAGCAACTGCTCCCTCTGCGGTTTTTGCACCTCGCCCGCGATGTCGACGGCAGAGCCAAGCCTGATCGCGCCGAATTCGGCCTGTCGCTATGGGGCCGACACCCCCTCCTTCTTTACCAGCGTTGACCTTGATCAGCCCCAACATCCCCCTCAGTTCGTGCGCGCCTAGCGCGGCGGTGCCACGGTCTCAATCAGGGACTTTCCGACGTATACCTTGCAGGCCCCATTCCAGAACCTGTGGCCGTCCCTAGGAACCCCCGGGTTCAACAGCCTGCGGCGGTACCCAGGCTGTTGCACAAGGCTGGGCGGATGGTCCGCTCAGTGATTTTCTTCAACAACAAGGAAAATCCAGATGGAAACTACTCGCTATTTCGACACTGCCCGGGCTTGGCCGGTGTTCAGTACCGGCCGTTGGCACCGGATGCTGTCTCTTTTTCTGCTGCCATTGGCTCTGCTGGTCGGTACAACGGTACCGGCCTTTGCCGACGAGCCTGCTCCTCGCAAGTCGGTGGCAAAGTACGAGGTCCGCTTCATGACCAACATGATCGATCATCACCAGATGGCCATCATGATGGCGGAAATGTGCCAGGCCAAGGCGCTGCATGAGGAACTCCGGTCGCTCTGTCTGACGATTCAGACCACCCAGCAGCAGGAAATCATGACGATGCGATCCTGGTTGAGTGACTGGTACGGCGTGAGCTACGTCCCGGACATGACCCGCGGCGACATGCAGCGGATGGAGCGGATGGCGGCACTGCCGCCGGCCGAGTTCGAGGACACCTTCCTGAAAAGCATGACTCGTCACCACTGGAAGGCGGTGATCCGGGCCTCCCAGTGCGTGGCACGCGCGTACCATGACCCACTAAAAAACCTGTGCGAGCAAATCGTGGTCGCCCAAATCCAGGAAATCCAGCAGATGAAGTCTTGGCTCTGTCAGTGGTATGGGCTCTGTCACTACGGTCCCAGTCCACGTAGCGAAACCGAAGATCTTTAGCGCTTTTCCGCAGATCCCGAGCAGATCTGGCGGAAACGTGGCAGCGGGCGCGGTAAGCC